>CANPYG010000066.1 GCA_947588205.1 uncultured Acetatifactor sp. | reverse complement strand
GGCATTGCCCTGGGTATGTCAGGTTATGCCAAGATATGGCCTCTCTTCGGAGCTGCGAACCAGCTGCTTGCAGCTCTCGGCCTGCTGGCTGTGGCGGCTTGGTTGGGACAGATGGGCAAGAACAACAAAATGTTTCTTCTTCCCATGGCCTTTATGCTGATTGCCACCATCACTTCCCTGATCCAGACCATCATCAGCAATGTGACCAAGGCAGTTGATATCTGGAACTGGATCCGTGCTTGTATCGCTGCGTTGCTGGTGGTACTGGCTGTTATTTTGGCAATCGAAGGTGTGAATACCCTGAGAAAGCAGTTCCAGAAGAAGTAAAGAGAAAAAGTAAATCTTTTTACTGGAATCTGTTTAAGAATGTAATGTTGAATGCAAAAAAAGGAGCCGCCTTTCAGTAAAGTGAAAAGCGGCTCTTTTTTACTCCTTTTTTACTCTTTTTTTACTCCCTGCAGTTTAAGATATCCTGATAGAATTCATCCATTTCCTTCTGGGTCTTAAAGACTGCGACGTACATCTGGTTGCCCATGGCGCCTGCCAGCACATCCGGGATCCTGTCCACCATTTTCATGTTATCCTTGTATTTCTCCATGATGGCGGCGTGGCTCATGACGAAGTCCTTGCCGTCCCGGCGTCCGGCGTAAGCGCAGTAGGCGTGCTGCCCGATGGGCATGGTGGAACGGTCGAAGGCAATCATGTCCGCCCAGATCTTATAGACGTCCGTGCTGTGGGCGAAGTCGATCATGTCGGGCGTGAAGCCGCCGCTGGGGCGCATGTTCACCTCCAGGGCCACCAGTTCTCCCTTTTTGCCAAGACCCTCTTGGTCTTTTAACAGGCGGAAAAATTCAAAGTGTACGAAACGGCTCTTGACCCCGAAGCTTTTCACCGTAGCCCTGCCTGCGGCGCGGGTATCCTCCGGAAGATTTTTTAAAATATAGTAAAGGGAGTTAGCGGACTGGTTCACAATATCCATCAGGGAAACCGGGGTAACGTTGCCTGTTTCAAACATGGGCTCCCCATGGGAGTCGATGATGGCGTCGTAGGAATTCACCTCGCCGTTGATATACTCCTCCATGATATACTGTGTTTCCGGCCATTTCAGGTCAAAGAAGCGCTTCAGCTCATATTCGTTGTCCAGCTTGAAGGTGTGGGAAGCGCCCACGCCGTTGTCCGGCTTGGCAACCACAGGATAGCCCACCTCTTCCGCAAACGCCTTACAGTTTTCCAGGTTGTCCACCATGTGGTATCTCGCCACCGGAATTCCTGCTTTCTGGTAGTATTCCTTCATTTTGGATTTAAATTTTACATGGGGCATATCGGCCACCTGAAAACCGCTGGTAATGTTAAAATCTGTCCGAAGCCTTGCGTCTCTTTCCAGCCAGTACTCGTTGTTGGATTCCAGCCAGTCGATACGCCCATGCTTGAAAATAAAGAAAGCCACGGCGCGATAGACTTCATCGTCATTTTCCAGGTTGCTGACCTTATAATATTCATTCAGGCTGTCCTTCATGTTCTGGGTCAGCTGGTCATAGGGCTGGTCGCCGATGCCCAGGACGTTCAGGCCGTTCTTTTTCAGTTCCCGGCAGAACATCCAATAGTTGGTAGGAAAGTTAGGGGAAATAAATACAAAGTTCTTCATGACAAACCTCATTTCTGCGCCGGATGGGCGACTTTTCTTTCTCAGTTATTTGACTTTATCATTTGATTTTATCCAGTGGCCTTACCCGCTCTGTCCGTTGTCCAGAAGATAGGGCAGGAAGTAATCCACCTGCTTAAACCACCAGTACCAGTCGTGGGAACAGTCATACCCCCAATAGTCTACCCATACATTGATGTGCTTGGAGCGGAGAATATCGTGAAGCCTTCTGGTTGCGTCAGGCATTTCCCAGGCGCCCTGTCCCACGCAGACCACGGCTTTTTTCAGGTTGTATAAATCGATAAAGGGGTGGTCGTCGGGAAGATTGGAAAGATAATGCACCGGTGAATTCTGATAAACCAGATCATCCATATAGGGGCCGAAGCCATATTCCGCCGTATAGATGCCGCTTAGGGCCAATAATCTGTCGAAAAGATCCGGGCGGCGGAAATAAAGATTCGCAGCGTGGGTCGCCCCGAGGCTTGCCCCGAACGCCATAATTCCGGGATATCCGAACCAGCCGTTCTTGAAATTCACCATGTCCCGCATAAAAGGAACCATTTCATCCGTAATGTAGCGGATCCACGCCTCATAGCGCCCTATCCGCCATCTGGGATCCCCGGATGTGTTGGACCAGGTCTCCTGGTCGATGGTGTCGATGGAGAAGACGATCACCTGTCCGGATTCGATATAGTTCCACCAGGCATCGATCATTTTAAAATTTTCAAAATCATAGAAGCGTCCGTTCTGGCAGGGAATAAACAGGACAGGACGGCCGCTGTGACCATAAACCTTGCATTCCATGTCTCTGCCGAGTGCGTGACTGTATTGCCTGAAATACTGCATCTCCATTTTGTTCCCTCATTTCTGCGCCGCTTCCCGCACATGGCGAAATTGCGCCGGACATCGCGCGGACACGTTGGCTTCTTATTTTGTGGTCTTAACCCAGTTGATAGAATAATATGTTCATAAAGAATGGAATTTGCCTTTCCCAGCTCGCTTCGCAGTGGTCCCCATAGGGAACGATCCTGCTGGTCAGGTAGATCCCCTGATCGAGCAGAAGCTTGGTTACATGCTTAAACTGGCTCTCCATGGTGGCGTGATGTCGTATTTCGTTGGAACCGTAATCCATATAAACCACGGTGCCCGGTTCTATGTGTGCATCCAGGATCATGCGGTCCAGCTTTTCCTTCGCAAACCAGACCGAAGGGGAGAGCGCCGCAGCCCTTGAAAAGAAGCTGTTATATTTAGTGATGGCATACAGGCTCATCAGCCCGCCCATGGAGCTGCCTGCGATAAAGGTATGCTCTCTGTCAGGCATAGTGCGGTAACGCCTGTCAATATCCTCCTTAAAGGTATGTATCAGCCATTCCATGGTGATGCTGCCCCATCCGGTAATGCTGCCCAGCTTGGGATCCTGGAAGGTGAAGGGAGAGTATTCCTTTAAACGTCCGTTGTCAGGGCTGTGGTTACATTCCACGGCTGCAATGATCAGCTGGGTATTGGTATAATCCATATATTCCTTCATGCCCCAGCTTTTACCATAGGTGGCGTCGGAATCAAAGAATACGTTATGCCCGTCGAACATATACAGGACGGGATAGCGTTTATGCTGGTCATAAAAATAGGACTCCGGGAGATAAATGTAAGCGTTCCTCGTCTCATTGCCGGTCAGCTCCGGAATCGTAATTTCCCACTTGTCTACCATAATTGCCTCCATAGAAAATCTTTTTATTTTTCACAATACCCTGATACCCAATACTAGACTATAGCACAATTTATAATAAAATACAAGGATGGCTTTAAAAATACGGAAAATCTAATTAAGAGGTGCTAATATGTATGCAAAGGCAAATTCTTCAAGCATTATCAAAGAAATAGTCGAAATTGCCACAAACAAAACCTTTGCAGAAAACTATACACAAAAGCACAATACAGATGCAAAATACGGTTGGTACAGATATGACACACGCTTTGCAGTACCGGTATATGATGATACGGGTGAACTGGTGAAATACAACGTGTTTAAGTCAAGAATACTGGTACGACACGCAAAAGACGGGAAGTTGTATCTATATGATATTTTAAGGACAAAAAAAGAAACGAGCAAGCCGCTTGAGCAATAGCTGTACGGTCGAAAAACTCATTTCTTTTATGCTATAAATTTTAAATGTACATAGCAGTTTTGTCAAGAGCAAAAATTGCAGATTTTGTTTTTAAAATTGCAGATTTTGTTTTTAAATAATTGCAGATTATGTTTTAACCCAAGATATGATTGTAAAATAAAGGCAGAAATTGTATAATGAAGTCAAGGTGGATGGAATCATCTCAGAAAGCGGGGGTAGGTTTATGAATGCAAAAACAGCTTATCTTGGTTTATTTTTGCTGGCAGTGGTGTGGCTGATATCTGATCTGATTTATGACGGACTCAAAAAGAAGCATTCTGTAAAAAGAATAAAGGTACTTCTGTGCGTCGTTATGGTTGTCGGCGTTGTCGTGGTGGCAGATACCATTTACAACGCGGTCGCCGCTCCTATAGGCGGCTATCGGTATGATGAGGCATATGAGAATCTTTTTGTGGAGGAAAGGAAAATGGCGTCGGATCTGCATGACGCGGTAGAGCTTGCCATTCAGGAGCCGGATGATTCCAGGCTTTTAGATGTGGCAGAGGCTGCGGAGGATATTCAGGAGCTTTGCACGGAATCAGTCAGCTTTGTCAGCAAGCTTCCGAACATTGAGATGCTTGGAACGGAGACATTTTATTATGAAACCTTTTTCCCCTGTATCGGTGAAGCGGCCCGGGACGGGGATCTGGAAAAGCTTAAGGGCGCGGAGGCTGAGCTGGGGAATATATTAAATCTCTACGAGGAAGTCTATACGGATACGAAGAAAACGGCGGACAAGGTAGACGAGATTCAACAGTTCTACACAAAGCTTTCTGAATATCGTGAAGAACTGGAAGATATCATTAAGAACTAAAAGATATCATTAAGAACTAAAAGATATCATGAAGAAATAGACGAGAGGTGTGTCGGGATGCATTTTCAATATTGTCCCCATTGTGGAAAACGGCTGGTTCTGAAGGAAATCGGAGACGAGGGAAGGATTCCTTACTGTGAGCAGTGTCGGGTCCCGCTCTGGGATATGTTCACCACAAGCGTGATCTGCGCGGTCGTGAATGAGAAGAAGGAGGTCGCCCTGATCCGTCAGGTCTATGTATCCGCCTCCACCTATGTGTGCGTTGCAGGGATCATGAAGCTGGGGGAGTCCGCAGAGGAGACCGTCAGGCGCGAGGTAGAGGAAGAAATCGGTCAGACGGTGGAAAACGTAAAATATATCAGAAGCTATCCCTATGGGAAAAAGGAAATGCTGATGCTGGGCTTTCGGGCGGATGTGAAGAAAAGGGATCTGATTTTATCAGGGGAAGTGGATTCCGCCCAGTGGTTTTCGTCTGAAGAGGCCTTAGGGAAGCTCAGGGAGGGCAGCATTGCCTGGCAGCTGGTCAGGGAAGTGCTGGATGGTATGCGACAGGAAAAGAAATAAAAAACAGAGGTTATGAAATAAAAAACGGAGGTTATAAAGCATGATTGTCAAACAGTACATTAAGGAATTTGAAAAGCTCGGGTTCGGTATGTTCGTGCATTTCGGCATATACAGCCTGATGGGAAGGGGAGAGTGGAATAAGTCCTGTAACCATGTTCCTGATGAGGAATACGAAGCTTATGCGAAAAAGTTTTGTCCGAAGGAGGACTGGGCCATCGAGCTCGTTAAACTGGCGGAGGAATCCGGCTGTAAATATATTACCCTGACCGCCAGGCACCACGACGGATATTCTCTTTATGATACCTGCGGCCTGAATGATTACGATGCCCCCCATTCCTGCGGACGGGATCTGATCCGGGAATTCGTGGATGCCTGCCGCGCTAAGGACATCATCCCCTTCTTTTACCATACCCTTCTGGACTGGCGGGAACCTTCTTATCGGGAACATTTTCAGGAGTATCTCAAGTATCTGAGGAAAAGCGTGGAGCTTCTCTGTACGAATTACGGGAAAATCGGCGGTCTGTGGTTTGACGGAATGTGGGATAAGCCGGATGCGGACTGGGAAGAGGACGCGCTTTATGGAATGATCCGTAAGTACCAGCCGGAGGCCATGATTATCAATAATACGGGGTTATCCGCAAGAGGGGCGCTGGGACATATTGAGCTGGACAGTGTGACCTTCGAGAGAGGAAAGCCGAAGCCGCTCAACATGGAGGGCGCGCCGAAATATGTGGCAAGCGAAATGTGCGAGGTTTTTGGTTCTCACTGGGGTTATGCGAGGGAGGATTTGAACATCAAGTCTCCGGCGCAGATGATCTGCGAGCTGGCCGACTGCCGCCGCTACGGTTCCAATATGCTTATGAACGTGGGTCCCATGGGGGACGGCTCCGTGCGGCTCATAGACAGGGCAGTGCTGGGCATTATGGGAGAATGGCTGCATATTAATGAGGAAGCGCTGCGTTCGCCCCGCCCCTGTGGGATTGAGGTCTCAGGCAGGGAAAGGGATTTCTTGCTGAAGGATGGGAACCGTTATTATCTGTTTTGCTTCGATCTCCCCATGATGGCGGATCCCAATGTCGCGCTGAACGAACGGGCTGATTATATTGACAGCTTCCGGCTCCCCCATAAAATAGAATCCATAACCTGGCTGGATAACGGAACCAAAGTCGATTTCACCCAGGAGGGGAACGAGGTGACTGTCCAGACGATTCCTTTCCAATATGGAAGGGATCTGGTGGTGCGTGTGGCAAGGCTTGTCTGCGCAAAATAGTCTGTTATCCACTGTTCAAAATAATCTTATAAATAATCTTTTGGTTTTTTGAAAATTATGCTGGATTTACCCTGCGCAATATGATACACTAATAATGCTTTTCGGTGTTATGGTTTTGTCGTACTAAAGTATCAGTCAACAAGTCATGTATCATTGAATTTGGGAGGACAAGCGAAAAGAATATTGCACAAAAGGTATTTGTTCTGATGTATAATAAAAAGAAACCAACGAAATTAAGCCAGGAACAGCTTTTGACCCTGAATAAGGTCCTGGCAGAATGCGCGCCTGATGTAGGGCAATTGCAACGGGAGTGGGAAGAAAAGGTATGCCAGAAGCTGCAGAGGGGCGGCCTTTTTCTGCAGCATCAGGGATGGGGGAGACATGCGGAGGTCTGGTATGCGCCGGCTTCCCCGGAGGAACTGTTTAATATGCCGGATGACGGAAGCATCCTGCGGAAGCTTTTTCATAAAAGGGGCCTCACTTACTACGAATATCTGAAGGATGGTGTGCTGGACAGCATTGCATCCCGGATTCGAAGCGATGCAGGCCTGCCTGCGCACTGTCAGGTCACTTATAAAAGGAAAAAGTATACAGTTCCCAAATATATAGACCGTATTTTGAAGGAACGTGGAGGCAGTCCGGTATATGCCGTCGTGGACGAGGTATGCAGGCGCATCACCACGGAGAAGCTGACTTATCTGCTTGAGAATCGCAGGGGATATGCGGAACTCGCCAATCTGAGAAGGCTAAAGGAAGAATTTGTCAGGGGTATCCCGGAGGACTTTACGTTACTGTTCCCTAAGGCACGTTCCATCCATAGGCATTTTATCATTCATGTGGGCGGAACGAATACCGGTAAGACTCATGATGCCCTGGACGCATTGATGGCGGCTCCCAGCGGGATTTATCTTGCGCCCCTAAGGCTGCTGGCCATGGAGAATCATGAGCGCATCAATGAATGCGGAGTGCCCTGTTCCCTGACTACAGGGGAAGAGGAGATTCTGGTGGATGGGGCAAGACATATTTCCGCCACGGTGGAGAAAGCCGATCTTCATAATTTCTATGATGTGGGCTGCATTGACGAATGCCAGATGATCGGTGACCGGGAGAGAGGCTGGGCCTGGACGGATGCGGTCCTGGGGCTGGCGGCCAGTGAGATCCACATCTGTACCGCCGACTCCGCCGTGGAGATTTTAAAAGAGCTGATTACCCAGTGTGAAGACAGCTATGAGATCGTGGAGCATAAGAGGAAGATTCCTCTGCTGGCGGAGAAGGAGCCCTTCTATCTGCAGAAGGAGTACATTAAGCGTTACGACGCCCTGATCGCCTTCAGCCGTAAAAAGGTGCTGGCGATCGCCGCGGAGCTGGAAAATATGGGAATTCAGGCCAGCGTAATATACGGCGCCCTGCCGTACAGGGTCCGCAAGGCGGAAGTAAAGAGATATCTGACCGGGGAGACGAAGGTGGTCGTGGCAACGGATGCCATCGGAATGGGAATGAATCTTCCCATCCATAGAATTGTGTTCCTGGAGGATAAGAAGTTTGACGGTCTGGAGACGCGCCAGTTGAACAGCCAGGAGGTCAAGCAGATTTCCGGGCGCGCCGGAAGACTGGGCATGTTTGCGGAAGGATATGTGAATTCCGCGGTCAATATGCCGAATATTGCAAAGCTGTTGGAGGCAGAGGATCCGCAGGTGGAAAAGGCGGGCATTCAGCTGCCCGAGAAGATGCTCTATATGCCGGGGAGCATGCTGTCGATCCTGATGCAGTGGGAGAGGATCACGGATAAGGGAGTCTACCGCAGAAGCGATGTGAAGCATGAGATCGCGGTCTGCCGCGCTATTGAAGCAAACTTTGAACTGGAAAAGGAGCAGATTTACCATTTCCTCCATATACCCTTTGATGAGGAAGATCCGGAGCTCATGGATTTGTTTTTGATGCTGATGCAGAATTATGTCAGCGGGAGTAATGAGGTCTACGGCGTGGAGACGCTCACCCTGCGTTCCCTGGGACGGATGAGTCTGCAGAAGCTGGAGGAGTTGTACCGTCAGCTGGATCTTTGTTCCTCTTTTTATATCTGTACCAATCAGAGGGAATATCTGCCGCAGATCCAGTGGAACCGTGAGAAGGTCTGCGATACCATTGCAGTGCGTTTAAAGAAAAAGAACGCCATATAAGCTTATGATGAGGAGGGTATGTTATCGCTATGGATGAGCAGAATTATAATAATCAGAATTCATGGGATAACCAGAACTACGGGAATACCCAGTACCAGGGTCAGAATTACGGAAATTCCCAGTATCAATATCAGGGTCAGAATCCGTATTTTCAGAATTTCGAGCCGAAGAAAAGCGCTAATACCGTATCCATTATCGGCATGATCTTCGGTATCATTTCCATTCCGGTATCCTGTTGTGTATTTTATAATCTGATCTTCTGTATTCCCGGTCTGATCTGTTCCATCATTGGATACAGGCAGACAAAGTCAGGGGTCTCACTTGCCGGTATCATCTGTTCTATTATCGGCGCAGTGATCACGCTTATTATGATCGTATTATATATTATCGGGCTCAGCGTTTTAAGGGGCGGTTATTATCATAATTATTTCTATTGATGATGAAGGAACAAATGGCAAAAGAACGGATAGCGGAGGGGCAGTGCCTGGAACGTCAATTGTTTATTGCGGGATTATTTGTCCCGATAGCAGGCCTGGTCTTATGGAGGATTTACAGCTTGGTATCGCTGTGGATTCCGGGGATATTTGACGTATGTCTGTGGGATAAATGGTTTGGTATTTATTGTCTCGGCTGCGGAGGAACAAGGGCTTTGATCTCCTTTTTTACAGGACATCCACTGCTTTCCCTGTGGTATCATCCAATGGTATTTTACGGGATTGTGATGTATCTTGTTTTTATGGGGAGTCATGCCGTTTCCCTGTTGTCGGGAGGCCGTATCAGGGGGCTGGCTTTTCGCGCATGGTATCTTTATGGCGCGATCGTTCTCATGGTATTGAATTTTATTCTGAAAAATATCCTCAGATATGGTTTTGGCATTACGATGAAATGATGTTCCCTGTGTATTTATGGAAAAACGCGCTTCTGAATCCCGGAAGCGCGTTTCTTAAAAAATGGTGTTCTGTGAAAGCAGCTTTGTTACTCGGAATCTGACCCGGGATCCGATTCATCTGCCAGATCGGCATCCTGGGGTTCTTCTCCGTGGAGATAGGCGATGAGGACCTGAATGCGCTTATATGCCCGTTTATAATTTTCATAGGCGTAATCGTTATAGTTTTCGGCATAGGTCTCGCCGCTGTAGGCTGTATGATAGGCGGAGGCAGCCTCAGACATATATTGGCCGGCGCTATCGGCTAACGGCTCCAGATAATCAAATTCTTCAGGGAAGTCCATCTGTGCCAGATTCTGGAATTCGGAATCCAGCTGGTCAATATAATCCAGCAATTTCTCCTTCGCGTCATCTGCCGAGGGATCGATGCTGTTGATAGAGGTGTCCAGGGTTGAAATATTGATACAGAAGACCTCAAAATCCTCCTTAAATTGTTCCAGCGCAGGATCCCGTCCGCAGCCGGACAGCAGCAGACATAAAAGGATGGAACATATCATGATGATTTTACTTTTCACGTAATTTATCCTCCGGAAATCCACAGACCATATCTGCTTCTTTTCACTTGACGGTAGACAGCATTATGTTATAATGTATCATATTTTGTCGCATTGCGCAACTTATATTAATAAAAATGTTTTTGATAATTCAGTGTGAAGAGGATCGCAAAATGACACGAGAAGAATTTCGGGAACTGACTTCTTATCGAAGAGTTTATCTGGACGGAGCGACCGGCTCCAATCTGATGAAGGCGGGAATGCCCTCCGGCGTCTGCCCGGAGCAGTGGATCTTAGGGCACAGGGAGGTTATGCTTGCCCTGCAGAAGGCGTATGTGGAGGCAGGTACGGACATATTGTACAGTCCGACCTTTTCTGCCAACCGCGTTAAGCTGGAAGAATATCATCTGGAAGACCGGATGGAAGAGATGATCACGCAGCTGGTGGCGATCTCGCGCCAGGCGGCTTCCTCGGCATCCAGAAATGTTCTGGTGGCGGGAGATCTGACGATGACCGGAAGGCAGCTGCGGCCCATGGGAACAATGGAGCTGGAAGAGCTGATCGATATTTATAAGGAACAGATCAGGCTGTTGGTACAGGCAGGAGTGGACCTTCTGGTAGTGGAGACCATGATGAGCCTGCAGGAGGCGAGGGCAGCCCTGATCGCGGCGAAGGAGGTCTGCGATCTCCCGATTATGGTGACCATGACCTTTGAAAAGGATGGAAGGACCCTGTTCGGTACAGATGCCCTGACTGCGGCGGTCTGCCTGGAAGCATTGGGGGCTGATGCCATCGGCGCCAACTGTTCCACCGGCCCCGCGCATATGGTGGAATGTATCCGCACGATTGCAGGCGCAGTTGAGATCCCGGTCATTGCCAAGCCTAATGCAGGTCTTCCCGCGTTGGATGGCAGGGGCAATACCTGTTATGATATGGATGCGGATACCTTTGCTGAAGAAATGAAACTGTTGGCTGATGCGGGCGCTGTCATTCTCGGCGGCTGCTGTGGCACAACTCCGGAATATATCAGAAAGCTGGTGGAAGCCACGGCAGAGCTTCCCATACGGAAGCCGGAGCGGGATTCTTCGGTGAGATATCTTACTTCTGAACGAAAGACGGTTTCCTTCCGTCCGGGTCAGGGTTTTATTGTGGTGGGAGAAAGAATCAATCCCACCGGGAAGAAAGCCCTACAGGCGCAGCTAAGGGAAGGAAGCTTTGAATTGGCAGTGAAGTTTGCGAAAGAGCAGGAGGAGTGCGGGGCGCAGATCCTGGATATCAATATGGGCATGAGCGGTATTGACGAGAAGGAGACGATGCTTCAGGCGATAGAGGAAGTATCCGGTGTCACGAATCTGCCCCTGTCTCTGGATTCCAGCCATGTGGAGGTGCTTGAGGCGGCCTTGCGACATTATCCGGGACGGGCTTTGATCAATTCGATCTCTCTTGAGAAGGAGAAGTTCGAAAAGCTTCTGCCGCTGGCGAAGAAATACGGCGCCATGTTCATTCTGCTGCCTTTATCGGATCGGGGCCTTCCAAAGGATATGGAAGAAAAATGGGAGATCATCGACCAGATTGTCCTGCGCGCCTTGGAACTGGACATGAAAAAAGAGGATATCGTGGTGGACGGCCTGGTAACAACAGTGGGCGCTAATCCAAATGCGGCCCTGGAGACCCTGGAGACCATACGTATTTGTCATGAAAGAGGGCTTGCGACGATTTGCGGTCTCTCCAATATCTCTTTTGGAATGCCGGAGAGAGGCTTCGTGAACGCGGCGTTTCTCACCCTGGCGATCCAGGCAGGGCTTACCATGGCGATCGCCAACCCGTCCCAGGAGCTTCTTATGGGCGGGGCGCTGGCGACGGATCTTCTTCTGGCGAAGGAGGGGGCGGACGTCAGATATATTGATTTCACAGCCCTTGTGAAGGAACGCAGGGAAAGGCAGGAAGCGGAAGCCGCGCGGAAGGCGGAAGCCCTACGGAAGGCGGAAGCTGCGCAGGGAACGGAAGTCTTGCGGAAGGAGGAAGTATCACGGCAGAAACCGCAGGAAGGGAACACGGACTCTGCTGCAGCGGATAAGCTTTCCCCCATTCAGCAGGAGCTTTCGGAGGCTGTGCTGAAAGGCAACCGCCGGGGCATCGCCGCCATCACGAGAAGGGCCCTGGAGCAGAAGGAGGAGCCGTCTGTTCTTCTCAATCAGGTGCTCTTGCCGGCGATCAACCTGGTGGGCGATTATTTCGATAAGGGTAGGTATTTTCTGCCGCAGCTGATCGGAAGCGCCGAGGCGATGAAGAATTCCATTGAGGTGCTGGAACCGCTTCTTTTGAAGGATGCCTCCGCCGAGCATATGCCTGTCGTGGTGCTCGCTACCGTAGAAGGCGATATCCATGATATCGGCAAAAACCTGGTGGCGCTGATGCTGAAAAATTATGGCTTCCATGTGGTCGATCTGGGTAAGGATGTTCCGGCAAGACAGATCGTCGACGCCGCCAGGGAGCATCATGCACAGATCATAGGTCTTTCCGCCCTGATGACCACCACCATGCAGCGCATGAGGGAAGTAATTGCCCTTGCCCGCGAAGAAGGGATTTCCGCGAAAATCATGATCGGAGGGGCGGTCATCACCCAGGATTATGCGGATGAGATCGGTGCGGATGGCTACTCCCAGGACGCAGCGGAGGCGGTCAGGGTGGCAAAACGGCTTTTGGAGCAAATTTAAGATTTGATTTATTTTATCCAAATAGCGGAAAATAGTTGATTTATATTGTAGCCTTGTGATATGATAAAGAACGTTCTGCATAATACGGTTTGAACCAGGGAGGATTATGTATGATAGGTGCGGATGCCATAGTGAAGTGCCTGGAGGCGGAAGGCGTAGAGGTTGTTTTCGGCTATCCGGGCGTCGCGATCTGTCCGTTTTATAATAGTATATTAGATTCTGATATCCGTACAATTCTGATCCGCACAGAGCAGAACGCCGCCCATGCCGCCAGCGGTATGGCGCGCATGACCGGCCGTCCCGGCGTCTGTGCGGTCACCAGCGGTCCCGGCGCCACCAATGTGATTACAGGAATCGCCACCGCTTTTGCGGACAGCATTCCCTTAATCTGCATTACCGGACAGGTCAACAGTGAGCTGTTGGGAAGCGATGTGTTTCAGGAAGCTGATATTACAGGCGCTGTGGAGTCCTTTGTAAAGTACAGTTATCTGGTGAAAAACGTGAACGATATTCCCAGAATCTTTAAGGAAGCTTTTCATATCGCCAATACAGGCAGAAAGGGTCCCGTGCTGATCGATGTGCCCATTGATATCCAGAATGCGGCACTTAACAGGTTTTCCTATCCGGAAGAGGTCAGCCTGCGCACCTATAAGCCTACTGTCAAGGGACATGCCGTTCAGATTAAGAAGGTGATCCATGAGCTGGAGCGCGCGGAGCGCCCCATTATCTGCGTGGGAGGCGGTGTGCTGTTAGCCCAGGCGGAGCAAGAACTGCGTGAATTTGTGGAGAAGCATCAGATTCCGGTGGTTTCCACTATGATGGGGATCGGTGCGATGCCTTCCGGACATCCATTGTATTTTGGCATGGTGGGCAATAACGGAAGGGCTTATGCAAACCGCGCCATGAATGAGTCGGATCTGTTGATCATGGTGGGGGCGAGGGTAGCGGACCGCGCCGTGAGCCAGCCTGGACTGATTACCCGCAATAAGATACTGGTGCATATCGACGTAGATCCTGCGGAGATCGGCAAGAATGCAGGGCCTTCCATTCCATTGGTGGGAGATGCCAGGCACATCATCCATGAATTCATCCAGGAGGAGTTTACCTGCGATCATGGGGAATGGCTTGATACCCTGAAGGAGTACCGCAATACCATGGGAACCGTGCGAAATCCCAATCCGGCTTATGTGGATCCTGCGGCGCTGATCGGACTGCTTTCAGAGAAAATGCAGGAGAACGCCATTTACGTTGCGGATGTGGGCCAGAATCAGATCTGGTCCTGCACCTATCACATTGTAAAAGAGGGTAAATTTTTCACTACCGGGGGCATGGGAACCATGGGATATTCCATTCCCGCCGCCATGGGCGCAAAGCTTGCGGCGCCGGAGCGCCAGGTTGTGGCGGTCTGCGGGGACGGGTCTTTCC
This sequence comes from uncultured Acetatifactor sp., assembly GCA_947588205.1. Classification (GTDB taxonomy): domain Bacteria; phylum Bacillota; class Clostridia; order Lachnospirales; family Lachnospiraceae; genus Acetatifactor. Next base: position 2,181 of record CANPYG010000066.1, on the reverse strand, counting down.
AGATGTCCATGATGGAGCTCGCCACCATGCGGCAGCATGAGATTCCCGTAAAGATCATTGTTTTGAAGAACAATTACCTGGGGATGGTACGGGAATACCAGCATTATACCTACAAGGACCATTATTCTGTGGTGGATCTTTCCGGGAGCCCGGATCTCAAAATGATCGCCGCTGCCTATGGAATGCGTTTCCAGAGACTGGAAAATATGGAGCATGCATCAGAAGCTGTGGATGAATTTCTGTCGGGGGATGAATCCGTGCTGATGGAATGCATCATCGATCCATATGATCTGGTGAAATAGGAGGGGGACCATGAAGAAGAGAATTTATTCCGTCCTGGTAGAAAACCGTTCCGGCGTCCTGAGCAAGGTGTCCGGCCTGTTTTCCAGGAGATGTTTTAATATCGACAGTCTTGCGGTAGGGGAGACCGACGACCCCACGGTATCCTGCATGACGATCGTGAGCAGCGGGGATGAACGCACAATCGAGCAGATTGAGAAGCAGCTGAATAAAAAGCTGGATGTGATCAAGGTCAAGACCTTCGATGAGCACCAGAGTGTCAGCCGGGAGCTGATGCTTTGCAAGGTGAAGTATAATAAAAGCAACCGTCGGGACATCATGGAGATCTGTGATATCATGAAGGCTGAGATCGTGGATATGTCCAAGCATTATATGATGCTCCAGATCTGCGACGTGCCGGAGCGGACAAAGCTTCTTCTGACCATGCTGCAGTCCATCAGCATTGTGGAAGTGGCCCGCACAGGAACGCTTGCGCTGATGAAATGCGCGGAGAATGAAGTGAATTAGAGTGAATATGATCGGGATCTGGGTGTAGAAAAGAAGGTCGGGTCGATCAAGGCGTATATTTTAAGTTAAGTGAAGAAGGCAGGGTGTGGATATGCAGAAAAAGGTGTTTCAGCTGTTGGTGGATAATACTTCCGGCGTTTTAAGCCGGATTTCAGGGCTGTTTTCCAGACGGGGATATAATATTGAGAGCATTACGGCAGGCGTGACCGCCGATCCCAGATTTACCCGTATTACGATTGTGACCTCCGGGGACGACGTGATTCTGGAGCAGATTGAAAAACAGGTCGCGAAGCTCGTCGATGTGCGGGATATCAAGGAATTGACCTCCACGTCAAGCGTTTACCGGGAGCTGGTACTGATCAAGGTCAAGGTTTCATCGGATCAGAGGCAGGCTGTGATCTCCGTCGCGGACGTATTCCGCGCCAATATCATCGATGTGGCGCCGGACAGCTTGATTATTGAGCTGACCGGCAACCAGAGCAAGGTGGAGGCGTTTATTACCCTGCTGAATGGATATGAGATCCTGGAACTGGCGCGCACCGGTATTACCGGCTTAAGCCGTGGCTCCGACAATGTGGCTTATTTTGATGACTGAAAATTACGGGGGTTGTGAATTTCGAGGACAGGAATTTCGGGAACTGAGAACTGGCGCTTTGTCGGTTGGATTTTGCCGCGGGGCTGCCGGTGAGATGTTATGATAGCTCTAGGGACAACCTATCAGTTATAAATTCATTGTTTTTATTTTGAAAACATAGTTTGGAGGAATGAAAAATGGCTAAGATTTTTTATCAGGAGGATTGTAATCTTTCCCTGTTGGAAGGGAAAACCATCGCCATCATCGGCTACGGCAGCCAGGGGCATGCACATGCGCTGAATCTGAAAGATTCCGGCTGCCATGTGATCATCGGTCTGTATGAAGGCTCCAAGTCCTGGGATAAGGCAGTGGCGCAGGGCTTTGAAGTGTACACCGCGGCAGAAGCGGCCAAGAAGGCTGATATCATCATGATCTTAATCAACGATGAGAAACAGGCCGCCATGTATAAGAAGGACATCGCCCCCAATCTGGAGCCCGGCAATATGCTGATGTTCGCCCACGGCTTCTCCATTCATTTCGGACAGATCGTGCCTCCTAAGGATGTGGATGTGACCATGATCGCACCCAAGGGTCCCGGACATACCGTAAGAAGCGAATATCAGGCAGGCAAGGGTGTTCCCTGTCTGGTGGCCGTGGAGCAGGATGCGACCGGCAAAGCCCTGGATCTGGCGTTAGCTTATGCGCTGGGCATCGGCGGCGCAAGGGCAGGCGTCCTGGAGACCACCTTCCGCACCGAGACCGAGACTGACCTCTTCGGCGAGCAGGCCGTTCTGTGCGGC
>CANPYG010000065.1 GCA_947588205.1 uncultured Acetatifactor sp. | reverse complement strand
TCGCTGCCCAAGATCATCTTCCCGCCCCCAGCCAGCATTTCCCGCGCGTACTGATGGATCACCGCCTGATGAGGGGGCACATACACGCCGCCGTATTTCTTGGCGCAGGTCAGGCCGAACATGTGGTCATCCTCGTTGATGGTACCTCCCACGGCGCACAGGGAATTGTGGCAGTTGGTCAGCACATAGGGCATGGGGAACTTCGTAAGGCCGGAAGCCCTGGCGGTCTGGATGATGCCCACGAAAGTGATGTCGTGGCTGGTGAGCTTGTCAAACCGGATCTTCAGCTTCTTCATATTACCGGAAGTGTTGTGGGCTTCCAGGATCCGGTAAGCAATGGTTCCCTTCGCCGCTTCTTCCTTCGTCACGGTCTGTCCTGTCTTGCTCTGAAGAGCCCTGGCGCTCTCCGGGTTGTCCGGGATCAGCTCTGTCCCGTTTAACAGATAGTATCCGCCTTCTAATAATTTGATCATAAATAGTCTCTCCTTTTCTTGGAATAATATAATCCGGCAATTGCGAAACCATGGCTTCCAGACAGAGGAAGTCAAGATAGACAAAAACAGGCTTCGATGCGGTGGCAAGTCGCCCTTATTTTGTCTATCTTGCCTTCCTCCGCAAATATTCCGTCAGATCCCGAACCGCCACCGCCTTTTGGTCACTGAGGATTTCCCAGATAGGATGTTCCGTCTTTTCTCCTGAGAAATAGCCCCTCGCTAAGCAGATAACATTTGTGATATCATCTTTTTCATACAAATCGTCATACGCCTGGTCAAACAGGCGCATGTCATGGCGAGGAAGATCGGCAGCGGCCAGCTCAATCTCGAATAAACGGATCTCATTGCGTTCTTCCGCCGAGGCCCTGCCCCAGTCAATCTCAAACAATTCGCGGCAGGACGCAAGGTCGTCAAAATAATAGTTCCCTTTCAATCGACAGCAACATTGGGGATATTCCTTCCTGCGCACATATTCAAAGACCCCTTCTGCCGCCCATTTAACGTAATCCGTCTGCATATCCGCCATTCCGAATCTGTCCAGGGCTTCTCCCATAAATTTCGCGGCAAAATAGATTCCATAAAAGCAGTCCTCACTTTTCTCCAGCGCCTGCACAAACGGCTCTGTCAATTCCCAGTTCTTTTTATAATTCAAGGACAGCTCCGCTCCCAGGAAGAGCGTATCGCTCATATGATAAACTTTCATTTCCGTCCGCGCATTTCCTTCCCGGATCATTTTCAACATAAATGCCACAATACAGGGGATTCCTCCGCCGCAGGCATCTCTTCCGGTGTTAAATATATCATTTTCTTCCGACGATTGCAAGCCATCTATGTTTTTCCTTTAAAACCTTTTGACTTTTTGATCTTTTGAAAGCATACCTTTTTTGAAGTATACCTTTTTGAATCGCTATTCCTTGATATTAAAAACGAATAGAAAACAAATAGAAAAAATAGAATTCCTCTGCAAAATACATTCTGAAAATTGCCGAAATCGGCACAAAAACTGCCAGACAGGAACATTTTACAAATGCCCCATAAGACCCGGGTTTATCGCCCAGTTGTCAGATCATCGATCCTTTTTTTATATTTTTTAAGATACACAGGAAAACATACAGACCTCTGCAGGAAACAGGGAATTCCCGCAGAAATGGGCCGCCTGTAGTCAATAGGACAGTTTTGCTGTGAATTCTTCTACAGAACCGACCGAAGAAGCTGTCTTCAGATAACGCTTCAGGACATCGCTATCTTTTTCTACCTGGATCTGTTGCTTAAGACTCTCCGGAATTTCGCCGGACAGTTCCTGTAATAAATCCAGCACAGCCTCCGCCAGTCCTTCGGCTCTCCCGGCTTCCCGTTCGTCCATCAGCAGTTCCTCTAACAGCATAAACCTTTCCTCCATTTCCCGACTCGCCTTCACCTGGCGCACTGCCGTCTGCAGCTGCTCCACGTATTCATCCTGAAAATTGCCGCCGCTTCCTTCCAGATCTGACCCCACGTATTTCAAAAATTTGACCAGACCATCCGTTATATCTTTCTTCTCTGTTCCATGGGTATTCAAAAATATGGTAGTCACTCCGTCCGAAAGTCTACACTCCTTATTCTCCAGGCAGATACTCTAAAAGGTATACTTATACATCCCAAATCCAATTGGATCAAAATCACAGATAAAGATTACATAGACATCAGGAAGATCCCCATAACTTTTACCAGTACTCAACAGATCCATGTCGATCTGGCTGTGGTAATATCTTGCCCTGTGCTCCAGAAAAGGTTTTTGGACGACCTGCATCTCCACATTGTACCTAGTTCTTTTCTCATCTCTCGCCTCAATATCCAGACGTACTCCTTTATATTCAGGATGATAGAGCAGGCTCTTCTCCATGCTGACCGTCAGCTTCCCAATGGGAATACCGAGAGCCATTTCCAAGAACGGTTTACAATTCGCAGGGTCGGTCATTACTGCCCCAAACATGAAGTTATCCTTCAATGTCAGGTCTTCTAATTTCTTTTTTGTTATCATATTTCTCCTCCACATTCTTGCAGAGGAATTCTATGGTTTCATTATAAAGCAGCCTAGGAGAATTTTCAAGGTAAAATTATTCCATAGACTTCTCTTGCATTTTCTGTCCTTTATCCGTATCATGGGAAGCAAAAGGGATTCGGAAGCGATTCCTGAAAAATCCCGCAATTTTTTCCCAACTTTTCACCGAACATTTCACGCTTCAAATGGCACTTTATAATGACGGCGCCGTCAAGCAACCCAAAAACAACAAAATGCCCTGGAAATGAAAACAACCAGATGCTTTGAAATCCGTCAATCGACCTGAGACTGACCAGATAGCCTGAAATCAACATGGTATTCCGAAACCCTGAAAGGAGGTGATATCCCGTGGATCCTTACAAAAGCGAAAATGACCTGCAGCTCATAGAGCAGTCCTTAAAAGGCGACTGCGATGCCTTTTGTGAGATCGTCCTGCGCTGTCAGCGTCTGGTATTCGCCGTGGTCCGCGGCATCATCGCCGATGGCTTCGCGGTGGAGGATATCGCCCAGGACACTTTTCTCTATGCCTTTCTGAACCTGGCGACCCTGCGGGAAAAAGACAGGCTGCGGCCATGGCTGGCAGGCATCGCCAGACGCAAGGCGCTGCGGTACGTAACCCGCAGACGAAGTTTTGACGATATTGAACAGATTCCCGCCTGCTCCGGTCCGGACGACGACCCGGAACTGCGCTTTCTGCAGTACGAACAGAGCGATGAAATCCGCAGGGCAGTATCTTCCCTGCCGGACAAACAGCGGCAGACGGCGGAAATGTTCTATTTCCGGGATATGAGCGTTGCCCGGATCGCGGTTTCCTTACACGTTCCCGTGGGCACTGTCACCCGCAGGCTCCACGATGCAAGACAGACCCTCAAGGAAAAGCTGAGATATCTGGAAGAAGGCAAAGAGAAAGTTTTCAGGCAAACGGCAGAAAGTAATGGAAAAGCTTTCAGGCAGCCGGGAGAGAGCAATAGAAAAGCTTTCAGGCAACCGGGAGGAAGCAATGGAAAAATTTTCAGGCAACTGGGAGAAAGCAACTTAGAAAGGACATATTATATGGAAGAAAATAGGATAGAAACATTCCGCCGCGAAAGGGAAAATGCCGGCGACGAGATCCCGGCCGGGTTCACAGCGGAAATCAAAAAGCGCATCAAAGAAATGCAGCTTTATTACACCGAAAACGGTTCGTCCATTGACGACAGACTGCGGAAGATGTACGATGACGCCAGAGAATATATCCAGGCCTCCTCCAGCGGGAAACAGGGTAAATCAGCCCTGGCAGACCTCTATACCTTCGGAATTATTTTCCCGGATAAAAAAGAGGAGGGCTTCGTCGAGAAAGGTCTCGCCCTGGCGAAGGAAGCCGGCAATGGCTTTGTCCTCGCCAGCAATATGATTGACAAGCTTGTCGCAGGAGAACTTAGGGACAGGGAACATTATCCGGAAGCGATCCGGAAAATAGATCAGGAAATGCTGCCGGAACTGGAGAAACTTGGCTATCAGGAGGGAAGAGGCTTGCTGCTGTTCTGGCGTGCCCGCGCCATGTGGGGACTTCGCTGCCCTCTGGCGGAAATTGAAGGCACCCTGGAAGAAGCCGTCCGTCTCATCCCTCCGGACAATGTCTATCAGGCTGCCGCCGTATGCGGACTGCGCACCATTCAGTTCATGCGTAAGAACGCCCGGGATCCTTATGTAGGATTCTTTGTAATGGGGGAACAATACGGCGTATCCGGGAAGAAACTCCTGTTCCTGTCAGAGCCTGGATTTTGCTCCAACACAGACTGCGTTTCCTGGAATCAACGCCAATGGGGAGGAATCACATACTTCGCCAGCTGTGTCCGGAAAATGTTCTTCGACACCTCCATGCAGCCCGGGGAGATCTGCTCCGACCAGGAGGGCGGCACCTTCCAACTGATATCCTATGAGGAAGCCTTAACCGTGCCTGCCGGGAGTTTTCAGTCCTGTATGCATGTTTCCCTGCGGCTTCCGAAGGACAACGATTTTCAGGCAGAGCTTTGGTACGGAAAAGGGATCGGACTCCTCCAGGCCGTTTTTTCCGATAATACTTCCAGCGAAACCTATCGGCTGACAGAATACGAGATCAAGGGCGGCGAGGGCTATTTTCCTTTGGCAGCAGGAAATGTATGGCGCTATGAAAACCCTGAACTTCCGGAATATACCGCAGCGTTTTACGAATGGTTCGTGACCTGGACGGACGGCGTTTTCTCCAATCTTTCCGTGTCAACCTCCGTTACGGTCAGGAAGGATTTCGATGAAGAGCAGGAAGCGGACAGCCAGTACTATATTACCAAATGCAGTAATCTATGCCAGGAAAGCAAGGTAGAGGAAGCGATCCTTTCCCTTCGGAATGCCCTTTGCAAAAACACCGGCGAACAGGATACCTATACCGCATTATACGGTATCGATTATCTGGAACGTTTCCTGGAATACGGGAAAAAATACCGTCTCTGCCCTTCCAGCTTCAATGCGGTGGCGCTGTCCCAAAAAGAAGGCATCCTCTCAACAAGGGATTTTCTTTACCGCTTCGGTCCTTACAGATGGGGCACCCATCACGGCGAAGACCGGATCTTCGGGGCGAAACCTCTGCTCTATCTGGAGGATTTGCTGGGCTGCATCTGGGACGACAGATGGACTGCAGGTTATCGGGAAGAAAACGGGCAAAAACGGGATCCCTGGTCTGAGGAAAAGACATACCCCCTCCGGTTCACTGTGGACGACGGCGGCACCGTCACCGTTCCGGCAGGCACCTTTGAAAACTGTATGCGGTTGACTCTCGAATACGGCACGCTTGAGGACATTCCGGAGAATAACTTTGCCGGCACCGGAGCTTCCATCCTGGGCAGAAAGGAATATTGGCTGGCTCCCGGAACAGGCATCATCCGCTTTGACTGCGACTGGGGCCATTCCTTCACCTCTTCCCTGGTGCTCACCTCTTATCAGAATCCCGCCCATGCCCAGGGCTACTTCCCTCTGGCCATCGGCTGTAAATGGGAGTATGACGAAACGGTTCTAACTTCCCTGGGGTACTGCGCCAAGTGGATCGCAAGAATCCCCTGCGGCCATGGGGACAACTACCTGCTGCTCCATTCCCAGGAATTCTACTACCGGGGCAGTGAAGCGGAGTATGACGCTTTTGTGGCTGAGCTAAATAAAAGTTCACTTTCCAAGTGAATATATCAAGAACTCAGATCTCTTACCAAATTGAGGGAAACCGTCCATGCACGATTTCCCTCTGCTTTTGCCTATAGTATACATTTTCACTTGGCTCATCTTTTTCCATATAGCTCATCTGCTTTTACCTACGCCGCACGAAGAGCAAAACAAAACCACCAGCATATGCTACGCCCTTACAGCTTTTAAAGTATGATTTTTATAAGTATTCCATGTCGGCTCATAGTTTTCATTCGCCTGGTTTCCCCACATATCCCAGCCTTCGCGATCTCCACGGGCAAATAATTCAAGAAATGGTCCCGGAGAACAGCTTTCTATAATAGGAATAATTTCATCCGGTTTTCTTGAATGCTCACGCTTTTGTGTCCTAATCAAATTCACCTGAGAACGAGCCGGAGCTAAAGTTCTAAAGTTCTCTCCACGAACACCAAACAGCAACATTTCTGTTACATTGCGAAAATAAAAACCTACACCCCGTCCATCCGGTTCACCATCCTTACGGATTTTCTCCCAAATGATATTTCCTTTGTATTCATATCCCCAAGCCTTCATAACTGCCAGTCCATCCGGCAGTAATGCATTAGGTACCCAAAGATAAAGATGACTTTTGGGGGCAGATACCTGACTCACAGGCAATGCCATAATTTCTTCCAACGACATAGTCTCATAACGGTTGAGTTTTTTATTTTCCGGTGCAACCTTTCCCGTTCGATTTTGGAACCTCCAAGGCGGATCAGCATATATCGTTGAATATTTTTTTTCTCCGCAAAAAGATAAAAGGTTTGCCGATGTTTCAGTCAGCGTGTTCATCAATATAACCCTCCTCCCAGTCAGAAACACAATCTTTTTTAATACCAATTGCCAAGATAGGGCAGCCACCATTACGGCGGGATTCTAACCTATAAATCAGTTTTCCCACCCAAGTTGTGCTGGCTCCGTATTTACGCATAATCGGTTTCCATGTTCCAGAGTTTTTATCATAATCGTACACAGATTTAAAAATATCATTTAATTCCTGTGATCGTGTAACTATAATCCCTGCACTAATAAGGTCACAATCATAATAAGTGCGCATTGCCAGCAAATCTCGGTCAAAGGTCTGATCCTTACTATTCCATTCCAAATCAAATGCAATACGTCCCTTTAAAAAATCAATATTATGACCGTCAATATAACCCTCAATGATCTTCTCTTCATAAGGTTCCTTTGAAAAACGCCCCCTTTGATCAGCCTTCCGTGGGTAAAACTTGATATGTAAATCCCCTGAAATCCGAATTTCCCTCCATCCAAAGGGATACAATACATCGTCAAACTTTTTCGGAATCTTGGTCTCATTACCTCCTGCTTCCCGCAAATCATCAGTAGTGATGTCCAAGGTACGTAAGCATTCAACGATTTCCTGCCATTCACCCGGAAACCCCTGTGTTATAATCTCTATCGCATGATTATAATTATAAAATTCAAATTTTTCTAGAAGATCTGCATCTATATAATCTTCAATATGTACCATCTATACCTCCACAAGCACGCCATATCACGAAAAATCTCCTAAAGAATTCTCTCAATTGACCATCAATAAATATTCCTGAAGAACCGACGCTGATAGATTGGTTTCCCTAGTATAATCATCAAGTGTTATTTTATTTCGTCGATATAAATCATAATACTTCCAAAAAATTTTAGGAATTTCTTCGCCTAAATCATTATGACTATTGGCATACCCATATCCTCTTTCAACACACCCATCGAAATATATTTTAAATCGCCCTAAATGGTGGATCAATGATAGACCGCGATTCTCAATTCGCATATTCATTCCATTTACATCTAAGTATCCCTTCTGTATACCTTTTACCCCAATATCTGTAACACCTCCACCCATAGTATCTCCCTTCTTGTAAAAGAAATCATCGCTTCCATAATGACATTGTACCTCAATTCTTCTTTATAGGCAAGTTAATTCCGAATAAATAACTATAGATTCCTCCTCCTAAGCACCGCAGCCGTATACACCAACAAAAGCACCAGCAAAACATCTTCGATCCGCCCCATCACGAAGGATATTGTGGTATATATCCCGCCATAAGTCGTCCAGCCGGGTTCCACCAGCTTATCAAGCAGCCGCCGAGCCATGAGATTCACGACTGCCGGCAAGCCCACAAGCCGCAGCACCCATCCGACGGCCAGAAGCGTGATCGTCCGGGGATCTCGCGGCAGCCGAAGGTTCCGGAAAGACCTCAGGGTCAGCGCGATAAGCCCCACAAATACAGCCACCATGATCCAGGATACGATCAGCTGCGAGGGCAAAATTCCCAACTTCGAGGGCAGAATTCCATTACAAAGATATAAAGACAAAGACGCCAGCGCCCGCCCCCTGCCCAAAGAGGTAAAAAGCTGCAGATAAGCGTCTATCGGCACGAATACCATCCATCCGCACCATAATCCAACCCGCTTCCGGCAGACCATGCAGATTACGCCGCAGCCTATGAGAGGTACCGCCAGGAGAAGCCCCACTAGGAAAACTCTTATGCCTCCTAACACCAACGCCAAAAATAATAACAGGATCCCCGTCCAAATCAGACCGGCGCCCACGATCTTCCGGACGGCAGGAGCGGAAGATGTAACGCTCCCGGCCGAAGCATCTCTTAAACCGTCGGAACCGCTCAAACCGCCGGAACCATCTGAACCACTGGAACCGTTTAAACCATCAGGGCCGTTTAAACCGTCCGAACTGCCTGCATCGCCGGATCCATCTGAACCAACGCCATTGTCCGCCCTGCCAGAACCTTCCTCCGGTCGGATATCCCGCACCAGCTCATCCAGGGATACTCCGAAAAGCTCCGCCAGCCGCACCAGCTTCTCCAATTCCGGAACCGCCCCGTCCGTCTCCCACTTGGACACAGACTGCCTGGACACTCCCAGCTTCTCAGCCAGCGCATCCTGGGACATCCCGCACTTCATCCGCAGCCGATTGATATTCATTCCCAGACTCACAAGTCATACCCCCTTTGTTCATTGTGGCACCAGTATAACAAACCGCCGGGGCTTTGTCCAGCAAACGGCGCTTGGAACTTATGCGGATCTTAGCAACTGGCAGTTGCGCTGTGGGTTGGCAGCCTCTTATTTGTCATATGAGGTTCACGCTTTCCATATAGAGCCCATTTATTCAGTGTAAAAAGTGTATGATTTTTCAAAATATCATTGTAATTTTTGTGATTCTCTTTTATAATAATACATGATGCCCTATAGCATTTCTGATCTAAGTGGAGGTATAACCATGTATCGAATCGCCCTGGAAAAGCTGTTCAAATGGAAAAACAGCAAATATCGCAAGCCCTTGATCATTGAAGGAGCCAGACAGGTAGGCAAGACCTCGCTGATGAAGGAATTTGGAAAACAGGCGTATACGGATACGGTATATATCAACTTTGACTCCAATTCCAGAATGACCGGACTTTTTGCCTCCGACCTGGACACTGACCGCCTGATCATGGGTCTGGAGCTTTATGCCGGCAAGAAAATCGATCCGGACAATACATTGCTGATTTTTGATGAAGTGCAGGAGGTTCCCAGAGCTTTGACCTCTCTGAAATACTTCTATGAAAATGCACCGCAATACCACATTGTATGCGCAGGCTTCCTGTTGGGGATCGCCTTACATGAAGGCACTTCCTTTCCGGTAGGAAAAGTTGATTTCTTAAAACTGTATCCCCTTTCCTTTCGGGAATTTTTGATGGCAGTCGGCAAAGAACGCTTTGCTAGTCTCCTTGACAGACAGGACTTTCAAATGGCGGCCAGCTTCCGGCAAACCTATATAGATGCTTTGAAGCAGTACTATTATGTAGGCGGTATGCCGGAAGCGGTACAATCCTTTGTAGAAAACAAAGACTTACAGGAAGTCCGGAATATCCAAAAGAGAATCCTGGCTGCTTATGAGCAGGACTATTCCAAACATGCACCGAACGAGATCGTTCCCAGGATCCGCATGTTGTGGAACAGCATCCCTTCCCAGCTTGCAAAAGAAAACAAAAAATTTTTCTATGGACTTCTTCGGGAGGGGGCCCGGGCAAAAGAATACGAAGCCGCCATGATGTGGCTGTGCGACTGTGGACTTGTTCATAAAGTGAGCCGGGTGAATACGGCAGGGATCCCCTTGAAAGCATACGAGGATTTGAAAGCTTTCAAGCTGTTCCTGGTGGATGTGGGACTGCTCGGCTGCATGGCCGGACTGCACCCGCACACTCTGCTTGACGGCAATGATCTATTCATGGAATTTAAAGGCGCCCTTACAGAACAGTATGTCTGTCAGCAGCTGAAAACCATCGAGGATTTAGGGATCTATTATTATACTAATGACCGAAGCTCCTGTGAAGTCGATTTTGTCATCGATCTCGGAGGACAGGTTGTTCCTGTCGAAGCAAAGGCAGAAATCAACTTAAAGGCCAAAAGCCTGAAAACTTTTCAGGAAAGATTTGCTCCTGCAGTCTCTATCCGGACTTCGATGGCCGATTTCAAAAAAGAAGACTGGCTGATTAATGTACCGCTATATGCCATTGACCACCTGACCGGGATCTTATCTGAGTTTTCTTAACTCGGCACAGATTATCTTGGCACGAACTATTTTGGAACAAACTATTTTGGTACGAATTACTTTAGTACCTTCTGGCTTTCCCGGTTTTTTGGTGTATAATTTTTGCAGTTCACTTTGAACTGGTGAGTGAAGTGTATGGAAATGAGAATCAGTTACAAAGGGAAAAACTTCTTAATCCTTCCCGCATTTTTTGGAGAAAGACCTGCCTTCTCTGCAAAACTGTCCCACTTAGAAAGGGCAATCCTGACCTGCAGGATACACTGTTCTGCCTCTGACTTCTCATTTCCCGTTCTTTGGGCAACTTGGAAGAAATCCTCTTTTGTAATTCCATCTGCTTTTCCGTTTATCAGCATTTGATGTGCATTTACCCAAATACTGCTTTTGTTGTATGAAAAAGTCATATCATAAGCCGGGGACAGGCTCCATGCTCCTTTTTTATCCATTAAAAAGGTTATATTTTTCGGAGGTGAAAAAAATATAATATTGCTGCGCCTGCTTACATCCAGATGAAGCCCTCCTGTCAATTTTCTGTTTTCAGTCGCGCCAAGCTATGCTATAATGTCGACAGAAAGGGCATCTGTTGACTACTGAACGAAATGTACGCCTGTCGGCACACGGAATCATGGTATAATCCCATTATCCAACAATAAACGCCCTGCATGATCGTCTTACGGATCTTTTTTCATTTTCGGGTCATACAGGGCTTTCCGGAGGAGCAATATGAAGCAAAAATATATGTGTTACAGCGAATCAGCTTATATTCTGGGAATTGTCATTCTGGCCTGCGGCACGGCACTGATGGTACAGGCAAATTTCGGGATCTCCATGGTCGTTGTGCCGGCATACCTTCTGCATCTATGGATCTCCCGAAGCCTTCCCGGGTTCTCCTTTGGGATGGCGGAATTTGTGGTGCAGGCGATTTTGCTGATTATTTTATCCGCCGTCATGAAAAAAGGAAAACTGAACTATCTGTTTTCCTTTGTTACGGCAGTTTTCTATGGGCTCGTCCTCGATCTGGCAACGGCCATCATCGGACTGCTGCCCTGCGAAGATCTGGCAGGCAGACTCGCCTGGTATGCGGGCGGGCTGCTATTATGTGCCATTGGCATTTCCCTTTTATTCCACACTTATATTTCCCCGGAAGCATATGAATTGTTCGTAAAGGAGATTTCCGCCAAATTCGGATGGTCGATCCCGCGGGTAAAAACGATTTACGACTGCTGCAGCTGCCTGCTGGGAATTATACTTTCCTTCCTTCTTTTCGGCTTTGGTCATTTTGAAGGGGTGAAACTGGGCACCGTGTTCTGCGCCCTGATCAATGGCTGGCTGATCGGTCAAATCAATAAAATACTGGATCGGTTATTTCAATGGAAAGATGCTTTGCCTTTGCGGAAATGGTTTGGGTGATCCATTTCCATTCCTTCATTTGCACAAAAAAGGTGTCAGGTAAACTGGTAGATATCGTATCTCCTCCTCTTTTCCAAGGTCTTTTTGGGAAATGACGATACAGTCTCCTGTATTTTTGGAATATTTCCTCCGAAATTCAGACAGGGATTCATGCTTTCCGGTTCCAGAAGACTTTACCTCCAAGGGGGAAACCTTGGCTCCACGGGAAATCAGAAAATCGATTTCATAATAATGGGTACTTCCTTCCTTTTCCCAGGTATGATAGTATAATTCCCGTCCGGAAGCGGCGATCATCTGGGCAACCAGGTTCTCATATAAATAGCCTAGGTTCGCCGGAAGCTTATCAGCCAACAGCTTGATGTAGATTTCATTTTCCGTTGACGGTCTGTCCATAAACATCAGAGTAATGAACAATCCCGTATCCGCCACATACAGCTTATAGCTGTCCAGATCCTTCGTTAGGGTTAAACTCACCCCTGGGTCTGTCACATTGTAAGCCGACAGCACTGTTTTCGAATCGATCAGATCATAAATCAGGCTTTCTTCTTTCTGTGTTTTCCTTCTTTTCCCAACTGCTGATGATAAACGATATTTCTTCATGTCTTTGGAAAGCTGTGCCGGAATGGAGTGATAAATTGCAGAAAGCCTTCCCGACGGATCCAACCGTTTAAAATCGTCCTCATAGAGCCTGATGATCTGACGTTTTACCTGATCGATCCTGGCAAAGTTATCCCCATTTACATAGGCCTCCACTGCCTGGGGCATCCCGCCCACCGCCATATAGATCCTCAGATCCCGCAGAAGCTTTCGATTCACCTGCTGCCCCAGGGTTTTTTTCTTCTCATAAATCGTTTCCAACATGGAATAATTGTTTCCCGCAGCCCCACAGAACTCTTCATAATCCATTGGATAAACAGGAATCTTCATTTCTTCAGAGGGAATCAAAATATTCGCCACATTTTTCCTGATTGAAATCAAGGAACCCGTCTCAATATAATGATATCTGCCATCCTTCACCAAATGCTTGATGGCCTGCCTGGCCTTGGGAAACAGCTGCACCTCGTCAAAAATCACTGCTGACTCATGCACATATAGATCAATGCCTTTTACCGCCTGCAATCTCAAGAAAAACAGATCCAGATCCGAGATGTCATCAAAGCAGGCAATTTCTTCCTTGGATGCCATTGAAAAATCCACCAAAATATAGGATCTGTATTCCCTCGCCGCAAAGCGCTCCGCAATTGTAGACTTCCCAACTCGCCTGGCCCCTTCCAACAGCACCGCATAATGATCTGCATAATTCTCTTTCCAGCGCAATAACTCTTCATATGCCTTTCTCCTAAAATACATATTCTGCCTCCCTAATGGAACAAAAAAACAAATTGCATTTCTTTAATAATATTTTAATCCATTTTGTACATTTCTTCAAGATTATATTCTTCTATTTTGCGCATTTCTTCAAAATTTAATTTTGCAAATTTATGCATTTCTTCAAAGTTTTAAAAGAGCACTGTGCAAAATAACCCTCATCTGCACAGTGCTCTTTTTATCCATCATTATTAAAAAAAGAATTCCTAATCGGATACCCTCCCCTGCCATCCAGGAAGCGGGCAATCCTCACGGCTCTTACCACGGTTCTTACCACAGCTCTTATCCCTGCTGTCCGCCTGCCTGGCGGATCATATCCTCCACCACAATATCGTAGATCTCTCCCACAGAATTGCAGTATTCCAATACTTTCCAGGGCTCGTTAGTATGAAAGTGGATCTTCACCAGATCCTCATCTCCTGCTGCGATTAGGCTGTTGCCCTCGATATGCTCCGTAATATAGTCCGCGATTTCGTCTTCGTCCAGATCCTTGTCCCGGCGGTCGATCAACAGCTGCGTGTCATACCGATATGCAAACTGATCGTCCTCTGCGTCAATTACGTTGAATCCCATATTCTTACCCTCCTTGTATTTTTTCCCGGTTTTTGAAAGCACCCCGATTCACGGTTTCCAGAAACGCCCCGGTTCAAGCCAAACGGTCGAACCGGGGCGCACAACCTTTTTCTGTTTATTTACAAAGCCTTAAAACACCCTCTTCGTTCTGCTCAATTCTTCTTCAGAACCACCTTATCCAGATGCCAGATCTCGTCCACGTACTGCTGGATGGTACGGTCTGAGGTAAACTTTCCGCTGCAGGCCACGTTCAGGATGGCGCTCTTCGCCCAGCCGGCTTCGTTCTTGTAAGCCTGTTCCACTTTCTTCTGGGCTTCCGCATAGGACTTGAAATCCTTTAAGATAAAGTAGGTGTCCGCCTTATCCGTGCTCTGGGTGTTTAACAGGGAATTGTACAGGGGACGGAACAGCTCGGTATGGGAATAGGTTCCGTTAATGAGCTGCATCAGCACCTTGCGGATATCCTGGTCATTATTGAAAATCTCCATGGGATTGTAGCCGCCATGGTTCTCGTAATTAATGACCTCGTCGGAGCTTAAGCCGAAGATAAAGGCGTTCTCCTCTCCCACCTCTTCCACGATCTCCACATTGGCGCCGTCCATGGTTCCCAGGGTCAGGGCGCCGTTTAACATGAACTTCATGTTACCGGTTCCGGAAGCCTCCTTGCTGGCGGTGGAAATCTGCTCGGACACATCTGCCGCCGCAAAGATGATCTCTGCATTGGACACGTTGTAATTCTCAATGAACACCACCTTGATCTTGCCGTTAATGGAAGGATCGTTGTTGATCACATCCGCCACGGAGGTAATGAGCTTAATGGTCAGCTTGGCGTTGCGGTAGCCTGCCGCGGCCTTGGCGCCGAAGATAAAGGTCCTGGGGAAGAAGTCCATATCAGGATTTTCTTTTAGCTCGTTGTAAAGGTACATCACATGGAGAATGTTCAAAAGCTGTCTCTTATACTCATGCAGCCTCTTGACCTGTACGTCGAAAATAGACCTGGGATCCACTTCGATGCCGTTGTGCTCCAGGATATACTTCGCCAGACGCACCTTGTTCTGGTACTTAATATTCATGAACTCCTGCTGGGCTTTTTCATCGGTGGCGTAGACCTTCAGCCGTGCAATCTGAGGCAGATCGGTGATCCATTCGCTGCCCACATGGTCGGTGACCCATTTCGCCAGAAGAAGATTGCCGTGCAGCAGGAAACGTCTCTGGGTGATGCCGTTGGTCTTGTTGTTGAAGCGCTCCGGGAACATCTCATAGAAATCCTTAAGCTCCTGCTTCTTCAGGATCTCGGTATGCAGCCTTGCCACACCGTTGACGGAATAGCCCGCCACAATGGCCATATGAGCCATCTTCACCTGTCCGTCATAGATAATTGCCATCTTGCGAATCTTCTCCTGAACGTTCACGCCGGGCACATTGGAATATTTTGCATAAATATCATTAATAAAACGACGGTTAATCTCTTCCACAATCTGGTAGATTCTGGGAAGCAGTCTGGAGAACAGCTCGATGGGCCATTTTTCCAAAGCCTCCGCCATAATGGTGTGGTTGGTGTAGGCGCAGGTCTTGGTGGTTACCTCCCAGGCCTCCTCCCAGGTCAGGTAATACTCATCCATCAAAATCCTCATCAGCTCCGGGATAGCCACGGTAGGATGGGTGTCGTTCAGCTGGAAGGTCACCTTCTCATGGAATTTACGGATGTCGTCGTGCTTTCTCATGTATTTTGCAACAGCTTCCTGTACGGATGCGGAAATAAAGAAATACTGCTGCTTTAAACGAAGCTCCTTGCCTGCGTAATGGTTGTCGTTGGGATAAAGCACCTCCACGATATTCCTTGCCAGGTTCTGCTGCTCCACCGCCTTCTGGTATTCCCCTTTGTCAAAGGAATCCAGCTGGAAGCATTCCACGGCTTCCGCATCCCAGATCCGCAGGGTGTTCACAATGCCATTGCCATAGCCCACGATGGGAAGATCGAAGGGAATGGCCTTTACGGACTGATAGCCCTCCTGGGAGAAGAAATTCCTCCCGTTTTCATGGCGCACGGTCACATAGCCGCCGAACTTCACGGTCTTAGCGTACTCCGGCCTACGCAGTTCAAAAGGGTTGCCGTCCACCAGCCAGTTGTCCGGAACCTCCACCTGGAAGCCGTCCCGGATCTCCTGCTTGAACATGCCGTAACGGTAACGGATGCCGCAGCCATAAGCAGGGTATCCCAAGGTCGCCAGGGAATCCAGGAAACAGGCTGCCAGCCTTCCCAAGCCCCCGTTGCCCAAAGCGGCGTCCGGCTCCTGATCCTCTACCAAGTTCAGATCCAGACCAAGCTCATCCAAGGCATCCTTTACATCATCATATCCCTGCATGTTGATCAGGTTGTTGCCCAGGGCACGGCCCATAAGGAACTCCATGGACATATAATAGACCATCTTGGGATCTTCCTTCTCATAAGCCTTCTGGGTCTCCATCCAGCACTCTACGATCTGATCCTTGATGGCGTAGGCCACCGCCTGGAAAATCTGCTGGGGAGTCGCCTCCTCCAGGGTCCTGCGGTACAGCGTCTTCACATTGTAGAGAACGCTGCGTTTAAACAATTCTTTATCAAATCTGATTTTCTTTGTGGTTACTGCGGCGGTATTGGCCGCAGCTGTGGTTGCAACAGATGTTGACGTAGCCAAACCAGTTTTCCTCCTTTTATTAAACTTATGGGCGCTTGCAGCGGATCCATAAAAATGATACAGTCCTAGTATATCAAATTTTCAATTTCATGCCAAGATGATTTTATGGGAATTTCCAATTTTGTGTAACAGTTCAGCCAGCCGCCTGATTTGATGGAAAATCGTGCTTGCACGAATTTTCCATCATGTCTGGCGG
>CANPYG010000064.1 GCA_947588205.1 uncultured Acetatifactor sp. | reverse complement strand
AGCAATTTGCAGCAGATTTACAGTCTGTCCCCTTTGGCCACTCGGGAACCCATCCATGCAAAGACCGCCATTTTCTTTTGAAGAAACGCACAGCTCTGACAATGTGAAATTGTAGCATAGATCGATACAAATTGCAAGTCTTAATCGGAAAAACTTAGCAATAATTTAGGATTTTAAATCTGAGGGGAATCCGACCTCCGCTGCGCATGTAATATCTGGAAAAGAGGGCGTAAAGGGGCTTTTTAACAAAAAATTAATAATTTCGCCGTTGTGCGTTCGACATAGTTGTTGTATTTTATATTATAGAATGTTTCCGTATTTTTTAACTGTTTGGATTAAATACGAAGATAAGAGGTGTCATATGAGGAAAAGGTTATTTGCAGGAATGTTGACGGCATTGTGTATAATTGCATGTATGCTGACCGGATGCGGTGACGGGGAAGAGGAAGAGCTTCCTGTGATCGGCGAAGAGATAACGCAGCCATCCCTCCCGCCTGAGACGCAGGGAACAGAGGAAACAGAGGGAACGCAGGAGCCGGAACCGGTGACTACGATTACCGACCGTGTTGTTGTGGATGGTAAGATGCAGAGCTATCTGACGGGTGAATGGAAGGATGAAGCCGTAGTTAAGAGGCGCAGTATGGCGGTTATGATGCCCAATAATAAAAAGGCGCTGCCGCAGTACGGTATTTCCCGGGCAAGCATTATTTATGAAGCGCCGGTGGAAGGGCGTATGACGCGTCTTATGGCTTTTTATGAGGACTATGATGATTTGGATAAGATCGGACCAGTAAGGAGCAGCAGGGATTATTTCGTTTATGAGGCGATGGCGTATGATGCCATCTACTGTAATTGGGGTCTGGCGGTGCCTTATGTGAAGGATTTGATCAACAGCGACAGAATTGATAATATCAGTCAGGCGGTTATGGGCATTGACAAGCCCTACGCCAATGCGTTCGACTTAATAAACAGACCCAAGAGAAGCGACGGTTCCAGTTACGCCCAGGAGTATACGGGCTACCTGCTTGTGGACGGCTATGAGAAGGGCGTTGAGAAGCTGGGCTATGAGACAGAGTACCGCGATTCTTTCGTGCAGGCGTTTACCTTTGCCGCGGATGGCTATCCTGCCGCTTATGATGACCATGAGGACGCGACGATGATTTATCCTGGCGGCACGGAGTCCAACAGGGGCGGATACGGGGACGCCAAGCCTTATTTTGAGTATCATAAAGAGGATGGTCTTTATTATCGTTATCAGTTCGGCGGTAAGCATATTGATGAGATGAATAACGAGCAGCTGGCGGTCTCTAATGTTATA
Organism: uncultured Acetatifactor sp.; assembly: GCA_947588205.1. GTDB lineage: Bacteria > Bacillota > Clostridia > Lachnospirales > Lachnospiraceae > Acetatifactor. The sequence goes on along the minus strand of CANPYG010000064.1, from coordinate 15,555 downwards.
TTTAAGATCTGTCACGGAGAGGTCAGGGACAATAAGGATTATCTTGCGTTTGGCGTCCATGGAAGCGGTCAGGCATATGTTTTTACCGCGGGCAAGGTGATCAAGGGAACATGGACCAGAACGGGCGATCCGAACCCGGAAGTGAATATTTTCTATGACGAGAATGGAAATGAGATCATTTTCAATCAGGGAAAGACCTGGATCTGCAATATCTGGGATGAATATTCGGAGTACATAAAGTATGAATAAAGCGAAAGCGCGGGTCGGGCTGTATGTTGGAACCGGGATCGTGACTCTGCTTTTGAATGTCATTGCCTGGAACAGTACGGCGTTCTGCGACAATTACATTAAATATGTTTTTCCGGTCTGGGTGAATACCTATGGCAGGCTGACCGGGATGGTTCCCTTCTCGGTTGGCGAGATCATGCTGGGGCTTGCGGTGGTTTTGACAGCGCTGGCCCTGGTGTTGTGGATACCATGGCTGGCGATAAGGGTGTTTGTTATCAGGGTGAAGAAGAAAAAGGGAGAGGCTGTCAGCAAAATGACAGCCTCTGTTCAAAGGTGGATAAAACGGTATTACCTTTTCTTCGCGTGGGTATTTAATATCGTATGTCTTATAATGACCTTAAACTGTTTTATCCTGTATCATGCATCTACCTTCTCGGAAAAATATTTTGGGGCGCCGGAAGGAGCAGCCGTTGCAGAAGGCGGGAGCTTTCCGAAACGGGAGTATACCCTGGAGGAGCTGATCCTGGTGCGGAATCTCGTGGTGGATGAATGCAATCGTCTTTCCTATGAGATGGAGCGGGATGAAAAGGGCGAGATCCTCTATGATAAAGACATCGGGAACGAAGCCATTGCCTGTATGCAGGCGCTGGGGGAGACATATGGGCAGCTCGCGGGTTATTACCCTCATCCAAAGCCGCTTTTCACCTCGGATTTTTTCTGCCAGCAGTATATGTGCGGCTACTATTTTCCGTTTTCCATGGAAGCGAATTATAATGATGTAATGTACATCATGAACAAGCCGGAATCTATGTGCCATGAGCTGGCGCACTTGAGGGGGTATATATTTGAGGATGAAGCGAACTTTATCAGCTTTCTTGCCTGTGTGGAGTCGGATGACCCCTTTTTTGTCTACAGCGGATACTTGAGCGTGCTGAACTATCTGGATAACGATTTTTATAAGGCGGTCGGGCGCGATAACGATGCGTATTTTGCCCAGACGCGCATTCTGTCACAGGTAACAGAGGATAATGTATATGTGACAGATGAGGAATGGGAGAGGATCAACGGTAAGGCTTTGATCGATACGGAGGTGGTGGATGAGATATCGGATGCCTTTGTGGATACGACGCTTAAGGTGAATGGAGTGAAGGACGGCATGATCAGCTACAGCCGGGTGGTTCATCTTTTGTTGCAGTATTATGAAAGGAGGGGGCTGTTCCTGTCATAATCTTTTATGTTTTTTAAGGTCTGTACCCTGGCCAGGGGGGTACAGATTTTTTTGTGCCCTGATGAAGCGGGTTTTTGTAGTTCACAGATTTTTCACAACATTAACACTTATTTTTGACATTTGGATTTTAATATACCTGTTGATAAGGTCTGGATTGACCGGATACTGGATGCCTGAAGGCAGGAGGAGGTATTGATTTGATAGAAGTTGAAGAGCTTACAAAAAAATATGGCAATCACGTTGCCATAGATCACCTGACTTTCCGTGTGGAAAAGGGACAGATTTATGGATTTCTGGGACCCAATGGCGCCGGAAAATCCACCACGATGAACATTATCACGGGTTATCTGGCGGCTACGGAAGGAAAGGTTACGATCAACGGAAAGGATATTCAGAAGGAGCCGGAGGAGGCCAAGCGCTGTATTGGCTATTTGCCGGAGCAGCCGCCGGTTTATATGGACATGACGGTCCATGAATACCTGAAATTCGCGGCTGAGCTGAAAAAGATTCCGAAGGCCGGGCGCGAGGCGCAGATAGAAAAAGTGATGGAGATGACCTGGATCACGGATATGAAGGACCGTCTCATCAAAAATCTTTCAAAAGGCTACAGACAGAGAGTGGGACTGGCGCAGGCGATCCTGGGAGATCCGGAAGTGATCATTCTGGATGAGCCGACCGTGGGACTGGATCCCAGGCAGATCATTGAGATCAGGGATCTGATCCGCAGCCTCGGACAGAAGCATACCGTGATTTTAAGCTCCCATATTCTGTCAGAGGTCAGCGCTATATGTGACCAGATCATGATTATTTCCCACGGCAAGCTGGTGGCAAGCGACACTCCGGAAGGGCTGCAGAATCTGATGCATGATTCAGAACAGCTTTATCTGGAAGTAAAGGGAAGCTGGGAGGAAGTATCCACCGCTTTATCCACTATATCCACCATCGAATCTGTGGAAAACCAGGGGAAAGAGGTGGATAATTTTGCGGGAGACTCTGTGAAGATTAGTGTACTCGCAAAAGAAAACGCGGATATCCGGGAAGAGGTGTTTTACTGCCTCGCGGAACATAAGCTTCCGATCCTTTCCATGCAGCAGAGGTCAAAGTCCCTGGAGGATATTTTCCTGGAGCTGACAGATTCCGAGGCACAGGAGGAGAGTAACTCATCACAGGAAGGGAATGACACTGTGCAGGAGGGCGATAAGGCTCCCGGCGGGGGCAAAAAAAGAATGGGAATCCGTATGGGCAAGAAAAAGAAGGATGCCGACGAAAAGGAGGAGAAATAAATGTTTGCGATTTATAAAAGAGAATTAAAATCCTGTTTCTGCTCTTTTGTGGGATTTTTATTTGTAGGAGTTATTTTATTTTTCCTCGGACTTTATTTTACGGTATATGGCTTGCTGTATGGAAGCCCTTATTTTTCCAATGTGGTGAACAGCGTACTTTTTCTGTTCCTGATTTGTGTGCCGGTCCTGACTATGAGGGTCCTTGCGGAAGAAAGACGAAATAAAACAGATCAGCTGATTCTGACGGCGCCTGTATCCGTAGGCGCTATCGTAACCGGGAAGTTTCTGGCGATGGTTACGGTATTGGCTGTTCCGGTAGCGATAAGCTGTATCTATCCTTTGGTCTGGACACGTTATGGTTCTGTGCCAATGGGAGAGAATTACCTGTGCATACTGGGCTTTTTCCTGTATGGAGTTGCCTGCATTTCTGTGGGAATCTTTGTATCCTCCCTGACGGAGAGCCAGGTAATCGCTGCCGTCCTGGGCTTTGCCGTTCTTTTCCTGGGTTATATGATGAAAGGGATCTGCGGTGTGATTTCTTCGACCGGCAACCTGCTTACGAAGATTCTGGGCTGCTTTGATTTATCCACCCCCGTAGACAATCTGCTGTCGGGAACGCTGCGGGTGGATTCTGTGGTTTACTATTTATCCCTGAGCGTCCTGATGCTGTTCCTTACGGTACAGTCTATTCAGAAGAGACGTTACAGCGTATCTGTAAAGCATTTCAGCATGGGGGCATACAGCGGCGCTGCCATAGGGATAGCGGTTGCGATTGTAGTAGCGGTGAATCTGATCCTGGGGGAAATGCCCAGCACATGGACGGCAATTGATGTGACCAGCCAAAAGCTGTATTCTTTGACCGACCAGACGAAGGATTTCCTGAAAACCCTGGACAAGGATGTGACAATTTATGTGATTGTCAATCAGGACCAGGAGGATACCCTGCTGGGGGAGACATTAAGGCGCTATGAGGATTCGTCCGACCATATCAGTGTGGAATATGTAGATCCGGCGGTGAACCCTCTTTTCTATACACAATACACCTCCCAGGACATCAGTATCAACAGTCTGATCCTGGTCAGTGACAAGCGCAGTACGGTCGTAGATGCTTCCGATGTTTATGAAAGTACCTTTGACTATACCACCTACAGCAGCACCGTTACAGGCTATGACGGAGAAGGAAAGATCACCAGCGCCCTCGCCTACGTGACGACGGATGATGTTCCCAAAATGTATCTGACTGAAGGACACGGGGAGGCTGAGCTGAGCGACCGCTTCAATACCGCCCTTGAAAAGGAAAATGTGACCTATGAGGCAGTCAATCTGATGGAATATGATGAAGTGCCGGAGGATGCCGCCTGTCTGTTGATCAATGCCCCAGAGAAGGATTTTAATGAGGATGACAGAGATAAGGTGATCCGGTACCTGGAAAATGGCGGTAAGGTGATCGCCGTTACCTCCCTTGTAGAGGGGGACTTTACCAATTATTATGGAATCATGGAATATATGGGAATCCATGTCATAGATGGTATGGTTGTGGAGCTTGACAGGAATTATTATTATCAGTCACCCTACCTGCTTCTGCCCGAAATTCACAGCAGCAGCTATACCTCCGGAATTTATGACCAGTATTATATCATGGCTCCTTACGCAAAGGGGCTTACCATTGAGGATGAGAACGCTGAAGGAATGACATATCAGGTGCTCCTCAATACATCAGAGAGCTCTTTTGCGAAAATGAATCCGGAAAATATTGATAATCTGGAGCAGGAAGAGGGGGATGTTTCCGGATCCTTCGACATAGCGGTGGAAGCGGTCAAAACGACTGAAATAACTGATAACAGTGAGGAAGGGGAGGAAGACGGTTCCGGGAACTCCACAGCGGAAACGAAGGAAGGTACTCTGGTCGCGGTCAGCTGTGATGAGATATTTATTGATGTCGCAGATCAGTATGTCAGCGGCGCGAACAGTCTTTTCTTTACAAACATTGTGGGCAGTTTCTGCGAGCATGAGGTGACGGTTTCCGTTCCTGTGAAGAGTTATGAGGTATCTTCCCTGATCGTTCCCCAGACAGACATTATTCTGATCGGTGTGCTTGTGACTGTGGTGCTGCCCGTGCTGCCCCTTGTGTTCGGTCTGGTGTTCTGGCTGAGAAGGAGGAAACGCTGATGAAAAAGCAACAGAAACAGCTGATTGCCTTGCTGGTTATCCTGATCGTCCTGGCCGTGGGATTCCTGGGATTGCAGTACTATAATAAGCGCCAGGAGGAACGTTCCCAGGAGCCGCAGGGAGAGACGGTGCTTTCCATAGAAGACGATATCGTCCGTATTTCTTATGATTATGAAGGAACGCAGTATGAATATGATAAGGTGGATGATACCTGGTATTATACTCCGGACCATGACCTCACACTGTACCAGTACCGGCTGCAGCATATCGTGGAAAAGAGCAGGCTGCTTACGGCTACGGCCGTTATTACCGATGTAACGGATCTGTCCCAGTATGGCCTGGCGGAAGGATACCAGACGGTTACCCTGGAGACCGGGAACGAAAGCTACACCCTGTGGATCGGCGATGAAAATGCCATCACCGGCGACCGCTACGTCTGCCTGCCCCAGGATGATACCACAGTCTATGCGGTGGACAATACCTTCGCAGTGGCTTTTGAGCTCAACGTGGAAAACATCATTGATGAAAATGCCACAGAGAGCACAGCCGAAGAGACGGGCGAAGAAACGCAGGAAGAAGGAACAGATACGGGGGAGGACGGCTCCGGCGAATAAACCGAATGGCTTTAAGATGGAATATGTGAAAAGTACATGACAATCTGATGGCAATCAATGCCCGGATTTGATAGCAGGCTTCAAAATCCGCTGCGTTTTCGGAAAGCGTAAGCGGATGGAACCTGTTGTCGGATCCGGGCCTTTTTTTAATGGAAGCGCCGTTTTATGGCCAAAGGCAGCAGCAAAGCGGCGGAAAGCGCGCGGCGCAGCTTTGCCAGCCGAACCTGGTCGGCTTCGGCATGTGGCGCAGCTTTGTCGGCCGTACCTGGTCGGCTTCGGCGCGGAGTGAACTGTAGAATGATAAAAAGGATTAAAAGATTAAAAATCCAAGAAAAATCACATTTCAAAGATTGCCAAAAGCACCTCATATTGGTAAAATAAAAGCGTATCCGGCAAAAGCGCTTTGATTTGTCGCCGTTAAAGCGGCCATTTACGCTTCCGGCTGATATTTCCCGGACAAAAGGAGTGATCATGTGCCATCTACATTTGCGCACTATCATTTTGGAAATCTTGTCCTTGCGGGGCTTCCTCCGAAGCTGCAGGAGAGGCTTGCATATAACAGGAAGCTTTTTTCCATAGGTCTCCATGGCCCGGACATTCTGTTTCATTTCCGCCCGGTCTTTCCCAACCGGATTGCGTCGAAGGGATACGCCATGCATGGGGAAAGCGCCTATGGCTTTTTCAGGAAATGCAAGAGGCTGGTTCGGGAAAGCTGCGATCCGGAGGCAGCAGAAGCTGGATCCCCTGCGGTTTGATTCCACGTTCCATCTGGAAGCGGATGAGCACGGTGGAAAGGTAATAGCCCCGTTCTTCCACATCACACCCCGGCAGGCAAGGGAAGCGGTGGCCTCCATGAAGGGCTTTCTCACCATGTTCCGCGTGGTGAGGGGACCGTTGCGCTTGCTGGTTTTGCAGATTCTTAAGGCGATGGGCAAGGAGGAAGCCTTTGTGGGGATGTTTGTCACGAAAAGGGATAACCCTAAATGTGCGGAGGTCAATGAGCATCTGGACGGGCTCATGAAAGACGCTGTGGAAACGGGAAGAGAGCTGATCGCCGCCTATCTTACGTACCAGGAAAAAGGAACGCCGCTTCCGCAGCGGTTTGACCGGGATTTTTGATGTCTTTGGAAAGGGGGCTTCGTTTACGGGAACCCTGGTGATGGGACTTTCCACCCAGCTTTTCGATACATCGAGGGCGGGCGTGGTTGTGATTGCGGCGATGTTTTTGATCGGGCTGGGGATTTTCTTTAAACAGGACAGGATGAAGGCGGAATAGTCCGGGAAGAGAAGGCCGGAACAGGTTTTACCCTGTGAAGGGCAGATAGAAAGAGATGCCGATGGAATAGGATATGAAAAGCATATGGAAAGGAACAAGAAAAGGCATATGGAAGGGAACAAGGAAAAGCATATGGGAAGTTTTTATGGGATTGAGGAAGAAAAAATACGGGAGTACGCGCGCCTGATCATGCGCGTGGGCATTAACGTGCAGCCCGGACAGGAGATTGTATTGAGCTGCGGGGTGGAGCATTATGAGTTCGCGAGACTGTTGATTGAGGAGGCGTATCAAGCGGGCGCGGGAGAGGTCATTATGCGCTGGGGGGATTCCTTTGAATCCAGGCAATATTTCCTGAATGTGTCCGACGAGGTGCTGTCCACAGTTCCCCAGTGGCAGATAGAGATGTACAATCATTATTCCAGAAGGGGAGCCGGCTTTGTTTCCATAGGAGGAGGCGATCCGGAGAACCTGAAGGGAATTGACCCCAAGCGGATGCATCTGCACAGCGCGGCAAGGGATAAGGCCTTTGAAGAGCACAACAAAAGGCTGATGGCGAGCGAGATTCCCTGGACGGTGGCAGCGGTTCCCCAGAAGAACTGGGCGAAGAAAATGTTTCCCCAGCTCGGGGAAGAAGAGGCAATGAACCGTCTCTGGAAAATGATCCTGACGTCGGTCCGTATCTTGAAGCCGGAGTGCGGTGAGGATGCGGACGGTAAAGCTGCGGACGTTGGTGCGGCGGCTGAAGGAGGGGCAGACATCAAGGGGGAAAATACCGTAAGGGAGAACGGCAGCAGGATAGATGAGGTATGCAGTAGGATAGACGCGGTAAAGGAATGGGAGGAGCACGACAGGTTCTTAAAGGAAAAGTGCAGGCTTCTTAACGATTATGCATTTGAAAAGCTTCATTATACCAACAGCCTTGGCACGGATTTTACTGTGGGACTTGTGAAAAATCATATCTGGGAGGGCGGTTCGGAGGTAGCTGGCACAGGCACTGTGTTCGAAGCCAATATGCCTACGGAAGAGATTTTTACCATGCCGGACAGAAACGTTGCCGAGGGCACGCTGGTGAGCGCCCTGCCTTTAAGCTATCGCGGCAATCTGATCAAAAATTTCCGCATAACCTTCCATGAAGGGCAGGCGGTGGATTATTCTGCGGAGGAAGGCCTGGAGACCCTGCGCTCCATCCTTGAAGGGGATGAAGGCTCCAGAAGGCTCGGGGAGGTGGCCCTGGTGCCTTATACTTCTCCGATTTCCCAGATGAAGACCCTGTTCTATAATACTCTCTTTGATGAGAACGCATCCTGTCACTTTGCCTTGGGGGATTGTTATCCTACCACTGTCGCCGGAGGGGCGCAGATGACGGAGGAAGAGCTGCTGGCGGCGGGAGGCAATCAGTCCATGAACCATGTGGATTTCATGGTGGGAACTGCCGACCTGACCGTTACCGGCATCCGGCCTGATGGGGAAGAAGTGGTATTGTTTAAGGACGGAGACTGGGCGCGGTAAAACCTCGCCTGGACAATAAACCCCAGGGGTCTGGACAAAAATCCCCAAAGGTTATATGATAAGCACGAGGAGGTGTGGATATGAATCAATTTTGGAAAAGAACAGGATGGGTCGGTATGGCCGTGCTGGGGCTGTTGGCGAGCCTGGCTCTTCAGCTTGCCCTGGGGTCAGCATGCGCCGTTGTGTCTGCGTTTATAGCCGGGATAAGGGGCGGTATGCAGGGGCTGGGCGAGGATGCCCTTATGGAGCTTGTCACAAACGCTACTTTGGAAGGCGCCGTCTGGGGCGTGCTGGCGTATCATATTGTGAGCCTGCCCGTGTTCGGGCTCTGGTATTATTTTGGCTGCGGCAGAAAGAAGATCGTCAATCCGCTCAGAGTGATTCGTGCGAAGACGTTTGTTGTTATTCTGGTCATGGCCCTCGGGATGTGTCTGTTTGCAAACGGCATTGTGCTGGCAGAGGAATTTCTGTTACCCGCCCTTTTTCAACAGTATATGGAATTGATGGATCAGGCCGGATTTGGCGTCAATCCGCTCACGGTGATTGCTTCCATACTGGTTGCCCCGATCGGGGAGGAAATCCTGTGCCGGGGAATCATTTTTCATTATGCCGGTAAAGCCACAGAGGGGATGTCAAACAGACGGGCTGCCTTCTGGATTGCCAACGTGGTTCAGGCGCTTTTGTTCGGAATCATGCACGGAAACATTACGCAGGGGGCTTACGCCTTTGTCCTCGGGCTGGCGCTGGGGTATCTGCGGTTCCGTTATGACAGTCTGTATGCGTCCATACTGGCGCATTTCCTGGTAAACTTCCTATCCAACTTCATTATGGGTTTCCTGGTAATCCCGGAGAACATGTTTGGTGCGGTGATCCTGTTGGTCCTGGGGGCGGTGATTATTGCGGCGGCTGCTTTTATCAGCGGGAAAGACAGGGCGCAGGACTAGCGTTTCCAGATCCTTGAGGGCTGCGCCTTCGTGGTAGGATAGCGGAAAAGTAAAGTTTTCAAAGCCCCCCACCGGAAAGGGAATAAAGGCCAGAGATAGCTCATTCCGGCAAAGGTAGGGGTGGTAGCGGTGGAGAGCAGAACGAGAAGGATTCCTCCTGCGAAGCCCCAGATGCCGAAGGCGGCTGTGGTCAGGATCAGGAAGATGCGGTAGATGCGCAGCCCTTCCCCGAATTCCGCGCTGGCTAAGGATAAGGAGGTCAGCAGCGTAATGGCGGCGTAAAAGAGGATTTCCACGGAGGCCCAGTGCAGCTCCACGGCGATATCTCCGATAATAAGCCCGCCTACAATGGAGAGAGAGCCGGAGAGGCGGCTGGAACTGACGGAAGCGGAGTATTTGAAGAGGTCCAGCAGGAATTCCACCACAAGGATATAGAAAATAATGGTAGGACCCGGGAGCTTTTGCGTAGACAAAAGCTCCCATTTTTGCGCAAGCTGCGGATAATGTACCGTAAGGAGCAGGAAAAGCGGCAGCAGCAGAAGACTGATGGGAATGCATAAGAATCTCACCAGACGGAAATAAGTGCCCACGATAGGACTTTTGTAATAATCCTCCGGGCTTTGGGTGAATTGGAAGATATTGCAGGGCAGGATGAGAACCGAGGGGGAATTATCCACGATGATCACAAGATGCCCTTCTTCCAGAAAGCTGCAGGCAACGTCGGGACGTTCTGTCAGGTGCATACTTGGCAGGGGATGGAGCCATTTCCTTGGCACAAGCAGTTCTTCCAGACTTTTTGTGCCCATGGTAAGGGCAGTTACGTTGAGGTGGGTCAGGGTATCCTTTAATTTCTCCAGCAACGCTGTATCCGCATGGTCATCCAGATAAGCGATGGCCACATCTGTCTTGCTTTCCATGCCTACGGACAATATTTCAAAGGTAAGCCGGGGAGAGCGGATGCGCCTGCGGATCAGGTTGGCGTTGAAAAGCAGGGTTTCCACAAATCCGTCCCTGGCGCCCCGGCTGACTCGTTCCGTATCGGGCTCCCCCACGCCTCTCGCGGGATAGGTGCGCACGTCGATGAGGATGGCCTGGTCAAAGCCGTCGATGAACAGTACGGAGGGACCGCTGCAGATGTTTTTAAGAATGGTATCCCAGTCATCCGAGAGCTGAGCCTGGGCGTAGCCGATTTTGGCGCTGAGATACAGGGCGATATCCTGAACCAGGGAATCCTTCATATAAAGGGGATTCTGCAGGTCGGCAAAGATCTGCTGGAGGATTTCTGTTTTGCAGAAGCCGTTGATGCCGGCCCAATATGCCCTGGTTTCCCCCAGAAGGAGTTCCCGTGTTACAATATCGAAGCTTTTGGGAATGGGAAGCGCGGACTTAAGATATTGGATATTTTCATTCAAATTTTGGGATAACTGCATGGATTCACCTCTTAAAAACAGCTATCCGGCATTCGGAGCTTTGTGAAATCCCTGATTTCACAGAAAGCCTGAACGCCTGAATAGCTGTTATTTTTGTATAGTGTCTGCAGTTAGAAAAGAAAATATGTATCAAAAATATGAACCAAAAAAATGCGTATCAAAAGAAATAGATATCTCTGCCGGCTCCCGTGATGGAACGGACCGGCCAGTTAGACCCGGCAAAGCAGCTCCAGGCACACCGGACCGATTAGACCCGGCAAAGCAGCTCCAGGCACGCCGGACCGATTAGACCCGGCAAAGCAGCTCCAGGCACACCGGACCGATCAGACCTGAGCAAAGGCCCGAACGGCTCATGCCGCCTGCCAGAGAGTTGGTGACCTCAAGCTGTATGAGATTATCGCCCTCCTTCAAGGCTTTGGTGATGTCAAAGCGATAAGGAGCCCACATTTGCACGCCGATGTTTTGACCATTGACAGACAGGCGGGCGATTTCATGCACTTCGCCGAAATCCAGCCAGATCTGCGCCCAGGAATCCGTCTGCCCGGGAGACCAGCAGAGAGTGGTTTCATAGCGCAGGGTTCCGGAAAAATGCTCCATACCGCGCCAGGTGTTCCAGTCGCTGAGGCGTATCTTTTTGGAACCGGATAATTGAGGCGGAACCTCTATCGCCTCAAGTCCGGCGCTGGCGACGGAAGCGGCTGGTTCTACGTGGGTGATGCCCCAAGTGAGGCGGTCTAACGGTACTACTGTTTTCCTGCTGGCCTGCTTTTCCACACAAAGGATCAGGCTTTCCCGGCGATGGAGCGAAACGGAAAGGACGGCGTTCCCATTTTGTATTGTGCAGCCCAGAGTCTCGCAGCGCCCTTCCCAAGGATGCCAGCATTCTATGGCGGGGGGCTCTGACCCGGGAGCGGGAAGAAGCACCTGACCGGAATAAGAGGCTTCCCCCTCATTGACCAAAAGATAAAAGCTGACTCCGTTTTTGATTACATGGCTTACACGGATGGCGTCGAAGGAGGGCATGAGCCGCAGCTCGCGTTCCTTCAGAAGCCCGTCCTCCGACAGCTTATCTATGGCGGGAACCAGATCTGCCAGATCGGAGAGATAAGTGATATTCCTGGGGGAAAGCGCTCTTTTCTGTACTGGAACGCCGTCCTCTTCATCCAGGACCAGAATCTGCCCGCCCTGCTCCAGGAACGGCAGCAGGCATTCTAACAGCATCGGAGTTAAAAGTTCTGCGGATTCCACAAGCAGAAGCTGATAATTCTGTTTTTCGATCTGAAGATTCCCGCTTTCACAGGAAATCCCCTTCAGAATCAGATTGTCTTCCAGATAATTGAATTCTATCTGGTTGCAATACAGCTCGCCTGCCATGCGCCACGGCAGAAAATCCTCTTCGCAGAGAATGGCGATCGGAGTTGTATTCGCGCTGTCCGTCATCAGCCAGCACATTCTCTTGATATAGTCGGAAAAAAGCTTATAATCCGGCCACCAGATATTGTGGGGGCCCACATCGGGCGGACGCTCTCCGTAACGCAGCTTTCCCTCGATAGAGTAGAAAAAGGCGTGGGGATAAAGCATATTTACGCCGCGGACGAACAGCCAGTCCAGAAACCATTTCATATCGTCCGCCGAAAATGCCCATTGATTGCCGTCAGGACCGCAGCAGCCGAAGCATTCGTTGGAATTACGGCGTCTTCCGGAGTGCCTCGCAGCGTCTGAGGAACACTTTGCCATGGTGCTGTCCGGCCCGTATAATGCGCGGTTCCCTTCCGGGGCTACCCATCGGTAGACCAGGTCCTGGCCGGGAATCTGAAAATAGCGCAGAAAACCGATATCGCAGCTTTTGGCAGGATGTCCCGTGAGGGCGATGCCATGCGCCTGACACCATGCGGACAACTGCCCGTAATAGCTGTATCCCAGCCGCTTATTGACCGCCTTCTGAAATCCGCGCCGGATGCGGTCGGATTTCTCGCTTTCCAGCCACAGATAAGGGAGGTCTGATTCCTTCCCGCCGAATTGTTCCCACCATGTCATGAAGCCTTCTGTCCACGGAACGACGTCTCTGCGGTGCCTGCGCCCCAGCACATCCGGTTCGTCCGTAAACATGGCGATTACGGTAGTGCCGAAAAAAGGCTTCAACACCTCATAATATCTGTCATGCGTGAGGTGTATGAACAGCTGCATTGCTTCCGGGTTGAGCAGATCTGCGGAAGCCGGGGCCATAGGCTGCCCGTCATCCTCCCCCTCATGGATCCCCCGGATGGTGCCGCGGGAGAAGCATTCTATAAAAAAGAGAAGCATCTGTTGTCCATCCGCTTCCCTTCGGAGGATCTGCCTGGAAAGCACGCGTTCTCCTTCTTCCAGGGCAGGCACAGTTTCCGGCGCCGGAGACTGCCCCGTAAACAAAACCTGTTCCATCCGAAGCGCCCTGGTGGCGTAGGCCGGATTGGAAGCAGCCACCATCCCGTGGGCAGACCCGGACGGATACATCCCTTCATCATATAAAACAACATGCATATTCAGCCGTGCGGCCTCTTCTACCGCATACCTGACATAATGCATGTATTGATCCGAAAGATAAGGTGTGTCGGCAGGAATGCCGATTCTGGGGTGGATGACAAAGCCATCCACCCCTTTTGCATGAAAATCTTCTATCTGCCTGGTGATGGCCTCTTCCTTCAGAGTATCATTCCAGAACCAGAAAGGATAGGGCGTGAATTCATCCGACGGATTTAAAAACTGTTCCTTTAATGACGGATTCATAGATACCTCCAAAGTGTCAGCCGGTAATCACCTGTACCAGGTCCAGGTTCTGGTCTACCAGCAGGACATCTGCACGTTTCCCGGGCGTGAGGGAACCAACCGTATCATAAATACCGATGCTCTTTGCAGGATTCGCGGTAGCCGCAATCACCGCATCCTCCAGGGAGATCCCGAAGGAAACTGCCGTGCGCATACAGTCGTAAAGGTTGGTGGCGGAGCCGGCGATCGTGCCGTCCGCAAGGGTTGCCAGCCGCCCGACCACAGTCACCTGCTGGCCGCCCAGCTCATAGGTTCCGTTCTCCATGCCGGTAGCCCGCATGGAATCGCTGATCAGGACAACTCTCTCTGAGAAAAGCTGGAAGGTAGCCCTGACGACGCTTTCATGAATATGGATCCCGTCGCTGATCAGCTCTGCCATGCAGTCCAGATCCTCCGCCGCCGCGCCGATCAGCCCGGGCTTGCGGTGGTGAAGGGGCGGCATTGCGTTATAAAGGTGGGTGATATGGTTGGCGCCCGCCTTTAAGGCTGCTTTCGCCGTCTCGTAATCCGCAGAGGTATGTCCGAGGGAGATGCAGGTTTCGTTATGCAGCTCCTTGATAAACTCCATAGCGCCCTCCATATTGGGGGCAAGGGTCACAAGCTTGATCATGTTGCCGCTGCTCTCATTGCACGCCCTGAAAAATTCCACATTCGGGGCGAGGATATGTTCCTCCACATGGGCGCCCTTTTTGGAAGGATCCAGGAAGGGTCCTTCCATATTAATTCCGACGATATGCGCCAGCATCGGATCCTTCGCGCTCTCCGCTTCCTTCGCAGTAGCGAAAATGGAGAGCAACTGCTCCTTGGGCAGGGTCATGGAAGTGGGGCAGTAAGAGGTAATGCCGTGTGCGCGTTCATATTTCAGGATCATGCGCAGTCCCTCCACATCGGCGTCGGAAAAATCGCATCCGCAGGCGCCGTGGCTGTGAATATCGATGAGTCCCGGAAGGACATATAAACCGGAAGCATCGATCTGTGTCAGATCTGTTACCTGTGATTTGTCAGCAACAATTTTTCCGTTTTCAATATACAGGTCGCAGATGGTGAATGTTCCGTCCTCACCGAAAACCAGACCGTTTTTTATAATCATATTTACCTCCCTTTGTGCTTTCCGCACATTTTTCAATATTGGGTTTTTATCAAACTGAAAGCCTGTCGTTTAAGAGAGAAAGTGCCGCCTCGTCGGCTACGATCGTTACATCCGCATGCAGCTGGAGAATGGAAGCCGGAACCATAGGATCCACAGGCCCGAGAACCGTATCGTACAGAGCCTTTGCCTTGCTCTCGCCGCTGGCCAGAAGCAGTACCTTGCGCGCCGCCATGATATTGCCGACGCCCATGGTATAGGCCTGGGTAGGAACCTCGTCGATCGAAGAGAAGAAGCGGGCGTTGGCCTGTCTGGTCTCCTGTGTCAGCGTAACAAGATGGGTTCCCTTGGTGAATACATTGCTGGGCTCATTAAAACCAATGTGACCGTTGCCGCCGATTCCCAACAGCTGCAGGTCGATTCCGCCAAGGGCTTCGATGCGGCTGTCATACTCCGCGCATTCCTCTTCCCCGTCCTCGGTCAAGCCGTTGGGAACGAAGGTGTGGTCCTTGCGGATGTTCACATGATTGAACAGATTAGTGTTCATAAAATAACGGTAGCTCTGGTCGTGCTCCCCCGACAGCCCCCTGTACTCATCCAGATTAACGCTCGTCACCTTTGAAAAATCAAGATCTCCCTTCTGGTATCCCTCGATCAGCTGACGATAGGTGCCTACCGGGGTAGAGCCGGTGGCAAGCCCCAGGACAGAAGCGGGCTTTAAAATAATCTGCGCGGAGATGATGCCGGCAGCCTTACGGCTTAATTCCTCATAGTCCTTTACTGCGTAAATAAGCATAGCGATGCCTCCTTCATAAATTGTAATCGTTAAAAATAGTCTTCCAAAATCCTACAGCTACTATAACATTCCGCGAAAAGAAAAACAATGGTGAAACCATGAATTTTTTAGCTGAAGTGAAAAGTTTATTTCCACTTTGAAAGGGCTTTGGGAAAAAGTGGCATTAACTCCTACAGAATGGGAGAA
>CANPYG010000063.1 GCA_947588205.1 uncultured Acetatifactor sp. | reverse complement strand
TCCTGGCTGTCCGGCTTATGCGCGACCGGGAGGGAAAGCCCTTCCGCGAGGGCGCGGACCTCCTCCTTGGTATACTCCCCTATCGGCATGAGGGTATGGGCAAGCTGAAACTGTGTCAGATGATACAGGGCATAGGTCTGGTCCTTTTTTGCCGTCACGGAATTGCGTACAGTGAAACGACCGTTTTGAAGCCGGGCAATCCTTGCATAGTGCCCCGTGGCGATATAGTCCGCGCCGATCTCCATACTTCGTTTTAAGAGTGATTCCCATTTCACATACCGGTTACATGCGATACAGGGGTTCGGCGTCCTGCCCTTCAAGTACTCATCCACAAAATAATCCATCACCCGGGACTGAAATTGCGCCCGGAAGTTCATGACATAATAAGGAATCTCAAGCGCATATGCCACACGCCTCGCGTCCTCCACAGCGCTCAGGCCGCAGCAGCCGCCATTCTCCGCCCGGACAGCACCATCCTCTTCCTGCCAGATCTGCATGGTCACTCCGACCACATCATATCCCTGTTTTTTCAAAAGATAAGCCGCCACCGAGGAATCCACCCCGCCTGACATGCCTACCACAACCTTTTTCTTCATTCCTGCCCTCCATATAGAGCGAAACATCATCCATGAAGCTTCATCCTTCATTCTTTTCATCATTATATTATCTGTCTCAGATACTGTCAATCCGATCTATATGTCGCATAAGTTACAATTCACTCCGCGCCCAAACCGAACAAGTTCAGAATCCGAATAAATTCGGCTGGCAAAGCCGCGCTTATGCGCTTTCCGTCACTTCTAAGTCCGCTCCAAACGAGCGGATATACTAACTTTGCCCATAAAATGGCGCTCCCTTCGTCCTCACCTTCTCACAATCCTATAATAGGTTCTCGCCGTCCTGCGGTAACAGAAGATATAAACAAGCGTAAAGAGCACGCAGATCCCGAGGGTCGTAGCGATGATCAGGTTCCGTTCATAAAAACGGATGCTGCCCATCAATATGATCACCATATGCATGCCCGCCATTGTATGCAGAAATGCGCCTGCCAGGGGAAGATAAAACACAAGCAGGATCTGTTTTCTGATGGTTCTTCGCACTTCGGCATCGTCCATTCCCACATTTTTAAAAACTTCAAAATTTTTACGGTCTTCAAAGCCTTCCGTGATCTGTTTATAATACATGATGATCAACAGACAGATCAGGAAGATCATTCCAAAGGCGATCCCCACAAACAGCAGGCCTCCATACATACTTTTATCTTCGAGTATCGCTTCCCCATTGTCTATATAAGAAGCGAATCCCGCTTTTGCAGCGAATAACTGTTCCAGCTGTGCGGAAAAATCATTTACCGCCGTCTCCTCCCCCTCAGGGTTCATCTCTATCCGGAATACGTCCGGACCTTCCTTATATCCCCGGTAATCCGGTATTGCCACTCCGTTGCGGGCAGCCAGGGCTTCCGCCTCTTCGTGCAGGGCTTCAAACGCATCTAAGGAATCAGCAGTTCCCAAAAACTGCGCCTGAATCAAAAAGGGATACCGGCTGCGGATGAGCCCGGGCAGTCCCAGGTACAGCGAAACGGTACACACCACCGTGATAATGACCATGGTGGAAAAAATACAGATATTCGCCAGCCCCGCAGCATTTTTCTTCATTCTGTAGAGCATACCGGATATGATGATAAAATTTTCCCGGCGATAATAAATCCCGGGCTTTCCTTTTAAGAAATGCAGCATCTGAATGCTTCCAGAGGTAAAAAGAAGATGGGTTCCGACCATTACCAAAAATACAGCCACGAAAAAATACGTGAAAATATCTTTGTTCATCTTCGCCCCCAATGCGATCCAATAACCATAGCCCATTGCAAAAAGCCCCAAAACGCTCCATACCCCGGTCAGACGCAGTTCCTTCTCTCCCTTTCCGGACTCGCCCATGATGTCTAAAGGATTGGACTTTTTCACCTGATACAGATTTATGACGAGCCGGATCAGCATGACAATGCCCGCGAAGGCACAGGTCTCTGCGACCGCAGTCCGGCTGATCTTAAAAGTAATGTTTACAGGAAGCCCCGCCAGATTTAGGAGGATGAGGAAAAGGAGCCTGTAGAACAGTAAGCCCAGGGCAATTGCACCTGCCACCACAAGTAAATAAATCAGGACCGTCTCATAGAACATCATCCTGTAAATATGCTTTTTCTCCATTCCCAGGACGCTGTATAGCCCCAGCTCCTTTTTGCGGCCCTTGATCAGGTAGCTGTTCGTGTATGTCAGAAAAGGGATCATGATCAGACCCAGCAGTATCTGCCCGATCATTAAAAGCATTGTAGCGTAAGCAGCCCGGGGCAGGGTTTTCGTCACACCGCTGTTGAGGATCAGGCCAAAAACAAAATATGTGAACATGGCAAAGGTACATACGCCAATATAGGGCAGATAAGCCATACCGTTTTTTTGGACCGACGTCACCGCAAGCCTGGGCAGAAGTCCTGTTTTTCCATCCAATAACGCCATTTTTATACTCTCCTGTTTCTTTTTTCTTCAGTATAAAAGAAACGGGAATATAATGCCATCGAATCACATTACATTTCCGTTTTCCAGCTTACATTTTTGTAAGTCTACGCTTCAGCCTCATTTTTTTGTGTTCCTGCCTCCAGGCCCGGACCGGATCCCTGCAGCCCAGCCTCCGGGCCCGGATCGGATCCCTGCAGCCCTGCCTCCAGATTCAGATATACTTTCGTGCCGGAGCCCATAACGCTTTCCACCCGGACCGGTATCGACAAATGATCCAATACCTGCTTCGTCAGGTAAAGACCGATTCCCGTGGACTTCTGGTCCAGCCTACCATTATATCCGGTAAATCCCCTCTCAAAAATCCTCGGCAGGTCCTCCCCGCGGATTCCGATACCGGTATCCTCGATCACCAGGGTCCGCACCTCGTCCTCCGCCATATAGACGGATATCCTTCCCATATGGGTATATTTAATGCTGTTGGATAAAATCTGTTCCAGGGCAAGTCCGAACCATTTTTCATCCGTAAGCACCATAATTCCTTCCAGGTTCCCCAGCACAAGCTTCAGCCCGCTGTTGATAAAAAGAACCGAAAATTTCTTCACCACATTTTTAACGATCTGGCCGAGGGCATATTCCTTCAAAAGCAGGTCGGAAGAAATGCTCTCCAGGCGCAGGTAGGAAAGCACCATCTCCACATACTGCTCTATTTTGAAAAGCTCCTGAAGCATGGGAAATCCATCTTCCCTCTCCTCCAGCAAAAGCTTTATGGCGGCGATGGGCGTTTTGATCTGGTGCGCCCACATAAGATAATAGTCCCCCCGCTCCTTACGCTGCTTCTCACTGTCAAGAAGGATGGTCTCCCTCTCCTCGCAAAGACCTTCGATCAATGTCCGATAGGCCTGCTCCAGCCTGGAAAGGCTTCTCTCGTTCCATGAAAAAGCCTCCTCCGGATACATCCTCCCCGCGCAGCCATTCCCAGCCGCCAAAAAGGATGCCGCAAGCTCCGGCGCCTGCATAGCCCTGGACAGCAGACTTCTCTTTCTGCAATAATGATAAAAATCCACCGCCGCAAATACGCCCCAGAGGAAAACGGACAGAGGAATCCCATACATCAGCCCTGATGCACCGGGCAGATGATTCAACGCTGCAACCAGAAGGAAAATCCCTATTGTTAATAAGAAAAGCAATGCAAGCCATCTTCGGTCATGGCAGTAATCCCAAAACAAAGTACAATCCCTTATTTCCGGTTCTTTTGTCCGCTCTTCTTCCATTCCATCACTTCTCAATATAGTATCCCAGGCCTTTCTTCGTCTGAATCAGATTCTCCACACCGTTCTCCTCCAGCTTTCTGCGCAGCCTTGCCATATTGACCGTGAGCGTGTTGTCGTCCACAAAGCAGTCGTCCTCCCATAATCTTTTCATGATTTCCTCCCTGGAGACCGTGCTTCCGGAACGCTCAAACAATAGCTCCAGGATCCTGAATTCATTTTTGGTGAGGGAAAGCTTCCGCATGGAGGGATCGGCGGAGGCGTCCGTTGCATTCGCCGGAACGGACAGGGAAGCGTCCGACAGATCCAACAGGAGCCCATGATGCTCCATAAGGTTCGTTGGGGCATGAAATTCATAGCTCCTGCGCAGGACGGCCTGCACCTTGGCGGAAAGCACGTCCAGGCCAAAGGGCTTTACCAGGAAATCATCCCCGCCCATCTGAACGCTCATGACGATATTCATGTTATCTCCCGCGGAGGAAATGAAAATAACAGGGACCTGGGACACCTGCCTGATCCGGGAACACCAGTAATGCCCGTTATAAAAGGGAAGCAGGATATCCATCAGAACCAGATGGGGCTTAAAATCAGCAAAGGGCTTCAGCACGTCGCTGAAGTCCTCCACCAGACACACCCCGTAGCCCCATTTTTCAAGATGCTTGCGCATCACTCCCGCAATCACGCGGTCGTCTTCCACTACAAGGATCCTATACATTTTAATAATCCTCTTCTTCCTCGCCTTCGCTGATATCGGACTTCGGCTTGGAGAGACCCTCGATCTCGATTCCGTTTTTCTGGGCATAATCCCAGAGCGCCGCATGGATCGCTTCCTCTGCGAGCAGAGAACAATGTACCTTTACAGGCGGAAGTCCGTCCAGGGCTTCCATCACCGCCTTATTGGTCACCTGCAAAGCCTCTTGGATGCTTTTTCCCTTCACAAGCTCCGTCGCCATGGAGCTTGTCGCGACGGCCGCCCCGCAGCCGAAGGTCTTGAACTTCACGTCACGGATGATCCCATTGTCATCAATATCCAAAAACATCCTCATAATATCGCCGCACTTGGCATTGCCCACGGTCCCTACGCCGCTGGCGTTCTCAATCTCCCCCACATTGCGGGGATTCTGAAAATGATCCATTACTTTTTCGCTGTACATATTTCCTCACATTCTGCCGCCTGTGGCGGCGATTCCACTTTTCTATGCATTAAATCACTTTGCCTGAAGGCAATTCCGCGTAATGCCGAAGCTGCTTCTTCATTTGCTTATGCTTTATTCTTCTTCACGAAATCCTCATACAAAGGGGACATGCTGCGCAAGCGTTCCACAATCTGCTTTAAATTGTCCACTACAAAATCAATCTCTTCCTTTGTATTCTCCTCAGAAAGTGTGAGCCTTAAGGAACCATGGGCCTCCTCATGCTTCAACCCGATGGCCAACAGCACATGGGACGGGTCGAGGGATCCCGAGGTGCAGGCGGAACCGCTGGACGCACAGATCCCCTTCATATCCAGCATGATGAGCATGGACTCCCCCTCTATGAACAGGAAGCTGAAATTCACATTGTTGGGAAGGCGCTTTGTGCGGTGTCCGTTCAGCCAACAGTAATCAATCTCCGTTTCCAGCCTGTGGATCAGATAATCCCGAAGCTCTATTTCCTTATTGGCACGCTCCTCCATCGTGCGGACCGCCCGTTCCACGGCCGCGCCGAAGCCCACGATACCGGTCACATTTTCCGTTCCGGCCCTTCTGTTCCTCTCCTGGGCGCCCCCGTGTATAAGGGAACGGATCTTGACGCCCTTTCTGATATAAAGGAAGCCGATGCCCTTGGGCCCGTTCAGCTTATGGGCGCTGGAGCTCAGCATGTCGATATGCATCTCATCCACATTGATGGGTACCTGACCGAAAGCCTGCACCGCATCGGTGTGGAACAGGATTCCCCTTTCCTTTGCGATGGCCCCGATCTCTGCGATGGGTTCTATGGTTCCAATCTCATTGTTGGCGAACATTATGGTGATCAGGATGGTATCCGGACGGATTGCCGCCTTGAGCTGCTCCGGGTCCACAAGACCGTCCCTGTCCACATCCAGGTATGTGACCTCAAATCCATGCTTTTCCAGATACTGACAGGTATGGAGCACCGCATGATGCTCAATCTTCGTGGTAATAATATGGCGGCCCTTTCCCGCATATGCTTCCGCTGTCGCCTTGATGGCCCAGTTATCGGATTCCGAGCCGCCCGCCGTAAAGTAAATCTCCTCCATATTGGCGCCCAAAGCGTCCGCAATGGTCTTTCTGGCCTGATTGACAGCCTTCTTGCTGGCAGAGCCCAGGGAATAAATGGTGCTGGGATTCCCGAAGCTTTCCGTAAAATAGGGAAGCATTGCCTCCACTACCTCCGGTGCGGTCCTGGTGGTGGCCGCATTATCTAAATAAATCATTATAATACCTCACTTCTGCGCTGCTTCATTTTGACGGACGCCCGAAGCCTTCTTTTATGTCTGCCCAGCTTAAAACCGCCCGCATCCAGCAAAGAGGATCATTTCTTCCAGGCACTTGTGCTCACAGCGCGGACACAAGCTTAATTCCTAGTAAGTTACTAAGAATTGTCATTAACAATATAGCATTCCATCCGGTTTCTGTCAACCATTTTAGGAAGTATCTCCAAAATTTACATTGCTTTCCGAATATCCTTATCCCAATTTTACAGTTCATCATTCTTTCCTGTCCATTTCCCGAATATATATGTAAGGAAGGCTCATAAGAGGCGCCTATGAAAAAATTAAAATCCCACCCCCTCATTAAGGGAACTATCATTTTAACGGTTACAGGTCTTATCAGCCGTATCATCGGTTTCTTTTACCGCATTTATCTCGCCAGACTGTTCGGGGAGGAAGGCATGGGGATATATCAGCTCCTGGGTCCTGTCACATCCTTGTCCTTCGCGCTTGCCGCGGCCGGATACCAGACCGCGATTTCCAAGCTGGTAGCGGAAAGCACGGTCAAAAACAGGGAAGCCTCCTTCCGCCCCATGATAGCGGGATTAAGCATTTCTCTTCCGCTTTCCCTGATGTGTAACACGGTCATTTACCGTTTTTCGAATTTCCTCGCCGCAAATTTCCTGCTGGAGCCGCGCACCGCCCCCATGCTGCGCATCATCTCCTTCACCGTTCCCTTAAGCGCTGTCCACGCCTGTATCAATGGATATTTTTATGGCGTAAAAAAAACAGGCATCCCTTCCGCAACACAGCTCTTGGAGCAATGTCTGCGGGTAGGATGCGTATATTGGTTTTCCATGCTGGCAACGGCAAAAGGAGCCTCGCTCACGATCAACGTCGCCGTTCTGGGTCTGGTGATTGGCGAAATCGGCTCTACCGCCCTATCCCTTATTTCAATCTACTATCTTTTTGGGGAGAAATATATGTCACAAAAACACTCTTCCCAAGGATTGATGCCCTTTTCGCCTGTTTCCTCCAGCGGCAAAATACAGAAAGCCACAGCCGGAATCGTCAGTCTGTACCGTCCCCTGCTGGCGATGGCACTGCCCCTGACCGCCAACCGCATCGTGCTGAACCTTCTGCAAAGCGTGGAATCCGTCTCCATTCCGGAAAAACTCCGGCTGTACGGTTACGACAGCTCCACCGCATTAAGCGTTTACGGGGTGCTCACCGGAATGGCAATGCCCCTGATCTTCTTTCCCAACGCGCTTACCAGCGCCGTCTCCGTCCTTCTCCTGCCTATGATCTCGGAGTCCTATGCCAGAGGGGATTATCATGCGGTGAAGAAGAATACAAGCAGGACCATCAAATACTGCGTTCTTCTCGGTCTGTCCTGCATGAGCGGATTTTTCCTACTGGGGGGCTGGGCAGGTGAAAACCTGTTCCACAGCGCGCTCGCAGGGCATTTTATACGGACCTTAAGCCTAATCTGCCCTTTTATTTATCTGGACACCACGCTCTCCAGCATCTTACAGGGGCTCGGCATGGCAGGGCGTATCTTTTTTATGAATGTCTTCAGCCTGTTGATCCGGCTCGGCTTTGTCTTCTTCGCAGTGCCGCGCTTCGGCATTACAGGTTATCTCTGGGGGATCCTGGCAAGCCAAACTGTTTTAAGCCTCCTGTATCTGGGCAGCCTTTACCTTGCCGGGCGGAAGCTATAAAAGCCAATAGGATTTTACTTAAGCAGGACCTGATTCGGAGCAGTATAATAACTGAAGATCATACAATCTTAGATATTCATCCCACCGGGATGCGCAGCACCTGGCCGATCTGAAGGATATTGCTGGTCAGCCCATTGGCCTGCTTGATCGCCTCCACCGTGGTTCCGTACCTGCGCGACAGCTCCCACAGGGTGTCGCCGGCGCGTACCGTATATTCCACATAAGGGTCCTGGGAAACCGGGATGCGAAGCACCTGCCCGATCTGCAGCGCATTGCTGGTCAGCCCGTTGGCCTGTTTGATCGCCTCCACCGTGGTTCCGTAGCGCCTGGCGATCAGCCAGAGGGTATCCCCCGCCTTAACCGTGTAGGTAACGGATCCCGTGCCCGGACCGGGTTGGGGTACATTTTCCCCAATGCCAAGGTAACGGTTATATAGCGCCTGCCAGGTCTGCGCGCCGACAATCCCATCCGGACTCAGCCCTGCCGAACGTTGGAACGCGATGACTGACTGCCTGGTTCCGCTGCCGAAAATGCCGTCCTGCGCCGGGGCTGGAACATCAGTATTATACTGGGAGATCACATTCAATAAATACTGTAACGTCACCACATCCTGACCTCGGGAACCTTGCCGTAATACCGCGCTGGGAGGAACTGTTCCGATGCCAAGGGTTGTGCCCTCGCTGTCCAGCTCCGCCAGCCTGGTCACCGCAGCATACAGACTGGACAGCTTATACCAGGTGGTCTTTCCCACAACGCCGTCCGGAGTCAGATTAAAAATGCCCTGGAATTTCTGCACTGCCGCCCGGGTGCTCTCGCCAAAGGTGCCGGACGGATCCGTGATGGCCGGGATCGCGGGATAGTTGCGCCGGATCCTTTCCAGATAAGCCTGAATGGTCTGGACGTCCAGTCCGCTGCTCCCCAGGCGCAGGGCAGTTCCAGGATAGGACGACAGCGCGTTCGTAACAATGTTTGTGCTCGCGATCTCAACGTCGTCCGGATAATAATACCGCAAAATCCGCTCCGGGGTATATCCCTGATTCGCAAGGGAAACGGTTCCCCACTGGGACAGACCCCTGCAGGACGCTGTCGTCCCGTTGCAGAAGGAAGTAAAGTAGGGCGCGTTTTGACCCTGTCTCCGGACATATTCCCCGTATACCTCGTTCACCGCATCGCTGATAGAGTCATAGACCGGCCGCCCCGGAACATAATACTGATCATACGCCGTATTATTGGTGATATCAAAATCATAGCCCTGGCTCCTGTACCACTCCGTATACACTCTGTTTAACGCAAAGGTCATGATCGCGTAAATATTGGCTTTCAGGGCATTCTCCGGCCAGGTGGGGTAGACCTCGCTGCTGGCAACATTTTTCACATAGTCCAGAAACGGGACCTGTACATTCGCAGCAGACGCATTCGGGGCGCCAAGATGCACGGTAATGGGGTCAGGGATCACAACCTGGCGCAGGATACGCGAATCCAAAGAGCTTCCTTCCTGATCCCTGCTCTGCGGGAACGCTACGGCAGGTCCCCCGACGTCGATATTTTCCATTGTCCTGGTCGCGTTCCGGTCCTGAAGCGGCGTGAGCATGACCGGGAGTGTCGCGGTCTCTCCCTCAAAAATAGGGATTTCCGTAACCGTAACCGGTTCAAAGCCCTCCAGCTCCACCATCACGCCATAGTCCGCATATGGTTTTCCCAGATAATATGGATTTTGTGAAAAGCTCCTGTCCAGTGTTTCCAGGGAAACCGTCTGTGTCTCCCCGCTCTCATCCGTAATAAGGTGATAAAGCGCATTGCCTTCGTCATCCAGCACCCAGACCCTGGCGCCTTCAAGGGGAACGGCGCCCTGCGCGGTCCGCGCCTGTATCTGCAAATATCCGATAGCCATATATATTTTTCCCTTTATTCTGATCGCTATATCATATGCAGATGGCATGTTGCCGGAGACATGTCCTATGTATATATTTTTCGCCTTCACCATACGCCCCACTACCGCGTCTGATGAAATAAATGGGTTTCTATCCTCCTATTTTCCCATCATTTCCCTTTGCTGCCATCATGCGTTCAAAGGTATCATGCAGCGCGGCAATATCGATCGGCTTTGGGATATGCTCGTTCATGCCGCTGTCGATCGCCCGCTGTACATCCTCCGTAAACGCATTGGCTGTCATTGCCGCAATCGGCACGGTGAGCGCATCCAAACGACCGCTCCCCCGGATTGCCCTCGTGGCGTCATACCCATTCATCCTGGGCATCTGAATATCCATCAGTATCATATCGTAATAACCCGGTTCGGAATTTACAAATTTCTCAACCGCCTCGTCCCCATCCTGTGCGATGTCATATTCGACGCCCTCAAGCTTTAAAATCTCACCGAGGATCTCCGCATTGATTTCGTTATCCTCCGCCGCAAGGATTCTCTTTCCGGCAAGGCTCATCTTTTTATCCTCCGCAGCTAACGCAGGTTTCGGCTCCTGCGCCTGCACAGGAAGGGCAAAATCCATATCCACCTCAAACGTACTTCCTTCGCCCTTTTTACTCTTCACAGAAATCGTGCCGCTCATCAGATTTACCAAATTTCTGGTAATTGCCATGCCAAGACCCGTGCCCTGCACCTTGTTCGTCAGAGAGTTGATCTCCCGCGTGAAGGGATCAAAGATCGTTTTCTGAAATTCCTCGCTCATCCCGATACCATCATCAGCCACAACAAACCGCAGATGGACATAGCCTGTCGATCCCTGGCCGCAGTTTAAAACATCCATCTCTATGTTCCCCCTTTCGGGAGTGTATTTGACTGCATTGGTTAATAAATTGATCAATATCTGCTCAATCCGCAGTCTGTCGCCAAGAATCCAGTCCGGCACCTTTTCATGCAAGTGAAGGTCAAAATGCTGTTCCTTTTTCCCGACCTGCGGAAGTATAAGCGCTTCTATCTCCTCTAAAAGCTCCCGGACAGAAAATCTGGTTACATTCAAAACCATTTTACCGCTCTCAATCCTGCTCATATCGAGAACATCGTTGATCAGGCCGAGCAAATGACGGCTTGATGAAGTGATCCTCTGCGCGTACTGTCGTACCTTATCCGGATTCTCGGCCTCATTCTCCAACAGGGTGGAGAATCCGACGATTGCGTTCATCGGGGTACGGATGTCATGCGACATGTTCGCGAGGAACATATTTTTCGCCTCGTTTGCCTGCTGTGCCTGGAGCAGCGCGTCCTTAAGGATAGCGTTGCGCTTCTCCTCGCTTCGGATGATATGCTCGATGCTGCGGACTCCCATAACTACCGAAACCGGAACTGCGTCCACGCGCTCATTTACGGTAAACGCAACCACGCACCACTCTTCCCCGCCCTCCGACATATTCCGGATATAACGGTACTCCACGACATTTTCATCCATCAAGGCCTTCTGAATCTGCTCCGGCTGGAGGCAATTCCGTATGTCTTCCAGCCCCCAGCTGTCCATCTTTTCAAACGCGACCCGCTTTTCCACAAGCTCCCTGTAGTTCCCGCGCGCAGCAGCATTATGGTTATCCGGATAGATCATACGATAATAGTTATTGACCAGATCGAGCATATACACTTCCCGGTAGGAGTAAGCAGTGCTCTGGAGCGCAGTGCGCAGAAGCTCCTGGTCACGCAGCTCGCTGAGGAAGTCGTTTTCCCGCTTTGTGTTGCTGAGAACCTTGTCCGTCACGTCGCTGATAAATACATAAAAGACGCCGCCGTAGACATCGCTCTTGACATAATGACCGAAATCTTCCACCCAGCGCACCTCGCCGTCCCTGCAAATGATCCGGTACTCCACATAATCGAGGTTCCGCCAGCTATTCACAATCTGCTCTTCGATGCTCTGCTCCACCTCATCAAGATCCTCCGGATGTACCATGCCGCGAAAAGAATTCCCCGTCAGCTCGCGGAACTGCTCCATCGTCTCGCACTTATACAGATAAAGGACCTCATTGTTTGCATAGATGATCTCCTCATCTCCGTCCGCGTGATAAATGAAAAAACCGCCGGGAATCCCCAGCATGATGTCTTCCAGTTCAAGTCTGCTCATTCGTTCCATTGTATTCACTCCGTATCATTGTGGCTGTAATCCCAGACCTTAACAAAGTCCTTCTGAACATACGCGTTTATTATCTAACTTTTCCGAATGCTTTTCCAAGATTGCCTTTTCAATCAATCTGTATACCGTACTTCACCTCGGGCATTCAAGTCAAATTATAACATGCCGCCATTTGCTTTTCAATGCTTGGAATCAGCTTTTTCATTTAAAGTGAACTAATTGAGAAGTATTGAACAGAAACCGGATTTGATTATTCCGAAACAGGACACCTAATTCCAACTGTCTTCATTCAGTACTGACCAGGGATTTGCGCAGAGAAAACAGGCCGAACATCGCCGTCAGGGCTGCCGCCATGCCTATGAAGCTGCAGGCTGCCAGCGCCCATGCCTGCCAACCTCCGATGAATCCGTCAAGAAAGCTTTGGCAAAGGGCGATGACCGTATTAGACACCACGCAGATTGTCCTGCAGTTGAGAAGTCTTCGATCCAGCCCGGCTCCCGGCGGCTGATATTTTTCCGCCAGGGCCGCCGCATCCGTAAGAAATTGAAAATGAAAATACAGACCCACTGCCGTAATGATGAGATCCAGGGGTGGAAAATACCCATAGAGATCAGCCCCAAAACAGCCCGCCAGCCAGTCTGCACCTGACCAGCCCGCCAGCAGGATGCATAGAAAACGCAGGAGCCCAAGCTCCCGTCGTTCTTCAGACAGCCTGTCGATGGCTGAAAGCAAAAGCAGGTATCCCGCGAATCTGGGAAGAAGGTTTATCGTACTCACCGAGAAATCAAAATAAAGGAAGAAATATCCCCAGGCGGCGCAGAGCAGACCGCTTTGCAGATTATTTTGTTCCGTGTTCATTTCGTTCATCCCCTTTCGATATCATTTAGATGAACTCTCCAACTTTTTCCTCACTCTGTTTTTGCTATTGCCGGTCCTGGTCCAGGGGAGGCCGTCACAGGCAGGAGCGTAAATTCTCCCACTTTCTTCTCATTGAGATAGAATTCGACCGCATAACGGTCCGGCGGGTCTATCGGAAACACATCGGTACCTTCCAGGCCCGTCAGGTAAATTGTGTTTTCCCAGTTTCCATCCAGGGGCCGGCTTGCCCACTGTTCGCCATTAGAATTAGAGTAGCTGCCTCCGCCGCCAAATTTTTCCGCAAATTCTCCCGCAGCTCCTGTCTCAGTCAAATCAGACCGGCCTTCATCTCCCCAAAGCGGTTTACAGGCGATGCCGATGCTTTGATAGTTCTTTTTCCCTTCTTCGGTTCCCAGATACTCTGCCTCCAGGGTTTGATAGGACCAGCCTGTAAAATTCCCGTCCGGTACAGGCACGGTATCGAAAACGATATCGAAATCGGACAGACCAAACCTCATTTCCTCCTGATAGCTGTCCACATAGGCTGCAGTCTGGCACCGGGCGCGAAGGAGAAAATCCCCTGCCTGAGCCTCATATTCCAGGGCGGGAAGTTCCAGGATGCCGCCATCCCGGATATCGCCCTGCACCGCCTGAAGCTCGCCCTGGGGATGGACTACCCAACGGCCTTCTTCCTTTTGGGCAAAAAGGGGCTGGGTCATCAGCCAGCGGTCTCTGTCCGTCCCGCTCCAGGTCTGTCCCTTGGGCGGAATTCTCAAGTACAGGACCAGTAACCCTTCCCAGCCGTTCTCCCTGCGGATCAGGTTAAAGATCTGGTAGCCCCTGGAGCGGTCCACCCTGTCTTTCCAGCTGATTTCCTGGTCCAGCCAGCTTCCCCATTTTTTTACGAAAGCGGGCGTACCTTGGAACGACTCTCCCTCTGTCAGGGTCAGGCTCCAGAGTCCTGCCAATTCGTCCTGGTCTGAAAGAGGGGCGCACATGGCACGGTAATCCGCCCGGTCTGTGAACACCGCCTTGGCATAGGTATCAAAAGCTCCGGCAAAGGTGGTACACCAGGTCGTGCGGGCGGAAGCCATCCTCACATAAGGGTTTTCGCTGCCCGTCAAGGTTTTGGTCCGGGCGCCCACAAGGAGCGGACAGATCAGCACCAGCGCCACGCATACCGATACCAGACCCATTCCTTCCGGATAACGCTTGAAACGGGCGATGGCTTCGATGCGGCGGCGGATGTTCCCGCCTCCGTTGGCCATGGAAGAGGTACCAGGAAGATTCGCATATTTCTCATCTGTCATATCCAGAAGGATCCGCCCGTAATCCCGACGTTCTTCTCCCTCCAGCCGTTCCAGTACCCGCCAGTCGCACAGGGTCTCCAGATCATTTCCTGCCAGGTTGGCACAATGCCACAACAGCGGATTGCACCAGTGGATACAGCGGAAGAAGCAGATCACCAATCCCCAGGCGGCATCCCGGTATTTGAGGTGGAGCAGCTCGTGAAGGAGTACCTTTTCCTCCGGTTCTGCTCCGGCGGGCAGAGCCAGCACGGGCCGAAAAACTCCGCAGACAAAGGCAGAGGATAATCCCTCCACCTCCACGGCCGGGCAAAGAGGCAGACCGTATTTTTCCGACACTGCGTTTAATCCCTCGGCTTTTGCGGTTCTCCCCCGCTTCAGCAGCCTCCGCAGGCGGACATAAGCTACGGCATATCGGGTGAGCAGCAGGATCACTCCTCCGGCATACACCAGATACAGCCAGTCCCATAGTGTCCTCGGCGGAGAGATGGCGGGCAATGGCAGGGGGGCGGCGACCCGGGTCAGGGTTCCGAACCGACCAGTCAGGATGGATTTCAGCGTTTCCACCAACAGAGGCCAGTTCAAAAGCACGTACCTTCCCCGAAAACCCGCCGGTACCAAAAGCATCGCCCCCAGGATGCCCCAGACGGCAAACTGCCAGCGGGGCGACAGTTTATCCCGGAACAGGGCTTTTATGACCAAAAGCAACGCCGCGACTCCGGAAGCCGTAAGGGTCTGCAAAAGGAAGCTCCAGATATCTGTCATGGGCTACACCTCCATCTCATCCAGGAGACGCCGGAGCCGTTCCCTCTCTTTGGTGGAAATGGACCTTTCCTTCAAAAACGCCGCCACCAGATCCCCGGTGGAGCCGTGGTATACGCTTTGCAGGAAACTGTCCCGAGCCTGGGAGCGGCACTCTTCCTGGCTCAATGCCGCCAGATAGCGTCTGGGATTGCTGTCCTTGTCGATGACCACAAGCTCCTTGGCCTCCATCCGTGTTAAATAAGTGAACACCGTGTTGCGGTTCCAGCTGGTCTGGGCCTGAAGCTCCTGGGTCAGTTCCCCCAGCGTCGCTCCGCCTGTCCTCCATAAGGCATCCAATACTGTCCATTCCCTCTCGGAAAGCTTCATTTTTATCCTCCCGCATATCACGGGCTTGCCCGTGATATTGCACCAATACATAGTTTGAAAGTTTACTTTCAAACATATCCTCCTACAACTGTAAGCATCATAATAATCCTACAACTGTAGGTGAGAATTGTCAAGAAGAATTTGAGAAAACGGCGGACAGTAATATGAGAAAGCAGAGGACGGTAAAGCAGTGGACAGAATCTATGCATAAAAAGGCGTATCCTCAAAGCGAGGGTACGCCTTTTAAGTACACCTCCCACAATCGGAGCAGCCGTTACAGATCAGTCTGCTGCCGCAACGGGAACAGTTTTGGCGGTAGTGCGGCACATATAATTCTTCTTTTGGTATTTCCATGCCAAAACGGTCTGTCAGCCTCCATTCCATCGCTTTTCCCACGTAGTTCATGCCGGATTTATAAGCCATTTCGCTCTGAATCTGCTTTTTGGGCAGGTAATATCGTTTTCCATCCTTTATGAACACTGTCCCGGTTTCAATAAAGCAAAATGTAATGTCATGGGCAACGCATTCTGCCCTCAGGCTTTTCACCCAGTCAAAGTTACACGGTCTTGCGCCGTCATAATTCTCGCCGCCGCAAATGACCTGTTCGATCTGTCCGTCGCCGAGGTATTTTTCAAGGCTGACCGCACCGATAAATGGCGCGCACATAATACCTTTGTGCTGAAACGGTAATTCGAGCAGGATCGGAATACGCTCATCAGCCCTTCGCTGGTTTTCACAGGTGACATTGAAAAAGATATTCTCCCAGCCATCGCCCCAATCCTTCGGCAGGCAGTCCTTTACTCTTTGCGGGCGCTTTGTCAGAAGAAAAAATCTCACATCGCAGCGCTCTCGCATCAATTCCCAGGCCTCATCGCGCCACTGGTCCGCTTCCTCCAAAAAGAAATCCGAGGACATACAGACCCGGATCAGCTCACCGCTTTGAATTTTGTAGCCGCCGTTTCTGTTTTTTTGGATGGGATAGGTGAAGCCTGATTTCGTTTTATAAATATCAGCGCCGTTCCGGTCACGGACACGGTCCAGAAAATACATATAGCAATGTTGGCAGCCCTCGCTACACTTTATGCAGCCGTGCCATGGATTCCATATATCGTGCATAGCTTTCTTCAAATCCTCCAAAATCAGGTTCCAGGAAATTCCAGTTGGCGGCGCAGAAAGGATTATCGTTTCTTGAAATACAAAACATAATGGACAACCGCATTGAATACGCTAAGAGCAAAACTAAAGCCCAACAGCACCGTTGCAACATCATTTGTAAATGATGCCATCCCTATTAACCAAACCAGCGACACAATTGTGAAAGAAATTGCAGCTACCAGATGCAAGTGCTTCTTTTTCAAAAACAGAGACTCGGTTTCTTCCGTTGCTGTTTTAACCGCAGGAATATCCCCGTCACTTTCATAATCATCATTCAGAAGATAATCCGTTGTAACATGAAAAAGCCTGCTGATTTGTAATATGTTTTGCGCATCAGGCAGTGCGGTTCCGTTTTCCCAGCGGCTGATTGCCTGTCGCGATACATTTAGTTTTTCTGCGAAATCTTCTTGCGACCAGCCATTTGCTTTTCTGTGCTTTATGATTTTATCTGGTAATGTCATAATGAAACCTCCTAATTTTAGTGATTTCATTGTAGCAGGATGCGCTCCCACATACCACCGCATCAACTTTACAATTGCGCAACATGACTTTACATACCGCCTTTGATTTCCTTATCACATATTACTTTATCATGCCGCTTTTATAATTTCAACATTGGTTTTTGGTAAACTGCTCTCTTGAGTTTCCACAAACTGCACCGA
>CANPYG010000062.1 GCA_947588205.1 uncultured Acetatifactor sp. | reverse complement strand
TGCTCAGGCTGGGCTTCTGCAGAGGAAGGATCGGGTTCGCCGGAAGCATCGGAGGCAGAGGTATCTTCGGAGTTATCCGTCTTTTCTGTTGATTCCTCAGGAGCCGTTTCATTACCGCTTAAGGAAACATAGGTGCGAGGCTCTTCCTCTTCCAAATCGTCGCTGAAGTCGTCATAGTCCTCATCGTTTTTCTCCTGAGTGTCGAGAGGAGCATGCTTTTTCTGAAGGAAATAATAAGCAGCAGCGGCAGCGGCGCTTACGGTAGCGCCCAGCAGTAATATTTTACCGATCTTTTTGGACATTGGAGTACTCCTTTCAAAATGGATTTCACAGTATCTATATTAATACTATTTTGCGAAAATGAAAAGAGATTATGTGTATTTTTTTTATTTTCTTCCGTTGAATAAAGAGAAATCCTATGATACACTAAAGTGGAGGGAAAACGGAGGACTGCGCCCGTGGGAGGTTACGGCAGATGAATGATCGGTTTTTTGAACTGAAAAAGGAGAAACAGGACCGGATGATCAATGGCGCGCTGAAGGTATTTGCGACGCAGGGATATCGTCATGCAAGCACGGATGATATCGTGAAGGAGGCCGGAATCAGCAAGGGGCTGTTATTCCATTATTTTGACAGTAAGCAGGGTACTTATGCGTTCGTATATGACTACAGCGCAAGATTTATGATGCTGGAGCTGCGCGATATGATCGACTTCCGTGAAAAAGAGCTGTTTGAGGTGATGAAGCAGATTGAGCGCGCCAAGATGAACGCACTGAGGGGATATCCCTATATGCAGATGTTTTTGGACCGCGCGGGTCAGGAGAGCAGTGCTGAAGCGCAGTTGGCAATCGCCCCCAAACGTCCCCTTTTGTTAGAAGCTTATGATATCATTTATGCCCAGGTAGACACTCTGCGCCTGCCTGCCGGTGTGGAGGCGGACAAGCTCCGGAAAATGATGGAGCTTACCATCCGGGGCCTGATGACAGAGCGTTTCCGTGACGGAACGTTTCATCCGGATCTTTTAGGCCGGGAGATAGAAGAATACCTCGATATGATGAAGGCGATTGTATATCGTTAAAAAGATCAGGATATCGGGCAGGACAGTGAATTTTTATGGAAACGGGTGCAGCGTTTGGCGCGGCATCCGTTTATTTGCTCATTTTGTAAACCGGGTCCGCAGGATA
The DNA here is from genome assembly GCA_947588205.1 of uncultured Acetatifactor sp. GTDB lineage: Bacteria > Bacillota > Clostridia > Lachnospirales > Lachnospiraceae > Acetatifactor. The sequence continues at coordinate 16,286 of CANPYG010000062.1, read as the reverse complement.
GCCCCCTTTAAGCTTCTGCATCCCTCTTTGAATGGCGTCCTTCGAATTCTTCCAGTCTGCGTCCTTGTTGCGGTAGTCAAATTTTTCCACAAGCCAGGAGACATCCTCCGCCAGACGTTTCATATTTTCCCGCATCAGAGGAAGCACACAGGCATAAAATTCTTCTTTTTCCCTGTCCGGAAGCCGGACGTCGGCCGCCTCGCACAAATCCTTAAAATGCGGCAGGCAGAACCCCTTGCTCTCCTTTACCTTTCTGCGGAATTCCTCATCCCTCTGGTACATATAGAAGAAGGTGTCCAGGTAGCGGGCGTAGGTGTCCTTAAACTGATTGCAGATATAGCAGGATTCTTCCTTCTGCGCGATCCACATGCCGATGGTATTTCCGCTCTGGACATTTTTGCGGAACTTATCCTTGAGGGTGGTTTTGCCGGGGCGGAAGGACGCAAACTGCTGCTCCATTTCCTTGATCATTCTCATATAATGTGTTTTGAGGATCCAGGCGTTGCCCAGCGTATTGCCGTAGTCGAACATTTTCTGGAAGTGCATACGGCAGAAGCCCGCCTGATCCGTTTTATCGCGCATATCCGCTTCCATGTATGAGGAACCGCTTCCCAGTACGAAATCCAGCAGATCCTGTTCCACGCTTCTCTCGATAAAGCAGAACGGGCACTCGTCCTGGGCGTTTATGGCATCGTTCAATGGGATGGTGTAAAGCTGTTCTTTCATAATGTGGTGTCCCTTTCCTTTATGGTAAAATTACAAGCTGATTCAACTTTTTCCTGCCTGGGCTTCGTACCGGCCCGAAGCTGATGGATTCTGGTTATTATTTTATTTTATTTTATTTCTGGGAAAAAAACAAGATGAGTATGCCAATTTGTTACAAGTTTGCTCTAAAATTATGACAATACATCAGGCAAACTTAAGAAAAAATAACTTGCCATATGGCATGGAAGCGTATAAACTATTGCTTGGACACAAGCCGGTGATAAACTTCGGACCCTATGTCTGATGCAAGATAAAATGAGAGATGTGATGAGTTTTGGTATTTGGCAGCGTAGAATTTTTGTTGTATTTCCTTCCGATTTTTATAATTCTCTATGGAATAACCCCTAAGGCCCTAAAAAATTTATCGCTGTTGGCGGGGAGCCTTATTTTTTATGCGCTTGGGGAGCCCAGGTATCTCGCCCTGCTGGTGGTATCCGTTGTGGTGAATTATCTGGTCGGCTTGCAGTTCACCGCACATGCGAGGCGGAACAGCCATAAAAGAAGAAATCAGAAAATACTGCTTACGGTTGCGGTCATTGGAAATGTGGCAGTCCTTGCCTTGTTTAAATATGCGTCCGGAGAGCTTGGATTCCCGCTGGGGATCAGCTTTTATACCTTCCAGATCATTTCTTACCTGGTGGACGTATATCGGGGAGATATCCATAGGGAGCGTTCCCTGATCAGGTTTGCGGACTATATCTGTATGTTCCCGCGCCTGACTTCCGGTCCGATCGTAAATTATTCGGAGGTATCGGGGGAACTGGCTGAGAGAAGATTCACCCTGGCGGGGGTTCAGAATGGCTTGAAAGTCTTTATTATGGGGCTTGCCAGCAAGGTTCTGCTTGCCGACCGTGTGGGGCTTCTGTGGAACGAGGTGCAGACTGCGGGCTTTGAGAGTATTTCTACCCAGCTCGCATGGATCGGGGCGTTTGCTTTCTCCTTAAAAATATATTTTGATTTCTATGGCTATTCCCTGATGGCGATTGGGCTGGGCAGAATGCTGGGCTTTGAGCTGCCCGACAACTTTGAGACCCCTTACATGGCAAGGAGTGTCCGTGATTTCTACAGGAGATGGCACATTACCCTGGGAAGGTGGTTCCGTAATTACGTATATATCCCTCTGGGAGGCAATCGGGAGGGTGAAGGAAGGACAATATTCAATCTCCTGGTCGTATGGGTTCTGACCGGATTGTGGCACGGCGGAACGGTAAATTTCCTGATATGGGGTCTGCTGTTGTGGTTCTTCATCGTCCTGGAACGGTTTTTTACCAGGATACCGATCGTGAAGCGCTTGAAGGTGCTTCCCCATCTTTACCTGTGGATTGTGATACCGATCACCTGGATGTGTTTCGAGATTGTGGATCTGAAGGAGCTTGGGATCTATCTGGGCAGGATGTTTGGTCTGGTGGAAGGCATAAGCGTTTTCGCAGGGGACTGGAGCAGCGCGCTTAAAAATTATGGAATCCTTTTGGCGGTATGTTTTATTGCCTGTACGCCGCTTGTGAAGCGGATTTATGAAAAGCTGAAAAACAATGTGCTGGGATTTATCTGCCTGGGAAGTCTGTTCTGGATCTGTATTTGGAGAATTATTGTTGAAGGGGAAAACGTATTTATGTACGGAGGATTTTAAACTCTGATTCTGATACGGGGTGATATACTTGAGATTTTGGAGAAAATGGAGTTTTTTCATCATTTTTATTGTATGCGGGGTAGTGGTCATGACGGCCACGGATTCCTGGGCGGCTGCAGGGGAGCCTGCCGGAGAGATAAGGGACTGGCTGGAGGGCGTATTTCAGGGAAAGGACGAGACGGTCGACCCGGAGGAAGGTATCGGAAACAGTTCCGGAACACAGGGAGAGAATGAGGTTTCTTCCACAGGCAGTACAGAAGAAACCGTCAGTTCCGAAGGTATGGGTGATACGGAAGAAACAGGAGATACGGAAGAAACAGGAAATACGGAAGGTACAGGAGATACAGACGGTTCAGGGCTTTCCCAGGAGGGCACTCAGGAGGCTTCGGCGTCTGAGGGAGAGAATCCGGAAGGCACAGAAGCGGCAGAAGAAACACAGGAAAGCGGAGGAGAAACAGAGCCTTTTGCGGATGTAACGTATCGCAACCCTGAGGATGTGGTCTACACCACGGTAGAGGACGATTACTTTTCGGACGCCGTATTTATCGGGGATTCCAGAATGGTGGGGATGCATGATTACGGCGGTATGGAGGATATCAGTACCTTTTATGTGTCCAAGGGTCTGACCATTTTTAAGATATTTACGGCGGAGATCGCAGATGCGCCCGATGGCGGTAAGATCACGGTAGAACAGGCACTCACGGAGAACCGGTTTGCGAAGATTTATCTGGAAGTCGGCATCAATGAAATGGGCACGGGCGACCTGGAAAGATTCCTGAATACCTATCAGGATGTGGTGGACCATCTGCAGGAGCTTCAGCCGGACGCCATCATTTACCTGCAGGCGATCATGAAGGTGACGACGGAGCGTTCCAATAAGGGGGATTATATCAATAATCAGGGAATTGAGGACAGAAATGTCGGCATTGCCGCCATCGCGGACAATGTAAAGACTTATTACCTGGATGTGAATCCCCTCGTGGTGGATGAGGATGGGGGATTGAATCCTGATTACACCTACGACGGGGTACATCTGAAGGGCAAGCATGTCGTAATTTGGAAAGATTTTTTGAAAGAACACGCAGTAGTACTTGACTGATTTCTTCTTTTTGTTTATTATGGTAAAGGATGTTTTTAACTTTTTTTAACAGAAAGCGTAAGCTTTTCACAGGGTGGTAAAACTACCGATATCGACAGGAGGAGATTAGTCATGAGCGACAAACAAAAGAATCCGCAGCAGACCCTAGGGGAAAATGGCATCTATGATGCAAAGTCCCTTGGCGCCCCTAAAGTATTGTTATTAGGCGTCCAGCATATGTTCGCCATGTTCGGCGCAACGATTCTGGTTCCTATCCTGACCGGTCTGGACGTATCTACAACGCTGTTGTTCGCCGGCCTGGGAACGTTGCTGTTCCATTTGATCACGAAAGGGAAGGTTCCTGCTTTTCTGGGTTCGTCCTTCGCTTTTTTGGGAGGCTATGCCGCCGTCGCACCTAAACTGGCGGATGCAGCCGGGGAATATACGATTGCAAATAAGGAAATGCTTCCTTACGCCTGCGTGGGCGTGGCGTGCGCCGGACTTTTGTATCTGGTGCTGGCATGGTTAATTAAGATATTTGGCACCGGTAAAGTGATGCGCTTCTTCCCTCCCGTCGTGACTGGACCGATTATTATAGCCATTGGCCTTACCTTGTCCCAGTCCGCTATTGATAATTGTTCAACGGATTGGCTGATTGCTTTGATAGCAATTGTCCTTGTAGTAGCCTGCAATATCTGGGGTAAGGGTATGGTAAAAATTGTACCTATCATTATTGGAGTAATTGGCTCATATCTGGCTGCTGTCGTTTTGCAGAGGGTTGATTTCACCCAGCTTGCGGAGGCAAAGTGGATCGGGCTTCCGGTCCATTGGAATGAAACAGGTCTGTACGTTCTGTTTGGCGGGGATGCTTCCATGATTGTCAGCTCGATTGTCATGATTATGCCGATCGCCCTTGCGACAATGATGGAGCACATCGGGGATATTTCTGCAATTTCAACTACGGTTGGCATTAATTACTTTAAGGATCCGGGTCTGCACCGCACCTTGGTGGGCGATGGCCTTGCCACCATCCTTGCTGCTTTGTTTGGCGCGCCTGCCAATACGACTTATGGGGAGAATACGGGCGTATTATCCCTTACTAAGGTTTTTGACCCGTTGGTTATCCGGATTGCTGCCGTATTGGCAATCCTGTTTTCCTTCTCGCCGAAGTTTGCAGCAATTATCGGCTGTATGCCCGCGGCGACCATAGGGGGCGTATCGCTGGTACTGTATGGTATGATTTCTGCTGTCGGTGTCCGCAACATTGTGGAGACCCGGGTGGACTTCTCTAAAAGCCGTAATGTGATCATAGCAGCCCTGATTCTGGTGCTGTCTATCGGTATCAAATACAGTGCGGCACAGTCTGTCGGATTCCAGTTAGGCGGGTTGACCATCAGCCTTTCCGGTCTGGCTGTCGGCGCGATCGTAGGTATCGTTCTCAATGCGATTCTTCCCGGCAAGGATTACGTGTTTGATGAGGATATTCCTTCGGATACGGGCGTGGATTTCGCAGTGAGGGGACGCAGCAAGTAAGAAGAGGACATATCTTGCAGGGGATGATATATCTCCAGAAAGATTCATATTATAACATATGGAGGCCAGTCGGAGTGAAGGCTCCTGCTGGCTTCTTTATATTGATCTAAATGAAGTGAAAAGGAGGGCATCAAATTGGAACAGATCAGGACAAGCGGGGGCACAAAAGCGATTGACATGCATTGTGATACGATCTCAAGGATATTGGAATGCAGGCAAACGGGTAAAAATGTGGGTCTAAGGGAAAATGGGCTGCATATTGACCTGTTAAGGCTGAGGGAGAAGGGGTATCTGCTGCAGAATTTCGCGTTATTTGTGTTCCTGGGCTCAGGGGAGGACCCTTGGGAGCAGCTTCAAGCGCTTTATGGGGTATATCAGGAGGAAATGGAGCGCAATAAGGATCTGATCAAACCGGTGTATTGTTATGCGGATATCGAGAAAAACCGCAGGGAAGGGAAGATTTCTTCGCTGCTCACGGTGGAAGAGGGCGCAGTGTGTAAGGGCGAGACCGCAAAACTAACCCGGCTTTACGAGATGGGCGTGCGCATGATGACCCTGACCTGGAATTTCCCCAATGAGATTGGGTATCCCAATCTGGACCGTGAAATGGGCCAAAAGATCCGCGCGGCCGGTAAAAACGTTACGGATGAGCAGGTCAAGGCTTACTTCAACACCCCCAATGAAAAGAATGGTCTGACCGAGACCGGAAAACAGTTTGTGGCCGAGATGGAGCGGCTCGGTATGATCCCGGATGTATCCCATTTGTCTGATGCAGGGTTCTGGGATGTGTACCGCTGCACGAAAAACCCTTTTGTGGCAAGCCATTCCAACGCCCGGGCGGTATGTCCCCATGTACGGAACCTGACCGACCGGATGATCCGTGCCCTGGCGGAGCGGGGAGGCGTGACGGGACTGAATTTCTGCGCGGATTTCCTGGTACAGAAGCCTGTGGGCACAAAGAATCCCGGCACAATAGCGGATATTGTTGCCCACGCGAAGCACATATACCAGGTGGGCGGTATTGAAGTGCTGGGGCTTGGCAGTGACTTTGACGGAATTGACACCCATGAAGAGCTGCAGGGTGCCCAGGGCATGGACCTGCTGGCGGACGCGCTTGTGAAGGGCGGTTTTACCCCGGCGCAGGTGGATAAGATATTCTTCGAGAACGTGCTGCGGGTGTACAGGGATACGCTGTAAAAGGGTATAGTGAAACCGGGAGAGTCCTATAAGCTCCCTATCTTTTCCCCAGACATGCGTCCAGAAGCCCCTGAATCGTATCGAAAGCATAGGTGGGGCGGAAAGGGGTGGTGAGGACCTCTTCCGGTGTGGCTTCGCCGGTATAGACCACGCAGGTATCCGCGCCGCCATTGATGCCGCAGGCGATATCGGTATAAAGGCGGTCCCCCACCACCAGCGTTTCCTCCAGGGTAAAGCCCGACGCCTCCAGGCAGACCTCCACTATTTCCCTGTTTGGCTTGCCCAGATAGGTTGGCGTTTTGTCTGTGGTGGCGGTGATCATATTGCAGATAGAGCCGCAGTCCGGGATAAAGCCGAAGTCTATAGGACAGCGCAGATCCGGATTCGTGCCGTAAAAGGGAACGTCCTGTGTGAACAATACCTCGCAGACCGTAGAAAGCTTGTCATAGGTCAGCTCACTGTCGTATCCGACAACTACGCAGTCGATGTCCGGCTCAGCCATTTCCGTGATGTGCAGACCGTTTTTGCGAAGCTCTTTCACAAAGGATTTTGTGCCCAGCACGAAGATTTTGCCGGAGCGGTAATTGGAAAGTAAAAACCGCAGGGTCATATAACCGGAGGTAATAAATTGGTCCGCAGTGGTTTCCAGACGGAAGCTGCTGCGGAATTTCAATATATAGTCCTGGGCGCTCCTGGTGGAATTGTTGGTGATGAAATATGCCTTTCCCCCGATGGAATCAATATAGGAAAGCAATTCCCGGCTGCCCGGGTAAAGGGTATCGCCTACCGCCAGAGTGCCGTCAATGTCAAATAAAAATAACTTTTTTCGCGATAACGGAGTCATGGAATTCTCCTGAAAGGCCGGTTTATGGTATGTGTTATTGGACGGACCGCTGCTATTTCGTTAATCGAAACGAAGCTTATAGTTCCCTGCCGCAGTCGTCCTACCCGACACTTAACATTATACACTGGAATTGTGAAGAAATCTACCGTCTGTTACGATTTATCAAATCTCCCGGGGTATTCTCCGGTTGTAAATCCATTCTGTGTATGATACAATGTCGACAGGAAGGGCATCTGTCGACTTCTGATTTGGATGCGCGCCCTGTGGCGCGCGGATATGGTGTAATGAAAATGCCTGTGGGGAAGGTTTTGCGTATTGCGCCTTATAATAGACTTTGCTGTCGGTCTGACAGAGGAATGGAGATCATATGAGATTGATATCATGGAATGTGAACGGAATCAGGGCGTGTATGGAAAAGGGGTTTATGGATTTTTTCGCGAAGGCGGATGCGGATATTTTCTGCCTTCAGGAAACGAAGGTGCAGGAAGGACAGATTGAGCTTGAGCTTCCCGGTTACTGCCAATACTGGAATTATGCCGAGAAGAAGGGATATTCCGGAACCGCCCTTTTTACGAAGAAGGAACCGCTCGGCGTCTCCTACGGCATTGGCATAGAGGAGCATGACCGTGAAGGACGGGTCATTACGGCAGAGTTTGAGGATCTGTATGTCATTACGGTTTACACTCCCAATTCCCAGGACGAGTTGAAGCGCCTGGATTATCGTATGCAGTGGGAGGAAGCCTTTCTGGCTTATCTGAAGAAGCTGGAGGAGAAGAAGCCGGTGATCTTCTGCGGAGATTTGAATGTTGCCCACAAGGAGATTGACCTGAAGAATCCGAAGACCAACAGGCACAACGCCGGATTTACGGATGAAGAGAGAGGTTGCTTTGACAGGCTTTTGGAGAATGGCTTCATTGACACTTTCCGGTATTTCTATCCTGACCAGAAGGATATTTATTCCTGGTGGTCCTATCGGTTCCGGGCGAGAGAGAAGAACGCGGGCTGGCGTATCGACTATTTTGTCACATCTGAGGCCCTGAAGGACAGGCTGCTGGACGCGGCGATCCATACCCAGGTGACGGGCTCGGACCATTGCCCCGTGGAGCTTGCCTTGCGGGACTAGGAGGGTTGGACAGCTTGAACGGCGGAGATTTGTCTGGAAGGAGAAATAGATGAAGGCACAGGAGAAGCGATTTGGGGCAGTTCCGGCCGGCCGACGGCTTCCCGGGGAATTTTTCGCCCGGGACGGAATCACGGTAGCAAGGGAGCTTCTGGGAAAGGTTCTGGTGCATGAGACCTCCCTGGGAACTGTGCGCGGCGTCATCACCGAGGTGGAGAGCTACATGGGGGTGGAGGACAAAGGCTCGCATTCCTATGGAGGAAGGCGTACTGCCCGGACGGAGCCTATGTATCATCAGGGGGGAACCTCCTATGTCTACCTGATCTATGGCATGTACCAGTGTATGAATATTGTCACTGCCGTGGAAAACGTGCCTCAGGCGGTGCTGCTTCGCAGCGTGGTTCCGGCAGACGAAGAATCCGGACGCAGGATGGAGCTTCTGCGGATGAAGGAGCTGGAAGAAAAAGCGGGGCGCAGAAAAGGATACTCCTTCGTGCGCACCCACTTGTCCGACGGCCCGGGAAGGCTCTGTATCGCCATGGAGATCAAAAAGGAAGATAACAATATCGATATGGTGGAAAGTCCTGTCTTTTATGTGACGGAGGGACTGGAGATCGCGCCTGAATGGATTCATGCGGGGAAGCGCATCGGGATTGACTATGCTGAGGAAGCGGCAGATTATTTGTGGAGGTTTTATCTATGAGTCTACGATTCTTTTTCGGACCGTCCGGGTCCGGTAAGAGCAGGAGACTATATCAGGAAATCGTGGAAAGGGCCGTCAGGGAGCCGGAGAAGAATTTTCTGGTGATCGTTCCGGATCAGTTCACCATGCAGACGCAGAAGGACTTTGTGACTCTGCATGAGAGGGGCGGCATCCTGAATATCGACGTGCTGAGCTTTGGGCGTCTGACCTACCGTGTTTTTGATGAGGTGGGGGAGCTGGATACGCCTGTGCTGGATGACACAGGGAAAAGCCTGGTGCTGCAGAAGGTTGCCTTAAGGCTCAGGGATGAGCTTCCCACGCTTGGGGGATATCTCCACAGGCAGGGCTATATCCATGAGGTAAAAAGCGCCCTTTCGGAGTTCATGCAATACGGGATCAGCGTGGGGGATATGGATAAGCTGATCGCTTTTTCCCAAAAAAGGGGGGCGCTGGTGCATAAGCTCAAGGATCTGGCTGTGCTTTACCGGGGCTTTCAGGAATATATCGGCGGCAAATTCATCACAACGGAGGAGTCGCTGGACGTGCTGCGCCGCAGCCTTGGGAAATCAGGGCTGATCAGGGGCAGCATCGTGGTATTTGATGGTTTTACAGGCTTCACCCCGATCCAGAACAGGGTGATCCAGGAAATTTTGCGGCTCTCTGAGGAAGCGATCGTCTGTCTTACCCTGGGGGCGGGAGAGAATCCTTATGAATTGGACGGCGAGCAGAAGCTTTTCCATATGACGAAAAAGACAGTGAGCGACCTTCAAAAGCTTGCCCGTGAGGTGGAGGCCGGCAGGGGCGGGGACGTATTTGTCGGAATGCCCGACGGCTTTATGCAGGAAGGAAAGGACGGCGCCCCTGCAGGGCGCCCGGTATGGGAAAAGGGGAAGCAGCTCTGCATCCAGAAGCATCACCGCTTTGAGGAAAGTCCCGCGCTGCAGGCCCTGGAGCGAAATCTGTTCCGATATCCCTTTGTTCCATATACACAGCCCCAGGACAGCGTCCATATCTTTGAAGCTTCCACGCCCAGGCAGGAGGTACACCAGGCGGGGCTTAAGGCGCTTAAGCTGGTGCGTGAAAAAGGATATGGTTTCCGTGATATCGCCTTTATCCTGGGGGATATGGAAGGATATGCGCCCTACGTGGAGACGGAGTTCGCCCAGATGGGGATTCCCTGCTACATCGACCGCACCAGGCAGATCGTCCTGAACCCCATGATAGAATTCATCAGAAGCGCCCTGGAGCTGTATGAAAAGGATTTTACCTATGAAGCGGTGTTTCATTATCTGAGAAGCGGTCTGGCTGACATCACCTGGGAGGAAGCGGACGAGCTGGAGGATTACTGTGTCCGGACAGGTATTCGGGGCTACCGGAAGTGGAGCCGGCTTTTTGTGTATAAGACCGCTCAGATGGGTGAGAACGAGGATGCCCTAAAACGCCTGAATCAGATCAGGGAGCGTTTTATGGCGCAGGTGGAGTGCCTTCATGGTAAAAATAAGGAAACCGTGGGGGATTATGTGAACCGACTGTATGCTTTTCTGGTGCAAAACAGGGTGCAGGAGAAGCTCGCGGGCTTCGAGGGAATGTTCCAGGCGGATAACCAGGGCGCCCGCGCCAGGGAGTACGCCCAGATTTACCGGCTGGTGATGGACCTGCTCGATCAGATATACGGGCTGTTAGGTACGGAGATCATGTCTCTGCGGGAATTTGCCGATATCCTGGACGCAGGTTTTGGGGAGATCAGGGTCGGGACCATTCCCCAGAATGTGGACCGCGTCGTGGTGGGCGATATGGAGAGAACCAGGCTAAAGCAGGTTAAGGCATTATTTTTCCTGGGGGTAAATGACGGAAATATCCCCAGGAACGCCTCGAAGGGCGGCATCATTTCCGATATGGACCGCGAGTTTTTAAGGGAGTCCGAGCTGGAGCTTGCCCCTTCGCCCAGGCAGCAAATGTATATTCAGAGGCTTTATCTGTATCTGAACATGACAAAGCCGTCCCATGACCTTTATCTTTCCTTTTCCAAGGTAAACAGCCAGGGAAAGTCCATCCGCCCCGCTTATCTGATCGACGTGGTGCATGAGCTTCTTCCTCAGCTTAAGACGGAATACCCGGAGCAGGAGCCGGTGTTGATGCAGGTAGTGACGCCGGGAGAGGGGGTCGGCTACCTTGCGGAAGGTCTGCGCGGCTATGTGCAGGGATATGGGGAAAAGGAACAGGAACAGGCTTTCTTTACCCTCTATGAGGCATACGGGACAGGGGATGAGGCGCTGCGTATGCGTCGGGATGAGCTGACGCGGGCGGCCTTTCAAAGGTATGAGGACAGCGGTCTGTCCAGGGCGGTTGCCAGGGCGCTGTATGGCCTGGAGCTGGAAAACAGCGTTACCCGCCTGGAGACCTATGCGGCATGCGCGTACAGGCATTTTCTGCAGTATGGGCTTTCCCTGAAGGAACGGGAGGAATTCGGATTTGAAAGCGTGGACATGGGAAACGTATTCCATGCGGTGCTGGAGCGCTTCTCGAGAAGGCTTTTGGAAAGCGAATATACCTGGTTTGACTTTCCACGGGAATTTGGGGAAAAGGAAGTGAAGGACGCCCTTACAGCCTATGCGGCCCAGTACGGCGAGACGATCCTTTACAGCAGCGCGCGCAACGAGTACGCCGTCACCAGGATGAACCGGGTGCTGGCCAGGACGGTATTTACCCTGCAGGATCAGCTGAAACAGGGTGAGTTCGTGCCGGACGCTTACGAGATGTCCTTCCGTTATGTGGAGGATCTGGACAGCGTCAATGTGGCGCTGTCGGAGGAAGAGAAGATGCGGTTGCGCGGCAGGATCGACCGCGTGGATATCGCTGAGGACGAGAAGCATGTTTATGTGAAGGTGATCGATTATAAGTCCGGAAACCGGCAGTTTGACCTGGCAGCCCTGTACTACGGGCTGCAGCTGCAGCTGGTGGTCTATATGAACGCTGCCCTGGAAATGGAGGCGAAAAGACACCCTGACAAGGAGGTTGTGCCCGCCGCCCTGCTTTATTACCACATAGAGGATCCGACGGTGGAGAGCCCTGTGGAGCTGAGCGAGGAGGAGCTGGGGGAACAGCTTCTGGAAAAGCTGCGCATGAAAGGCGTGGTGAACTCGGAGGAAGGGATTGTGGAGAAGCTGGACCGTTTCTGCGCAGGGCGCTCGGCAGTAATCCCTGTGGAACGAAAGAAGGACGGGAGCCTTTCTGCCCGTTCCTCCGTGATGAGCGGGGAGGAGCTTAAGGTAATCAGCGATTATGTGAATGATAAGGTGCGGTCCATCGGACAGGAAATCCTGGCTGGGAGGGTGGAGCTGAATCCTTATGAAAAGGGTCCGGAGGATGCCTGTACCTATTGCGCATACCGGAAGGTGTGCGGCTTTGACCCCTCCATCCCCGGATATCATAAGCGGGAGCTGGAGGAGCTGCCGAAGGATGAGGCGCTCAGACGCATGAAAGAAATGTGAAAAAAGGAGGCGCGGGGATGGCGATTTCATTTACCCCACAGCAGCAAAAGGTTATAGATCTGCATCATCGGAATATTCTGGTGTCCGCGGCAGCGGGGAGCGGAAAGACCGCTGTGCTGGTGGAACGCATCATCCGGATGATCTGCGATGAGGCGCATCCTGTGGATATCGACAGGCTTCTGATTGTGACCTTTACCAACGCCGCGGCGGCTGAAATGCGGGAGCGCATCAGCTTAGGGGTCGCCAGGGAGCTCGCCCTGCATCCGCAGTCCGATCATATCCAGCGGCAGGCAACCCTGCTTCACAACGCCCAGATCACCACCATAGACAGCTTCTGTATGTTTCTTTTGAGGAACCATTTCAATGAAATCGGCGTGGACCCGGCGTTCCGGGTGATGGATGAAGGAGAAAGGAAGCTTCTGGAACAGGACGTGATGGAAGCTCTTTTTGAGGATAAATTCGCGGAGAAGAGGGCGATACAGGAAAACAGTACGGAAGGGGCGGGGGAGGCTGACGTTCCTACGGCATTTGAAAACTGCGTGGAATATTTTTGCCCGCAGGGCAGCCCGGTAGGCGGGGAAAAGCTTCTGGAGGGCTATATCCTGTCGTTGAATCAGTTTGCGGAGAGCTTTCCCTGGCCGGAAGAATGGCTTATCGCGCGCAAGGGGGATTATTTGCCCTGCAGCGCGGAAGAATTAGGAAAAACAGATTTTGGACAATACCTGACGGATCATATCCGTAAGATGCTGGAAGGCTGTCTGAAGGTTTACCGCCGGATCCAGTTTCTCTGCCATGAGCCGGATGGACCCTATATGTATGGAGAGTTGGTGGACCGGGAGCTGGATCAGCTGGAGCATCTGCTTAGACTTGGAACGTTGGAGGATTATGCCAGGTGGCTCCCCGCTTTTGAGTTCGGGCGTCTGTCCCCTAAAAAGGACGAGACCATATCCGCCGCAAAACGGGAGCTTGCGAAAAATCTGCGCGCCCATATGAAGGATATCCTTTCCGACCTGGGAAAACGCTTTTTTACCACGCCCCTGCCCCTTGCTGCGGATCAGATGGGCGCCTGCGCGGAGGCAGTAGGAACTCTGGTGGATCTGGTCCTGGAATACCGGATGCGTCTGAAAAAAAGGAAGCAGGACGATAAGCTGGTGGATTTTTCCGATATGGAGCATTATGCCCTGGAAATCCTGCTTAAGCGCGAAGGGAACGATGTGCGCCCCAGCCAGGTGGCGTTGGAATACCGCCAGCATTTTGCCGAGATCCTGATCGACGAGTATCAGGACAGCAATCTGGTACAGGAATACCTGCTGCGCGCCATATCGGGGGAAGAGGACGGCAACTACAACCGGTTTATGGTGGGCGATGTGAAGCAGAGCATTTATAAATTCCGCCTCGCCCGTCCCGATCTGTTCCTGGAAAAATATGATACCTATACGGAAGAGGACAGCGCGTGTCAGAGGATCGACCTGTCCAGGAATTTCCGCAGCCGCAGGGAAGTGGTGGATACGGTGAACGGAATCTTCCGGGGCATCATGAGCAGGCAGACCGGCGGAATCGACTACGACGACAGGGCGGCGCTTTATGCGGGGGCTTCTTATCCGGAGAATGCCGGCTGCGGAAGCGAGCTGCTTTTGGTGGAAAAACCCGGAACGGACGATTCGGCCCCCGCCGACATGGGAACGCAGGCAGGGGTTTCCGGGGAAGCAGCCGGAAGAAATCTGACCGTCAGACAGGCAGAGGCCCTGGCGGTGGCGTCCCGCATCAAGGAGCTGGCGGAAAGTTTTCAGGTGACGGATAAGGAGAGCGGGCGGCTGCGTCCGGTGCGGTTCAGGGATATGGTCATATTGCTTCGCACCACCAGCGGCTGGGACGAGGAATTTAAGGAGATTCTGGAGCAGGAAGGAATCCCGGCGTACATCACCTCCAAAACCGGCTACTTCGCCGCTTCCGAGGTGCAGGAGCTGCTGCAGCTTTTGCGCGTGTTGGACAATCCCAGACAGGAGATCCCGCTGTTCGGGGTGATGAAATCCTTTTTCGGCGGCTTCACGGAAGAAGAGATCGCGCTGATCCGCAGCAGAGATAAGGAGCGCTGCCTGATCGAAGTCCTGGAGATGCTTTCCGGCGATGGACAGGGAAATGGACAAGGGGATACGCCCGGGGGAAACCCGAAAGAGGATTTTTCCCCTGCCTTAAAGGGAAAAATCACGCTGTTTCTCAAAAAGCTCCGCCGTTATCGCGGGATGACGGTGTACATGCCCATCCGGGAGCTGCTTCAGAAGATAACAGGAGAAACAGGATACCTGGATCATGTGACCGCCCTGCCTGCTGGAAGCAAGCGCCGCGCCAATGTGGAAATGCTGTTTACCAAGGCGTCTGATTTTGAAAAAACGAGCTACCACGGCCTGTTCCATTTTGTCCGCTATATAGAACAGCTGGAAAAATACGATGTGGATTATGGGGAAGCCGGGCTTCTGGATGAAAACGCCGATGTGGTGCGCATTATGAGCATCCACAAAAGCAAGGGCCTGGAATTCCCGGTCACATTTGTGAGCGGTCTGTCCAAGCGGTTTAATATGCAGGATACCAATCAATCCATGATCGTGGATATGGACATGGGGATCGGTACGGACTATGTGGATGCCCGCAGGAGGATACGCAATAAGACCCTGCGCCGCCTGGCCCTTGCCCGGAAAATGAAGGAGGATAATCTGTCCGAGGAGCTTCGTGTGCTGTATGTTGCCCTGACCCGCCCGAAGGAAAAGCTGATCATGACCGCCGTGCTGGAGAATGCGGCTTCCAAATGGGAGGAGCAGCAGTCCGGTCTGGGCGTACTTTCTTACCCTGATTTTATGGAGAGCAGCTGCTATCTGGATTTCATCCTCCCTGTGATCGGGGGCGCCGGGGTGGATGTGCGGATCCTGAATCCCGGGGAATTGTTCCTGAACGGCCGAAGGGAACAGGTACAGCTTTTGGAAAAACGCCGGAGGCTTTCCAGACCGGAAATATATGCGGACGCTCAGGCCCTTGCTGAGCTCAGACAGCGGTTCGAGTGGCAGTATCCTTTGAAGATGCTGGGCAGATTATACACCAAGACTACGGTGTCTGAATTGAAGCTTGCAGCGATGGAAGAAAAGGATGAGGCTGCCTTCCATATTTTTGAACAAAAGGAAGTCGTACCATATATACCCCGTTTTATGCGGGAAAAGGAAGAGCCGGGCGGCGCGGTCAGGGGAAACGCCTTCCATAAGGCGATGCAGCTTTTGGATTTTACTGCCCTGTACAGGGGAATCTTCCAGGAAGCGCCGCATAGCGGTGAGATTTTTCTACAGGCTTTCCGGGGAGGGCAGCAGAAGCGTTCCTACGCAATCCTGCATAAAAACCTGCAAAATCAGTTGGATACGGAGCTTGCATCCGGCCGGCTGTCTGAGGAATACTGGAAAACAGTGAATGAATACAAGCTGACGGCCTTTTTTGCATCTGAACTTGCATGGAGGATGTGGCGTGCAGCCTGCAGGGGGCAGCTTCACAGGGAACAGCCCTTTGTCTATGGAGTCAGCGCGAAGCGTCTGGGGGAAGAATTCCCGGCGGAGGAAAAGGTTTTGATCCAGGGAATTGTGGACGCTTATTTCGTGGAGGACGGGCAGCTCGTGCTGGTTGATTATAAGACGGATGCCATCAGGACGCCCGGGGAGCTCTGGAACCGTTATGAGGCGCAGCTTAACTATTATGAAGAAGCGCTCTGCAGTCTCACAGCCCTGCCTATGAAGGAGAAAATCTTGTATTCCTTCCATCTGGGGAAGAGCATTGGGGCGGAGAAATAACCTGTTGAAAAGGGATATCCTGAATGTTATACCCCGAGTTTGCCACTTGTTAACGCGAAATGGAGCCTTCTTTCGGCTCCATTTCCCTGTATATACGTGGT
>CANPYG010000061.1 GCA_947588205.1 uncultured Acetatifactor sp. | reverse complement strand
TGGTGAAGCAGCTGCTGAACCAGACTTATGATATCAATATGCCCGGCGTGGTGGGCATTTACCTGACAGGAGCCCCGGTGAAGGGCGTAGGTCCTCAGGACGTGGCCCTGGCCATCATCGGCGCCGTGTTCAAGAACGGCTTTGTAAAAAATAAGGTGATGGAGTTCGTAGGTCCCGGCGTATCTTCTCTGAGCCCGGATTTCCGGATCGGCGTGGACGTGATGACTACAGAAACCACCTGCCTGTCCTCCATCTGGAGAACGGACGAGCAGATCGAAGAGTTCTATGAGATCCATGGCAGGAAGGAAGACTATGAGGAACTGAATCCCGCCCCTGTTGCATATTACGACAATATGATGACCGTGGATCTTTCCGCCGTCAGACCCATGATCGCCATGCCCTTCCATCCCAGCAACACTTACACCATCGAAGAACTGAACGCCAATCTGATGGATATTCTGGATGAAACGGAGAAGCGGGCGCTGGTGAGCCTGGACGGCACAGTGGACTTCCATCTGAAGGATAAGGTGCGGGGCGGCAAATTCCATGTGGAGCAGGGTATCATCGCGGGCTGTGCCGGCGGCGGCTTTGAAAATATCTGCGCGGCTGCGGACATTCTGAAAGGCAGATACATCGGCTCCGATGCCTTTACCTTAAGCGTTTACCCGGCGTCCATGCCGATTTATATGGAACTGATCAAAAATGGCTGCGCCGCCGCGATCCTGGAGACCGGCGCGGTGTTAAAGACCGCTTTCTGCGGCCCTTGCTTCGGCGCAGGTGACACCCCGGCCAACAACGCTTTCAGCATCCGGCATTCCACCAGGAATTTCCCGAACCGGGAAGGCAGCAAGCTGCAGAACGGTCAGATTTCTTCCGTTGCCCTGATGGACGCCAGATCCATCGCTGCCACGGCCGCCAATCAGGGCGTCCTGACTCCTGCCACCGATTTCGACGGGGAATTTGGCAAGTATCAGTATCATTTTGACAGCAACATTTATAAAAACCGGGTCTTCGATTCCAAGGGCGTGGCGGATCCTGATGTGGAGATCCAGTTTGGCCCCAATATCAAGGACTGGCCCGCCATGTGCGAGCTGCCGGAGAACTTGGTGCTGCGGGTGGTCAGCGAGATCCATGATCCTGTGACCACCACGGACGAGTTGATCCCTTCCGGCGAAACCTCTTCCTACCGCTCCAATCCCCTGGGGCTGGCGGAATTCACCTTAAGCCGCAAGGATCCCGCTTATGTGGGGCGTGCCAAAGAGATGCGGGCGGTGCAGGAGGCCGTCATGGCGGATACCTGCCCTATCGTGGCCAATCCCAACCTGGATCTGGACAGCGTATACAAGGCCATCCGTACCAAATACCCCGAGATGAGCAGGAAAAACACCGGCTTCGGCTCCACCATCTTTGCCGTGAAGCCCGGGGACGGCTCCGCCAGGGAACAGGCTGCTTCCTGCCAGAAGGTGCTGGGGGGCTGGGCTAACATTGCCCATGAATACGCCACCAAGCGCTACCGTTCCAACCTCATTAACTGGGGAATGCTTCCTTTCCTGATCCAGGAAGGAGAGCTGCCCTTCCGGAATCTGGATTTCCTTTTCATCCCCGGCATCAAACAGGCGGTGGAGCAGAAGCAGGATGAGATCAAGGCTTATGTGATCAAGGACGGCGGTCTGAGGGAATTTACCTTGCGCCTGGGAGAGTTGACGGACGAGGAACGTCAAATCATTCTGAAGGGCTGCCTGATCAATTATAATCGGGTATAACCTGACGGATGCTTTCAGAATGCCGGAAGGCTGGGCTTGTCCTGGCAATAGCTGGAAAAGTCCGGTCCTCCGGCATTTTTGCGGAAGTAAGATATTTTATAGATGAAAAAATGTAAAAGTTCAGCCTCGCCGGGCGACTGGCTGAACTTTTACATAAAAATATGGAAAAGAGGAAATATCGTGGAATTTAATAAAAAGGTATCAAATCCTATGCTCATAGGCGCGATTGAGCTGTTAAAGGCAGACCCGTCTTTGGAGCATCAACAGATTTTTATAAATGAGATGATGAAGGCTTCCTTCCTTGCGCCGGTTAAGATCACTCCGGCTCCTGAAGAGGATGAGGATGGGAAAATAAAGGTGGATGAGAGGCAAAAAATACAGTTTCCCATGCTGACTGCAGCGGACGGAAAACATTTTTTTATGGCGTATACGGATAAAATGGAGCTGGAAAAGGGCAGACAGAGGATGGAAGGGCAGGAAGGCGAGCTTTTTGAGACCAGCGTGAAGATGGGGGAATATATTGAAATGACGCTGCGGCCGGGCAGCAACAGCGAAGGGTGTGTGATCAATCCCTTTGGGGCGAACATTGCGATACCGAGGGAAATGATGATTTCCCTGGCGGCGGGCGGGAAGAACCGGAAATAAACCGCTGGCGGGTCTGAAAATATTGCGCGCAAAGAATTGGAAGTTGCGTATGGAAGAACTGAAAATAGCCCGCCGGAAATCCGGGGATAATATGGGAAGAATATACGGAAAGGACGGGAATCTCATGAAATGCAGGATATGTTTGAAACCGTGGTGGGAAAAGGAAGAAATCAGCCGCATGGACGTGACCTTTTCTTTTGACGGCCTGGAACGCTATAAAGAAGATGAATTGTGCAGGATGCAGCTTTCCGCCCACATGGTTCCGGGCTGCGACGCCTTGGATTTCCAGGCTCGGGATGAACTGGGAGACGTGAATGTGGAAGTCAGCTGCTCAGAGCCTTATCCATATCGCTACAAGCATTTTTTCCTGAAGCGGGATCTGCAGGGCAAGGTCTGCGTGCGCTATACCGTAAAGCCCAGGCCCCTTCTCCCCGCGGACCGATGCGCGCCTTACCTGGATTTTCGCTGTGAGGAAGGCGGCGCTACCAGTGGGGGAAGTTCCATTCTGGCGATTTTCGGGGAAATCGAGGGAGAACTTTCCCTTTCCTGGGATATGTCCTGTATGCCGGCGGGCAGCAGGGGAATCTGTGCCTTTGGGGAAGGGGATTTTACCATGGAGGGCTCCTTAAACCGTCTGAGGGAATGCTATTTTGCCATGGGGCTGGTCAAAAGCGTTACGCAGGGAGACTTCGGTATCTACTGGCTGACGGAACCAGCCTTCGATATCAGGGCAATTGCTGAATATACCAGGGATCTGTTCGCAAGAATGCAGGAGTTTTTCCACGATAAAGAGTCCAATTACCGGATTTTCGTGAGAAAGGATCCATATACCCACAGCGGCGGAAGCGCAATGGAGCGTTCCTATATGTTCGGCTGGAACGATACGGAGCCGGTCAGCGTGGAGAGCAAGCAAAGCATTCTTGCCCACGAGATGGTGCATAACTGGCCTCATTTGTGTGATGAACCCTTCGGAATCACCTCATGGTATTCCGAGGGAGCCGCAGAATATTACAGTGTGGTCCTGCCCCTGCGTATGGGGCTGATCCCCGTGCAGACCGCCCTGGAGGAAATTCAGAAGATGACGGATGATTATTACACCAATCCCACGCGCCACATGGAAAACCTGGAAGCGGCACGCATCTGCTGGCAGGACAGGAGGGCGCAGAAGCTTCCTTATGGGAGGGGCGTTTTTTTCCTGGCAAATACGGATTTAAAGATCAGACAGGCGACGGAAGGAAGGAGAAGCGTTGATGATGTGGTGCTTTCTCTTTTGGGGCAGGCAGGAACCGGGAAAGTGCTGGGGAATGAGAGCTTTCTGGAAACTGTGCAGGAGATTTCCGGCCTGGATCTGACGGATGATCTGGAGACCATGCGGACAGGAGGGCATTTTGCACCTCTTTCGGGAAGCTTTGATGGGCGTTTTTTGGTGACGGAAAAAGAGGCACAGGAGACGGAAACCGGAAACACGGTGACCTCCTATCAATGGAGTATCCAATCTTAAGAACGTAGGAATTTTTTTGCATAAATCCTTCATTATTGGCAAGACTAGACGTAGCAAAGAACATGACGAGGGCGATCCTCTCGAAATGAAATAAGTCATGCGCGTAAATGGAGGACAATATGAGCAACAACAGGAAGAACAATATCCGCAAGGAAAGGATTATCATGATCGCATCATCTGCCCTGGTGATGGTGGCTTTGACAGTGACGGGCGTTTACATGAAGAATCAGTCCAGTCTCCAGCAGGATGATGGCTATTCCATTGATTTCAGCGAGCTGGAGAACAATATGAATGATGAGGTGTCGGATCAGCTGGGCGGACTGACTGAGAATAATCCTTTGAATGGAGAAGATATTCCGGGCGGTTCTGATGTGATTGGGGGCGGTCTGCCCGACGTGCCGGAAGCCGATCTGGACTATGATCCCATGGCAGAGGTAGATTCTGACCGCATTGAAATTCCGGGGCTTACCGATCAGGAGAATTTTCCCGGAGAGGAAGGCGCACCGGATGATCTGAAGCCGTCGACGGATTCGGACGAGGAAGAGAATTCCGGAGATATGCGGCAGGAAGAGAATCCCGGAAACGGGCAGGAGGAAAATGGAAGCGGAGCCTTGTCAGCCGAAATACCGGAGGAAAATCCGGATCAGGCTCAGCCAGGGCAGACTCCGACAGATTCTGAAGAATTGCAGACAGCAAGGCAGCTGCAATATTCAGAGGACCAGGGACTGGTAAGGCCGACGGCCGGTGAAGTGCTCATGCATTACAGCATGAATGGAAGTATTTATTTTGCCACGCTGGATCAGTATAAATATAATCCTGCCGTCATGCTGCGGGCTACAGAAGGCGATTCCGTCCTGGCGTGCGCGGAAGGACAGGTAGTGTCCATTTTTGAAGATTCGGAGATAGGAACGGCTGTCATTCTGGATCTGGGCAACGGATATCAGGCAACTTATGGACAGCTTAAGAATCTTACGGTATCTGTGGGAAGTTATGTGAAAGGCGGCGATATCCTGGGCTGCGTGGCTGCCCCTACAAAATATTTCAGTGTGGAAGGACCCAACCTGTATTTCCGTTTGACGAGAGACAGCGCACCTGTGAACCCGGAGACACTTTTCCATTGAGATGAGTCTGGGATAAGTGGACATGCATAATATCTTGCAGCGGGAGACGGCTAAAATGTATATTATCAATGGCAGAATCAAAACAATGGCGGGACCGGAAATCGAATGCGGTGCAATACGGATTCTGAACGGAAAAATCGCGGAGGTGGGCAGCATGGAGCGGATCGCTGTCAACCCTGAAGACGGAGAAGATGTATTGGATGTGCCCGGCGCCCTGGTGATGCCGGGCATCATGGAAGCTCACTGTCATATGGGCATTACGGAAGAAAAAAAGGGGATGGAAGGGGATGACTGCAATGAGACAGTGAATCCCATTACGCCCTGGCTCCGTGCCATCGACGCGATCCATTCCATGGATGCAGCCTTTGATGATGCAGTGCGCGCAGGGATCACGGCGGCAATGATAGGCCCCGGCAGCTCCAATGTGGTAGGAGGGCAGTTTGCTGTGCTCAAGACCAGGGGGCGCAGGGTGGACGACCTGATCGTAAAGGCCCCTGCCGCCATGAAGGTGGCATTTGGGGAGAATCCGAAGGTCAATTATTCCGGTCAGAATATGAGCCCCTCTACCAGAATGGCGATTGCGGGAATGCTTCGCAGAGAGCTCACGGAGGCAAAGGCTTATCAGAAGCAAAAGGAAAAGGCGCTGCAGTCCGGAGAGGATTTTGAGGAGGATTTTACCAAGGAATGTTGGCTGCCCGTGCTGCGCAGGGAAATTCCCATCAAGGCCCATGTGCACCGGGTGGATGATATCTATACCGCGATCAGGATAGCGAAGGAGTTTCATCTCAGAATGACGCTGGATCATTGCAGTGAAGGGCATCTCATTGCCGATGACATCGCTGCGGAAGGCTTTCCCGCCATTGTGGGACCCGACCTTGCCAGCCGCAATAAGATTGAGGTTCAGAATATGGCTTTTAAGACCGCCGGGGTGCTGAATAAAGCCGGCGTCATGACTGCAATCACTACGGACCATCCGGTATCCCTGATCCAGGCGCTTCCGCTTTGCGCGGGTCTCGCCGTGAAATCAGGACTTCCTCTGGAAGAAGGGTTTAAATCGATCACCATATATCCGGCTAAGATATGCGGTGTGGATGACAGGATGGGTTCCCTTGAGGCAGGAAAGGATGCGGATATTGCGATTTTCGACGGCAATCCCATGGAGGTCTTTACCAGAACCCTTTATACGATTATCGACGGCAATGTAGTATATCGATGCGAGGACCGGTAACATTCCGGTCAGGATATGAGTCCCTCTACCAGAGGGGAAAAGAATAAGAAGCCTTTATCCGGCTGTGGGTCAGCGGGGCAGGGCTTCTTAATTTTTTTTACAAGAATACTTTACTACTTTCGGATTATAATGTAAAATAAGGAACGAATTGCGATAAGACCGTATAAGCGGGAGGATGAGAAGCGGATATGAAGATTGTAGTATTGGCAGGAGGAACCAGCACGGAGAGGGACGTCTCCCTGAGTTCAGGCAGCATGATCTATCGCGCGCTGAAGGGCAATGGCCACCAGGCGATCATTTTGGATGTGTACCTCGGATATGAGGGCGAGACGGAGGATATTTTTGAAAGGGATACGGACTGGGCGGCACAGATCGGAAGAATTTCAGAGACCAATCCTGATCTGCAGGCAGTGAAGGCTATGCGCAAGGATGCAGGAAGGAGCTTTTTCGGACCTAATGTTCTTGCAATTTGTCAGATGGCGGATGTTGTGTTTATGGCGCTGCATGGCGCCAACGGCGAGGACGGTAAAATCCAGGCGACCTTCGAGCTGCTGGGCATTCCTTATACGGGAACGGATTATGTCAGCTCTGCGATGGCGATGGATAAAGGCATCAGCAAGGATCTGTTTAAAGCCCACAATATCCCTACTCCCAGGGGCATCCGGCTAGGACTCGGGGAGCAGGAGAGTGAGAGGATCCCCTATCCCTGCATTGTGAAGGCGTGCTGCGGAGGCTCCAGCGTGGGAGTCAGTATCGCACGTAACGACGAGGAATATGAGGCTGCCAAGAGAGAGGCATTCCGTTATGATAAAGAAGTCATCATTGAACAGTACATACAGGGGCGTGAATTTTCTGTGGGCGTTATGGGCGGCAAGGCCCTTCCTGTGATCGAGATCGCGCCTAAGGAAGGATTTTATAATTATAAAAACAAGTATCAGGCAGGGAGCACGGTAGAGACCTGTCCTGCGCTCATACCGGAGGAAAAATCCTGCAGGATGCAGGAAATCGCGGAGCAGGTATTTCGGGCGCTCCGCATGAAGAGCTATGCGAGAATGGATTTTATGATGAGTAAGGAGGGGGAGATTTATTGTCTGGAGGCCAACACCCTGCCCGGCATGACTTCGATCTCCTTGCTGCCCCAGGAGGCGGCCGTGCTGGGAATAGACTTCCCTTCGCTCTGTGAAAAGATTCTGGAATATGCGCTGTGTGCGCAAGGAGAATAAATATGAAGAATCTGACTTTATATAACATAGCGAATGCCTGTGGAGGAAGGCTCGTCCTGACGGAGCGCGCCAAAAGGGACGGCGTGACGGGGCAGACTGAAATAACCGGTGCAGTGATAGATTCCCGCAAGCTGCAGGCAGGGAATCTGTTCTTTGCTACGGTAGGGGAGCGTGTGGACGGACACAGCTTTATCAGCTCTGTGTTTGAAAAGGGCGCTTACTGTGCCGTGACGCAGAAGACCCCGGAGGAGGCAGCCCTGGATTGCCCCCAAGGGAATCGGAAGTCCTCGGAAGCGTTGTTCCTGGGAAGCGGCAGGGGAGATGTACAGGCGGATCTTGGGGAAGGACCGGCCGAGGACCCTGTGAATTTACCCGAATGGGGTGCCTATATCCTGGTAAAGGACAGCTTTCAGGCTTTAAAGGATATTGCGGAGTTTTACCGCAGCACGCTGACCATTCCTGTCGTGGGGATTACGGGAAGCGTTGGCAAGACCAGCACCAAGGAATTTGTTGCCGGTGTCCTGGCCCAGAAATACCATGTTTTTAAAACGGAGGGCAATTATAATAATGAGGTAGGTGTTCCGCTGATGCTGCTTTCCATCCGTGAGGAGCATGAGATCGCCGTGCTGGAAATGGGGATCAGTGATTTCGGTGAAATGCACCGCCTGTCCAAAATGGTGCGCCCTGACTGCTGTGTGATCACCAATATCGGACAGTGTCACCTGGAAAATCTGAAGACCCGGGACGGTATACTGAAGGCAAAGACAGAGATTTTCGATTATATGGCCCCTGACGGCGAGGTATGCTTAAACGGGGATGATGATAAATTGGCAACAGTGGCCCGTGTGCATGGAAAACCGGTACATTTCTTTGGAATGGGGAAAAATCCTGCGGAAGAGGTGTACGCATCTGACGTAGAGGGGAAGGGGCTGTTCGGCAGCCTTGCCATTCTGCACAGCAGGAAGGAAAACGCTGACGAGCGGTTGCAGGATCCGGCAGGAACGGATCTGACAGACAGGAATTCTGTAGGAACGAAGGAAGCCGCGGAGGGAGTCTTCGAGGCCGCGGAGGAGACTTTCCCGATTAAAGTACCCCTGCCCGGAGCCCATATGGTCGTCAATGCTGCTGCTGCGGCATGCGTAGGGCAGCTGTTTCATTTATCGAAGGAGCAGATCGCAGAAGGAATCAGCAGGGTGGAGCCGGTAGGGGGACGCAGTCACCTGATCCCCCTGGGAGATTATACCCTGATCGACGACTGCTATAATGCAAACCCTGTTTCCATGCGGGCCGCGATTGATCTGCTCAATATGGCGGATACGGAGAAAGCGGCAATCCTTGGGGATATGTTCGAGCTTGGGAAAGATTCCGACCGGATGCACTACTCCACAGGAGCCTATGCAGGGGAGGCGGGACTGCAGGCGCTCATCTGTATCGGGGAGAACGCCAGGTTCATTTATCAGGGAGCAAGGGAAAAGAATCCCGAAACGAAGCTGTATTATTTTAAGACGAAGGAAGATTTTTTAAAGGAGTTTTCCGAAAAGGGAGAGAAGCTGATCCCTAGGTTCTGTACGGTACTGATCAAGGCCTCCCATGGTATGGGATTTTCTGAGCTCGTGGAGCGGTTTCAGAAGCAGTAAGGGAGAAGCCGTATAAGAGAAGCGGCATGAAAAAAACTGGAAGAGAAAAACAGAAAATAAAAACTGAAAATAAAAACTGAAAATAAAAACTGTATGGGAGAAACCGTGAAAAAAAGTGGGCATTGGGTCAATGCTCACTTTTTTAAAGAAGAATCCGATGGAAAATATTCCGCCTTATTTTTAAAGTAGGTCTCGGAAATAATACCGGATACATAGTTACCGATGTTTTTACGTGTTTCTTTGTCCAGATCCTTAATATAGACAGGCTTGCCGTATTCGATCACTACGGTAGCCTTTTTCATGCGGGGGAACTGGTCTTCAAAAACGGCGGCAGAGTTCACGATGGTCATGGGAATTACGGGAACATTGCCTTTTTCGGCGATCTTAAAGCTGCCGTCATGGAAGGGCAGGAATGTGTCAGGAACCTTGTTGCGGGTGCCTTCCGGGAAAATACAGATGGAAATTCCGTTCTTCACCTTTTCCACGCCGGCGAGGATGGTCTTTAATCCCTCCTTGATATTGCTGCGGTCCAGAAACAGACAGTGCAGATTGCGCATCCAGTTGGAAAGTAAGGGCCACTTCGCCATCTCAATCTTGGCCACGTAGCCGGTGGGTCTGGGTACGCGCACATAGGTGAGCACGATATCAAAATAGCTGCGGTGGTTGCCCACATAGAGGACAGCCGTATCCTTGGGTATGTTCTCTTCGCCTATGGCTATGACCCTTGTGCCTGCGAACCGGATCACAAGACGGAAAGCCCAGTTTACGATGGCGAGAGAGCTGCGGTCCTTTAAGGGCTGATTGAATTTCCCGATGATCCATTCCGCGATGAGCAGTGGGATGGAGAAGATCAGGAACAGGATAACGGTGCTGCATACCACAAGAAAACGAATCATGGATGGGTTCCTCCGAAGTAAGTGTTATGTTCATATCCTTCTTTGCTGTGCTTAGTATAACATATTTTTACGCTTCTGTATAGCCTTTCCGGGAAGGATTCTGTGAGTGATTTCGCCGAGTGATTTCATGGAAAAGTTCCTGATGCATCTTATTGTACCGCCCATACGTAAAGAAATCTATCGGCGGTTAAGAGGGTTTATCAAATCTATGGGAACAAGGCGTAAACACGAGTTGTTTTAAATGTAAGAATATGTTAAAATGTCGATAGGAAATGCATCAAATAATATTTTTCGAGGTAAAGTCCATGTCCGGAATGAAAAAGCTGCTTATCTATTTAAAGGATTATAAAAAAGAAACCGTGTTGGCGCCTCTGTTTAAGCTGTTGGAGGCTTTTTTCGAGCTGATGGTTCCCCTGGTGATGGCGGGCATTATCGACAGGGGAATTGCGGATGCCGATATGGGCTACATCGGCAAGATGGGTCTGTGTCTTCTGGCGCTGGGAATCGTGGGTCTGATCAGCTCCATTACGGCACAGTTTTTTGCCGCTAAGGCTGCTGTAGGTTTCTCTGCGAAACTGCGGCAGGCTCTGTTTGACCACATCCAGGATCTGAATTTCACGAATATAGACAAAGCCGGAACCTCTACCATGATCACCCGGATGACCAGCGATATTAATCAGGTGCAGTCGGGCGTGAATCTGGTGCTCCGACTGTTTTTGCGTTCCCCTATCATTGTGTTCGGCGCCATGATCATGGCGTTCACTATTGATGTAAAAAGCGCCCTGATTTTTGTGGTAGCGATCCCCCTGATGGCAATTGTGGTTTTCGGCATTATGGTCGCCACCATTCCACTTTACCGCAGGGTGCAGTCCGCACTGGATAAGGTGCTGGGTATCACAAGGGAGAATCTTACCGGCGTCCGCGTGATCCGGGCGTTCCACCAGGAGCAGAAGGAGGAGGAACGTTTTACGGAGGGCAACCGCGTCCTCGCCGCGCTGCAGATGTTTGTGGGCAGGATCAGCGCCTGTATGAATCCGGTCACCTATGTGATTGTAAACGGAGCTATTATTGCTTTAATTTATATTGGGGCCGTCCAGGTCAATGTCGGCAATCTCACCCAGGGCGAAGTGGTCGCGATCATCAATTATATGTCACAGATCCTGGTGGAGCTGGTGAAGCTGGCGAACCTGATCATCACTGTGACCAAGGCGCTGGCCTGCGCGGACCGTGTGGCTGCCGTGCTGGAGATCCGGAATGAGGAACCTGTTGCCGCGAACGGAAAAGCACCTCGCACGTCGGGCGACAGGAAGAAAGCATCCGTCCAGGATCAGGCGCCTTTCCTGGAATTCGACCATGTATCCCTTACTTACCAGGGGGCGGGCGATAAGACGCTGAACGATATGAATTTCAGGGTGGAGAAGGGTCAGACGATTGGCATTATCGGCGGAACGGGTTCCGGGAAATCCTCCCTGGTGAACCTGATCCCCGGCTTTTATCCGGCTACGGAGGGAATGATTTACCTGGAGGGTAGGGATATCCGCGCCATACCGGAGGAAGAGCTTCGAGACCGTATCGGTATGGTTCCCCAGAAGGCTGTGCTGTTCAAGGGCACGATCCGCAGCAATCTGCAGTGGGGCAAGAGCGATGCCACGGAAGAAGAAATGTGGGAGGCCCTCGAAACCGCCCAGGCGTTGGAGGTGGTGGAGGGAAAGAGCGGCAGGCTGGACGCAGAGGTGGCACAAAACGGCAGGAATTTCTCAGGAGGGCAGAGGCAGCGTCTTACCATCGCAAGGGCTCTGGTGCGTAAGCCGGATATCCTGATCCTGGACGACAGCGCCTCCGCCCTGGACTATGCTACGGACGCCAGGCTGCGGGCGGCGCTTCGCCGGGTCGAAAAACAGACCACAACCTTTATCGTTTCCCAGCGCGCCTCCAGCATTATGCACGCGGACCAGATCATCGTGTTGGACGACGGGGAGATCGCGGGAATCGGCACGCACGAGGAGCTGCTGGAGCATAGCCAGGTATATCAGGAAATTTATTATTCCCAGTACCCGGAGAAAGCGGGAAACAAATCAGGGGGCAAGAAACAGCCGGAAGATAATTCAGAAAATAGATTAGGAAATAAGCCAGGAAATAACTCAGGAAATAACTCAGGAAATAACTCAGGAAATAGATCAGGAAATAAGCAGGGAAATAATTCGGAAAACAGATTAGGAAATGTTGCGGCGGACAGTTCCGTGGGCGCACGGAAAGGGGGCAGATGATCATGAGCCAGAAGGAAACGATCAGAAAGGTTTTACGTTATATCCGCAAATACCGGTTTCGGGTGATCCTCTCCCTGATCCTTGCCGCGCTTACCGTAGCGCTTACCCTTTATGTTCCCATCCTTACCGGAGATGCGGTGGATCTGATCATAGACAAGGGATTGGTGGATATGCCGGGTATCCTCGTTATTTTGAAAAAAATCGGAATTGTCATGATTGTCACGGCGGTCGCCCAGTGGGTCATGAATACCTGTAATAACTATATCACTTATCATGTGGTGAAGGATATCAGGGAAGACGCCTTTCACAGGCTGGAAAATCTCCCTTTAAAATATCTGGACAGCCATGCGGCGGGGGATATCGTCAGCCGTGTCATTGCCGACGTGGATACCTTTGCGGATGGCCTGCTGATGGGCTTTACCCAGCTTTTCACAGGGGTGATCACTATTTTAGGAACCCTGATGTTCATGCTGGTGACCAATGTGCCTATCGCCCTGGTGGTGGTATGCATCACGCCGGTCTCCTTCCTGGTGGCGCGGTTTATTGCCACCAGAACCTACAGTATGTTTAAACTGCAGTCTGAGACCAGAGGGGAACAGACCTCCCTGATAGAAGAAATGATAGGCAATCAGAAGATCGTAAAGACTTTTTCCAGGGAAGAGTCTGTGAAGCAGCAGTTCGCCCAGATCAATGACAGGCTGGAAGGCTGTTCCCTGAAGGCGATTTTCTTCTCCTCCATTACCAACCCGGCGACCCGATTCGTCAATAGCCTGGTGTATGCGGGAGTAGGAATTTTCGGCGCCTTTGTGGCGATCCGCGGCGGTATCAGCGTAGGACGGCTCTCCTGTTTCCTGAGCTATGCAAACCAGTACACCAAGCCCTTTAACGAAATTTCCGGCGTGGTGACGGAGCTGCAGAACGCCCTTGTCTGTGCAGGGCGGATATTTGCCCTCATCGAGGAGGAACCGCAGGTTCCGGACGCAGAGGACGCCAGGGTGCTCAAGGATGCCCGGGGCAATGTGACGTTAGATCATGTTTATTTCCAGTATACGCCTGAGAAAAAGCTGATCCAAGATTTCAATCTGAAGGTGAAGCCGGGTCAAAGGGTGGCCATCGTAGGACCCACCGGCTGCGGCAAGACGACGGTGATCAATCTCCTGATGCGTTTCTATGATGTGGATCAGGGAAGTATTGCGGTGGATGGAACGGATATCAGGAAGATCACGAGGGGCAGCCTGCGCACCAGTTATGGTATGGTGCTGCAGGATACCTGGCTTCGGGCAGGAACGATCCGTGACAATATCCGTATGGGCAGGCCCCAGGCTTCTGAGGAAGAGGTGATAGAGGCGGCGAAGGCTTCCCACGCCCACAGCTTCATCAAGCGTCTGCCCCAGGGTTATGATACCGTGATCACTGAAGAGGGCAGCGGTCTTTCCCAGGGACAAAAGCAGCTTCTTTGTATTGCAAGAGTGATGCTCACCCTGCCGCCTATGTTGATCCTGGACGAGGCTACCTCCTCCATTGATACCAGAACCGAGATCCGCATTCAAAAGGCTTTTGCGAAAATGATGGAGGGGCGGACCAGCTTTATTGTGGCCCACAGGCTTTCCACCATCAGGGAAGCGGACATCATTCTGGTCATGAAGGATGGAAATATCGTGGAGCAGGGGAATCATGAAAGCCTGCTGGCACAGGGAGGATTTTATTCAGAGCTGTACAATAGTCAGTTCGCCATATAAAAAGGAAGGTTACAGATCAGGAGGGAAATGAAATGAGGCAGATCGTGAATGGAGAGAGCATCACCTTGGGAACCTGTTATTATCCGGAGCACTGGGACAGAGCCCTGTGGGCGGAGGATTTGGACAGGATGCTTGAGGCGGGAATTGAGGTGATCCGCATTGCGGAATTTGCCTGGAGCAAAATAGAGCCCAGGGAAGGGGAATACACCTATGATTTTTACGACGCCTTCCTGGATCTTGCGCTGGAAAAGGGGATGAAGGTGATTTTCTGCACCCCTACGGCTACTCCGCCTGCGTGGCTGACCGAAGAATATCCGGAGGTGCTGAATGCGGATAAGGAAGGTCATCTTTACCGTCACGGAACAAGGAGACACTACAATTATAACTCTCCTATTTATCAGGAATTTTGCCGCAATATTGTGGAACGTTCCGCTTCCCATTATGGAAAACATCCTGCAATCATCGGATGGCAGCTGGATAACGAATTCAACTGCGAAAAGGATCAGTTTTATTCGGAGAGCGATACGGTGGCTTTCCGGCGCTTTTTAAAAGAAAAATACAAAACGGTGGAGGGGCTGAATGAAGCTTGGGGCACCGTCTTCTGGAACCAGACTTACACTGCCTGGTCGGAGGTGCATCTGCCCGGGAAAACCAACACCGGAACGGTCAATCCCCATCAGATGCTGGATTATTACCGTTTTATCTCCGACAGCGTCTGCAGGTTTGCCGATATGCAGGCCCAGATCATCAGAAAATACTGCAAGGCGGGGGATTTCATCACCACAAACGGAATCTTCGCCAATATTGATTACCAGAGGATGAATCGGGAGAGCCTGGACTTCATGACCTATGACTCCTATCCGGATTTCGCCTACGCCCTGTGGGATTACCGGGAAAATGACCTGATGAAGGACCGCAGATGGAGCCGCAATCTGGCGGAGGTGCGTGCCATGTCTCCCCTCTTCGGCATCATGGAGCAGCAGAGCGGCGCCAATGGCTGGACGGATCGGATGGAGGCTCCCACTCCCAGACCGGGGCAGATGACCCTCTGGGCCCTGCAGAGCATCGCCCATGGGGCGGATTTCGTCAGCTTTTTCCGCTGGCGGACGGCTACCATGGGAACGGAGATCTACTGGCATGGGATCCTGGATTATTCCGGCAGGGAAAACAGGAGGCTGAGGGAGCTGCGGACCCTGGCTTTGAAGGTGCAGAGGCTGCAGGAGACAGCCGGCTCCCGTTATGTGGAAAAGGTGGGGATCCTGAAGGATTATGACAATATCTGGGATGCCCAGCTGGACAGATGGCACGGGAGAGTGGAGGAGGTCAGCCAGGATTCCCTGTTTACGGCCCTGCAGCTCGCCCATGTGCCTTTTGATTATGTTTATTTTACGGAAGAGATTACTTCGGAAGCTTTAAGCCGATACGAGGTGCTGTTTTATCCCCACGCTGTGATCCTGACAAAGGAGAGGATGAACCTGTTGGAGCAGTATGTGGCATGTGGCGGAAGGCTTGTGATGGGATGCCGCACGGGGTATAAGGATCTGGGCGGAAGATGCGTCATGGAGCATCTTCCGGGTCTGGCAGCAAAGCTTACAGGCACGGACGTGGTGGAATATTCCTTTGTGGCGCCGGATGACGGCAGGGTCATGGCGGACTGGGACGGAACCCTGATGGAGGCAGCGGTGTTCAATGACTTGCTGGAGCCTTTGGGTGCGGAGAACGATGAGGAGGCGGGAGCCGCTCCCCGGGTGCTCGCCCGCTATGCTTCCAGCTATTATAAGGGAACCCCTGCCCTGATCCGCAACCATTATGGGAGGGGAGAAGCCTACTATTTCGGCGGCGCCTTTGCCCTGGATACCGCCCGGGTTTTCCTGCAGAAGCTTGGGATCGGGGAGCCCTATGGGGATCTGCTCCGGATTCCGGAGGGCTGCGAGCTGGCGGTGCGCAGGAAGGGGAACCATACCTATTTCTTCCTGTTGAATTACCAAAAGGAAATGGCGCAGATCGAAATCAGACAGCCCATGAGGGATCTGTTGGAAGGCGGAACCGTCCAGGGACCAAGGACGCTGGAGCCTTATGGGGTATGCGTGCTGGGGGCGGATATTTAAAGAAATTTGAAATAGATTCCGGTAGAACCTATATGATCACAGCAATAAAGTATCATGAAGGTTTTGCTGATGAAAGTCAAAACTTCGTTCAAAAAAAATGAGCGAAGTTTGAGCGAGGTTTTGAGTTTAAAAGATATCAATGTCCTGAAAGAAAGGTTGGAACGGGAGAAGTCAGCGTTTCAAGATAAGGGAGAAAAAGATAGAAAAGGGCTTTACAAATTTGTCAGAATGTACTAAACTGTATTTCATCAGAAAATCCCTGCAAGAAGCAAAAGCGATGACGGGAAGAGTAAGATATGGAAGGTGACAGAGAGGACGGCCGTTTTCCAGCGCTGGCCTGCGGATTCCGTAAGGAATGGACAGGTCGGAAAAGGATAAGCCGCCTGAGGCAGGAGTCGGAGGGAAGCTGACGTGACAGCCTGGGCGGATAAAAGCTGGAACCGTGCTGAGAGCAGTTCCGCCGGAAGTATCCCAAGACCATCCCTGAGCGGCGCCAATCACGCCCGGCAGCAGCCGTTATCTGCAAATGAAGTGGTCAGAGCTGGAAAAAAAGGCTCGGACAAAAAGGGTGGAACCGCGTAGAAAATACGTCCCTTGCAATATTTTGCGATATTGCAGGGGATTTTTTGTATGTAGATTTTATGTATGGGTTTTGTGCATGGATTTGGTACAAAACGATACAGAACCAGAGCCCCCCAAGGGAAACTGGCAACAGAAGAGTTTTTGCCAGATGAACGAGATCAAAAAAGCAGAAAGGAAGGAACAGGATGAAGATCACATTAAAGGATGGCTCCGTGAAGGAGTATGCGGAAAGTATGAGCGTGTATGATATCGCAAAGGATATCAGCGAGGGATTGGCAAGGGTTGCCTGCCTCGGCGTGGTGAACGGTGAAGAGGTGGATCTGCGCACGGTGGTGTCGGAGGACGCCCAGGTCAATATTTTGACCGCAAAGGATGCCGGAGGCTTAAGCACCCTGCGCCATACGGCCAGCCATGTGATGGCTCAGGCGGTAAAGAGGCTGTATCCGGGGGTAAAGCTGGCGATCGGACCCTCCATCGCAGACGGTTTTTATTATGACATGGAATTTGAAACGCCCTTAACCAGCGATGATTTCGGCAAGATCGAGGAAGAGATGCGTAAGATCATCAAGGAGGATCTGAAGCTGGAGCGTTTTACCCTGCCCAGGGAGGAGGCCATCGCTTTCATGCAGGAGAAAGGGGAGCCCTATAAGGTGGAACTGATCCGGGATCTTCCGGAGGATGCGGAAATCAGCTTTTATCGGCAGGGCGAGTTCGTGGATCTCTGCGCTGGCCCTCACCTCATGAGCACCAAGGAGGTGGGTAAGGCTTTCAAAATCATGAGCCTGGCAGGCGCTTACTGGAGGGGCGACGAGCACAATAAGATGCTCACAAGACTTTACGCCACTGCTTTTTCCAAAAAAGAGGAGCTGGAAGCTTACATCACCATGATGGAAGAGGCGAAGAAGCGTGACCATAGGAAGCTGGGCAAGGAGCTGGGGCTTTTTATGATGAACGATGCGGGACCCGGATTCCCCTTCTTCCTTCCCAAAGGCATGGTCCTGAAGAACACCCTGCTGGATTATTGGAGGGAGCTGCATAGAAAGGCGGGGTATGTGGAGATTTCCACCCCTATTATCTTAAACAGAAGCCTCTGGGAGACCTCCGGTCACTGGGATCATTATAAAAATAATATGTACACCACGGTCATCGACGATCAGGATTATGCCATCAAGCCCATGAACTGTCCCGGCGGCGTGCTGGTGTACGGTTCGGAATCCCGCTCCTACAGGGATCTGCCCCTTCGGATGGGTGAGTTGGGCATTGTACACCGTCATGAAAAGAGCGGACAGCTTCATGGTCTGATGCGGGTGCGCTGCTTTACCCAGGACGACGCCCATATTTTCATGACACCGGAACAGATCAAGGATGAGATCAAGGGGGTTGTGGCGCTGATCAATGAGGTGTATTCCCTGTTCGGCTTCCAGTATCATGTGGAACTGTCCACCAGACCGGAGGATTCCATGGGAAGCGATGAGGACTGGGAGATGGCGACCTCTGCCCTGCAGGGCGCTTTGGACGAGCTGAAACTGCCTTATGTGATTAACGAGGGAGACGGCGCATTCTATGGGCCTAAGATCGACTTCCATCTGGTGGACTGCATCGGCAGGACCTGGCAGTGTGGCACCATCCAGTTGGATTTCCAGCTGCCCCAGCGGTTTGAACTGGAATATACCGGGGCGGACGGGGAGAAGCACAGACCTATCATGATCCACCGCGTGGTATTCGGTTCCATCGAGCGCTTTATCGGCATCCTCATCGAGCATTTCGCAGGGGCGTTCCCGACCTGGCTTGCACCGGTACAGGTGAAGGTGCTGCCTATTTCCGATAAATATATGGATTATGCGCAAAAGGTGAAAACCGCCCTGGACGATGCGAATATCCGCGCAGAGCTGGATACC
>CANPYG010000060.1 GCA_947588205.1 uncultured Acetatifactor sp. | reverse complement strand
TGCGTATCTTCAATACCTATGGGCCCCGGATGCGTCCGGACGATGGGCGGGTGGTGTCCAACTTCATCATGCAGGCGTTACGGGGCGAGGATATCACCATTTACGGCGGTGGGAAGCAGACCCGCAGCTTCTGCTATGTGGACGACCTGGTGGAAGGGCTGGCCCGCATGATGAACAGCCGGGATGGATTTACCGGGCCGGTGAACCTGGGAAATCCCGGAGAGTTTACCATGCTGGAGCTGGCGGGGCTGGTGCTGGATCTGACGGGTTCTAAGTCAAAGCTGGTACATAAGCCCCTGCCGCAGGACGACCCTGCCCAGCGCAAGCCGGTGATCGACCTGGCGAAGAAGGAACTGGGCTGGGAACCGACGATCCCCCTCAGGGAGGGATTGTTGTCCACGATCCGGTATTTTGAAAACGAATTGGCGTCAGAACCGGAAAAAGAATGAAGAATGAGTTAGGAATGAATGCAGACTGAATGAAGAACAAATCAAGGCTGAATGAAAAATAAATGAAGAAAGGAATCATAAGGTACAAGTACAAATGAACATCGCAGTGGCAGGAACAGGCTATGTAGGCCTGTCAATGGCTGTGCTGTTGGCACAGCACAATACAGTATATGCAGTGGACGTGCTCCCGGAAAAGGTGGAGCTGTTAAACAGGCGGAAGTCTCCCATCAAGGATAAAGAGATCGAGGAATATCTGGGGGAAAAGGAGCTTTCCTTAACGGCAACCCTGGATGGGGCTTTTGCCTATGGAAAGGCGGATTTCGTCATCGTTTCCACCCCGACGGACTATGACCCGGAGAAAAATTATTTTAACACCTCCTCCGTTGAGTCCGTGATCGCCATGGTGAGGGAAGTGAACCCCAGCGCCTATATTGTGGTGAAATCCACGGTTCCCATCGGCTTTACGAAGTCCATGCAGGAGCGGTTTGGGACGGGCCACATCCTGTTTTCCCCGGAATTTTTGCGGGAAGGGCGTGCGCTCTGGGACAACCTCTATCCATCCAGAATCATTGTGGGGGTGAATCCGGGGGATACTGAAGCCCGGGAACATGCGGAAACCTTTGCGGGTCTTCTCCGGCAGGGGGCGGTAAAAAAGGATGTAGAGGTATTGCTCATGCCCCCCACGGAGGCGGAGGCGGTGAAGCTTTTTACCAATACCTACCTGGCCATGCGTGTTGCCTATTTTAATGAGCTGGATACCTATGCGGAAAAAATGGGTCTGAACGCGGGGGATATCATCCTGGGCGCCAGCCTGGATCCCAGGGTGGGGAACCAGTATAATAATCCTTCCTTTGGGTATGGCGGATACTGTTTCCCGAAGGATACCAAGCAGCTGGCAGCCAGCTACGGCACCAGGATCCCCAACCGGCTCGTCCGGGCGGTGGTGGAGTCCAACGCGGTCAGGAAAGAGTTTATTGCGGACCAGGTGATGGGGAGGCTCCGGGAAACCGTCGGGGAAGGGAAATCCACAGTCGGCATCTACCGTCTGATCATGAAGTCCGGTTCCGATAACTTCCGCCAGTCGGCGGTCCAGGATATCATCAGGATCCTTCGGAGCCGCGGCGTGGAGGTGCTGGTCTATGAGCCGAGGTTGTCTGCGGAAAGCTTCCTGGGCTGTAACGTAATTCAAAGCTTCCAGGAATTTGTGGCCAGGTGCGACCTGATCCTTGCCAACCGCCGGACGCCGCAGCTTAAGGAAGCCGGGGGAAAGGTCTATACCAGGGATTTGTTTTCCCAGGACTGAGCCTGGATAAACAGGGCTGGGCCTGGATAAACAGGGCTGGGCCTGGATCAAGGAAGGGGGCGACGGGAATGTACCGTAAAAAAATCTATCTTGTAGGCGTTTTTGTGTTTACCTTTGCCTTCCTGGGCTGCGCTGCCTGGATTGTAAAGTATTTTCTGGACAGCTACAGGGACGGGAAGGAGCTGGAAGAACTGCGTTCGGAATATATCCAGGAAGCCCAGGGGCATACCGATGGAATGGAGACGGCGGAAAACGCCCCGGGAAGCGGGGGGAAAGACCCTGCTGGCCGTCAGGAAAGCCTGGGTTCCGGTCAGGCAGACCCTGAAGACGGCCAGGGAAAAACCGGGACAGGGGCGGAAACCGCGGAATCGGGTCAGGGCCTTGAGACCCAGGAAGAAGACGGCCGTATTTATCCCGGTCTGGAAGGTTATGACGTTCCGGAAAAGGCCATCGATTTTGCGGGGCTGCAGGCGGATAAATGTGAAGATATCTACGCCTGGCTCACTGTGCCGGGAACCGATGTGGATTATCCGGTGGTACAGCACCCGGAGGATCCCTCTTACTATCTCAGGCGGGATCTGGACGGCTCCTATGCTACCCATGGCTGTATTTATACGGAATATTACAATTCCAAGGATTGGGACGATCCCAATACGGTACTGTACGGGCACAACATGAGGAACGGAACCATGTTCGCCACCCTCCATAATTACGAGGACCCGGTATTTTTTGGGGAGCATCCGTATGTGTATGTCTATTCCCCGGGGGTGACGAGGGTATACCGGGTCTTCGCGGCCTATGAATATACCAACGTACACCTGTTATTGGGTTTTGATATGTGGAATCAGGAAGTCTTCGGGGAATACCTGGAGTCTGTTTTTGACGAGGACGGGCTGAACAGCAATTTTAATACGGAGGTGGAACTGGACAACTCCGACAGGATTGTAACCCTGGAGACCTGCGTCTACGGCAAGCCGGAAAAAAGGTATTTGGTCCAGGCGGTCCTGGAGGCGGAAGGAGTGCAGCATGAAGAAGATGGGGACAGGGAAGAATAGGTGGCCTGCGGATGCGGACCGTGGCCGCAGGCGGCGTAAGCTGCGCCGCATTCGAAGCGTTGCCATCACCTGGCTTGTGGTTGCCGCGGTGGTAGCCGCTTTGCTTGTGGCAGCAGTGTTTTTCCTGCGGCAGACCGGAAGGAACCGCCTGCGGGAGACAGCCGGGAACGCTGTCCCGAATTTGCCCGTGGAAGGAATGGGCGGACAGGGGGAAGCCGCTCCGTCCGCTTCGGGCAGCGGGCAGGACGTGGATGCGGATGCAGGGGAAACCGATGCCCAGGACGGGGAACAGCCCGCATGGCAGGAGGGCTGGGTGCGTCATGATGGGAAAATTTATGAATTCAACAGGGAAATCCTGACCTTCCTGGTGATGGGAATCGACAAGGACAGCGAGGTCGCGGACAATCCGGACGCTTACAGCGGGGGACAGGCGGATGCCCTGTTTTTGGTGGTGGCGGATCCCACAGGGAAAAGAATCCGTATAATCGCCGTGAACCGCGATACGGAGGTGGATGTAAAGCTGTACGGTGTCCACGCCGAAGGGTATGAACAGACGGTCAGGGCTCCCATAGCCGTCCAGCACAGCTTTGGGGATGGAAGGGAATTCAGCTGCGAACTGACGGAGGATGCCGTATCCGCCCTGTTTTACGACCTCCCGATCAACGGCTATGTTGCAGTGAACATGGCTGCGATCCAGGAACTGAACGATGCGGTCGGGGGAGTGGGCGTGACTGTCCTGGAGGATTTGACCAAGAAAAACCCGGCGTGGAAGAAGGGCGCGGAGGTGTTCCTGAAAGGGGAGGATGCCTTCTGGTACGTGAAATGGCGCGATACGACAATCTTTGAGAGCAACCGGGGGCGCCTCGCCAGGCAAAAGCAGTACCTGGGGAATTTTATGCGCTCGGCCGTGGAGGCGGTGAAAAAAGATTTGACACTGCCGGTAACCCTGTACCGGAAGCTTGGGAAGTATATGGTCACCGACATATCGATAGACGAGGTGGCTTACCTGGCGGGGGAATTATTGGACTATTCCTTTGATTTGGATGAAATATATACCTTAGAAGGGGAAACCGGGGTGGTGGACGGGTACGAAAGGTTCTACCCGGACAAGGATGCGCTCCGGGATCTGGTGGTGGAAGTTTTTTATAAGGAAGTGGATCCTTCCGGAAATTAAGCTTCCTGGAACAGGACGCCCCGGGGGAATGCTGCCCGGGGGCCGTCCCATAGAGCGGTATTAATGGGAAACCATTAATATAAACGCCACATGTTATCATGAAGAAAGGAGGAGTGATTACCATGAAAAAGAGAATCTTGGCACTGGCAGGCGCAATGATCATGATGTTCGCCATGGGCATCAACGTGTTTGCGAGCCAGAGCGATAACGGGCAACATACCGCAGGCAGTAGCCCGGATGCATCCCTTACCATCGGTACCCAGACCATCACGGAAAGCAGCCTTACGGAATATGCCAGTCAGACGACCGTTGCCACAGATGTGGAAGGCGCATCCATTTCCGCCGTATCCATTGATGTGGCGAAGGCTGCAGTGGCGCAGACAAAGGCTGTGGTAGGCGATAACGCGACGATCGCGTCCATCGTTGACCTGGTGGTGCCCCAGGGAACCGGGGCCGCAACATTTACCCTGAACGTAGGGCAGATACGCGCGAACCAGAATGTGGTTGTCCTGCACATGAAATCCGACGGTGCATGGGAGGAGATTACGCCCAGCAAAGTGGCTGATGGATCTGTAACCTTTACCCTGTCATCCTATTCGCCTGTTGCAGTGGTTATCAAGGCCACCGCGCCCAAGACAGGCGATATCATTCTGTTAGTAGGCGGAATGGCCGTGGTCTGCCTTGCAGGGGCGGCTTTCTTTGGGAAGAAAGCAAAAGCTAACTGAGAGGCAGGCTGAAAAGCCGGGAAAGCCGAAGCAGGCAATAAGCAGGAATAGGCAATAAGCAATAAGCAGTAAAACGTGTTTTCAAAGCATGTGGCGACGGAGACCTGCCCGGATTCTTTTATCCGGTGTCAGGTCTCCTTTATATCTTTATGAACATTTCATTCTTTTGTTAGAAAAATATCACTAAAGTACTTGACAACAAATAAATGTTAGATTATACTAACTAACGGAATGCAGGATGATTACAAGATGCAGGAAGATAACGGAATGCAGAATGAAAATGCCTGCTGCAGAATGAAGTATTTGCTGCAGGGTGGAAATGCCTGCAGCAGGATAAAGGAAGAAAGGATGGATGAGTATGCCTTTGACAATGGCGAAGGAAGGGGAGCCCAATGTGATCCGCAGGGTAGGCGGCAAGGAAGAAACGAGAAAGTTTTTGGAGAATCTCGGTTTCGTGGCCGGCGGGCTTGTTACAGTGGTGACAGAGGCCGGGGGCAATCTGATCGTAAACGTGAAGGAATCCAGGGTTGCCATCGGAAAGGATATGGCCAATAAGATCCTGGTGGGATAAGGGCTTATGAAAGGTTATCATCGTCAGGGGTGGAAGTGCGCCCTTAGACGTTTTAACAAAGTGTATCAGAAAGGTGATAAGAGATGAAGACATTAAGAGAGGTTCCATGCGGCAGCACCGTAAAGGTCTCCAAACTGACAGGTGACGGTCCGGTGAAAAGGCGTATTATGGACATGGGCATTACAAAGGGAGTGGAGATTTTTGTCAGAAAGGTAGCTCCCCTGGGGGATCCCGTGGAGGTGACTGTGAGAGGATATGAGCTTTCCCTGCGGAAAGCGGACGCCGAGATGATCCAGGTGGAGTGACATACCAGGCTGCAGTGTCTTTCCTGGGTGGACTAATTTTCACAGGCACAGTGATTGTCACTGGCACAGTATTTTTGTAAAAACTGAATATTTTTTTAAATGATAGTTAGGAGCTTCTAATTTTAAATAGCAATAACTAATAACAAGCATGAAACAATTCGAATGGACTACAATTCGAATGAACTACAACTCGAATGAACCACAACTTGAAATAGTTCCAGCGAATTGCAAGTATGAAGCATTTCTGACGGATCACAATTTTAGGTTGTACAGTCAAATCACAGGCTGGAAACAGTAGTAGCGAATCATAAAATCAAGTCCGCATAAAGGCGGGCGGAAAGAGGAAAAGGAAATGGCGATTAAGATTG
This sequence comes from uncultured Acetatifactor sp., assembly GCA_947588205.1. Lineage (GTDB taxonomy): Bacteria > Bacillota > Clostridia > Lachnospirales > Lachnospiraceae > Acetatifactor. Next base: position 13,227 of record CANPYG010000060.1, on the reverse strand, counting down.
CGTTAGCCGGGAACCCCAACAGCGGCAAAACCACCCTGTTCAATATGCTGACCGGCTCCAACCAGTTCGTGGGAAACTGGCCGGGCGTTACGGTGGAGAAGAAGGAGGGCAAATTAAAGAAGCAGTACGTTTCGGGCGTAAAGGATGAAGTCGATATCATGGATTTGCCGGGAATTTACTCCCTGTCCCCCTATACCTTAGAGGAGGTTGTGGCGAGAAATTATCTGATTCATGAAAGGCCGGACGCTATTTTAAACATTGTGGACGGCACTAACATCGAGCGGAACCTGTACCTGACCACACAGCTGATGGAACTGGGGATTCCCGTGGTGATGGCCGTCAACATGATGGATGTGGTTGCGAAAAGCGGGGATAAGATACATACCGATAAGCTGAGCAGAAGGCTTGGCTGCGAGGCCGTGGAGATTTCCGCCCTGAAGGGAACAGGCGTCGGGAAAGCCATGCAGAAGGTGATCGCCGCTGCGGTCAGCAAAAAAGCCCCGGAACCGGTTCATGAATTCGCCCCTATTGTGGAAAACGTCATCGGACGGGTGGAACAAAATTTAAGCGGCGTTGCAGAGGAACAGAGAAGGTTCTTCGCCATCAAGCTTTTGGAGCGGGATGATAAGATACAGTCTCTGATGAAGTCGGTTCCTGATGTGAGCGCCGAGATCGCCGAGCTGGAAAAGAAGCTGGATGACGATACTGAAAGCATTATCACCAATGAAAGATATGTTTATATTTCCAAAATCATTGGCGAATGCTATACAAAGACCGGAAAGAAGGCGCTGACCACCTCCGACAAGATCGATCAGATCGTGACCAACAGATGGCTTGCCCTTCCGATTTTCGCAGTGGTCATGTTCATCGTGTATTATATTTCCGTGACGACGGTGGGAACCTGGGCAACCGACTGGGCAAACGACGGGGTGTTCGGGGACGGCTGGAGTCTCTTCGGACTGGAAATTCCGGGCATACCGGTGCTCATCGAGTCTGTGCTGGACGCTTTGAATTGTGCTGATTGGCTGAAGGGTCTGATCCTGGACGGTATTGTGGCAGGCGTAGGCGCCGTGCTTGGCTTTGTTCCCCAGATGCTGGTGCTCTTTATTTTCCTGGCGTTCTTGGAGTCCTGCGGTTACATGGCGAGAGTCGCCTTCATCATGGATCGTATTTTCAGAAAGTTCGGTCTTTCCGGAAAATCCTTCATACCCATGCTCATCGGAAGCGGCTGCGGCGTGCCGGGGGTTATGGCTTCCCGTACCATTGAAAATGATAGAGACCGCAAGATGACCGTCATGACCACCACCTTTATCCCCTGCGGCGCCAAGATCCCCATTATCGGCCTGATCGCCGGATCCTTTTTCGGCAATGCGGGCTGGGTGGCTACAAGCTGCTATTTTATCGGTGTAGCTGCCATCGTCTGCTCAGGCATTATCTTAAAGAAGACAAAGATGTTTGAAGGGGATCCCGCTCCTTTCGTGATGGAGCTTCCCGCTTACCATTGGCCCACTGTGGGAAATGTCCTGAGGAGCATGTGGGAGAGGGGCTGGTCTTTTATCAAAAAGGCCGGAACAGTCATCCTTCTTTCCACTATCCTGGTATGGTTCACCTCTTTCTTCGGATGGGTGGATGGCGCTTTCCGTATGCTGGAAGAGTCTGAGCTGGATCATAGCATCCTGGCTGCCATCGGCAACGCTTTTGCCTGGATCTTCGCGCCTCTTGGCTGGGGCAACTGGAAATTTGCGGTGGGTGCCGTGACCGGACTGGTGGCAAAGGAGAATGTGGTGAGTACCTTCGGAATTCTCTTCCCCGACTGGGCAGCAGGCGTGGAAGAGCTGGGTGACAACGGAGAGGCCATCTGGGCTTCTGTGGGAGCCAGCGTAAGCGCTCTGGCAGGATATTCCTACCTGGTATTCAATCTGCTGTGCGCTCCCTGCTTCGCCGCCATGGGTGCCATCAAGCGGGAGATGAACAATGCGAAATGGTTCTGGTTCGCCATCAGCTATCAGTGCCTGTTAGCTTATGTGGTTTCCCTTTGCGTGTATCAGATCGGTTCTTTGTTCCAGGGCTCCTTCGGAATCTTTACGGTGATCGCCCTCGCTTTGGTGGCGGGCTTCATATTCCTGCTGGTACGTCCTTATAAGGAAAGCACAACGCTGAAGGTGGACCTGAAAAAGGCAGGCTGAGAGGCGAGCTGAGATCTGGCGGAGAACGCAAGGTTGACAGTCCGCGGGCAAAAGAGTAAACTTATGATGCAAGAGAATAAACTGTGATAAGGGAAAAGAAAGGAAGTAGTCTGGATGGGCACGATCATAGTAGGTGCAGTTCTTGTGGCTGTGGTGGCTTTGGTGGTATGCAGCATGATCCGGGATAAAAAGAACGGAAAATCCCTGCAGTGCGGGGGAGACTGCAGCCATTGCGGAGGACATTGTGGGCGCTGAGTCTTCCGGGATTCAGAATGTAGGTATTTGGCGGTTCCTGAGACAGGGCTGCAGCGCCAGAGGTAATGGTGACGGAACCGGAGAGGAAGTGGATCAAGCCATGGGAAATGCAATTATCATCGGAATTTTGATTATCGTTGGCTTTTTTGCCCTGCGCTCCGCCCTGAAGCACTTTAAGGGCGAAGGAGGGTGCTGCGGCGCAGGAAGCGTTCCGAAGCAGAAAAAGAAGATTCAGGATGCACGTTTCCGCAGGGTGCTCCAGATCGAGGGCATGCACTGCGAGAACTGCAGGAACAGTGTGGAAAAAGCCATCAATGAGCTGGAGGGTGCAGCCGCCAGGGTGGATCTTAAGAAAAACACAGCCGAGGTCGTCATGGAAAAGGAGATCCCGGATGATCTTTTGGTCCGGGCGGTGGAGAAGGCCGGTTTTCAGGTAAAGGCCATCAGACCGGCGTGAACCGGAATCGGCTGCTGTAAGAATTTCATTTAGAAAAATATTTGAATAAGAAGAAACCATCATATTTGCGGGATTTTTTCCGATAGAACAGTTCAGCCGCGCGCTGGCTGAACTGTACTCAGCGCAAAATTGGTGGTTTCTTTTTGTGGGAAAAGGTGGTAAGATAGTTATGGCTGTTGGTGCCGGGGCGTCACGGACAGCCGGAGGCCGTGCCTTGTTTTGGAAACGCTCCGGAATGGAGGTCAGGTGAATATGGAATTTGAACAATTGAGAAAGGAAATGATCGCAGCCATGAAGGCAGGGGATAAGGCGAGGAAAAATTCGATTTCCAGCCTGGTGGCCGCCGTGAAGAAGGCTGCCATTGACGAAGGGCACAGGGATGATATTTCTGCAGAGCTGGTGGACAGGGTGATCCTGAAAGAGCTGAAGACCGCCAAGGAACAGGTGGATACCTGCCCGGATGAGAGGGCGGAGCTGAAAGCGGAGTATCAGGCGAATTATAATGTCATTGCCGAGTTTGCGCCCCATATGATGTCTGCAGAGGAGGTCAAGGCATATATTGAAACGGAGCTCGCCGAAGTATTGGCGGGCGGGAATAAGGGTCAGGTCATGAAGGCCGCCATGGGGGCCTTGAAGGGCAAAGCGGACGGCAAAATGATCAATGAGATCGTGACACAGCTTTGTAAGTAAGGAAAGAAACAAAAGCAAGTAAGGAAAGAAATAAAAGGAAGCGGTGGAAGCAAAAATGCAGGATTATGAGCATAAGGCGCAATACTATGAAACGGATCAGATGGGGATCATCCATCATTCCAATTATATCCGGTGGATGGAGGAGGCGAGGATGGATTTCCTGACGAAGATCGGCTTTCCCATGGAGGAAATAGAGAAAGCAGGGATTGTCTGTCCGGTCATCAATGTTTCCTGCGAGTACCGGAAGAGCTGCCGCCTGAATGAACACATCTGTATACATCTTGAGATCCAGCATTATAACGGGATCAAGCTGGTGGTGGGCTACCGGATGTATGAGAAGGACTCGGGGGAGCTTCGCGCGACAGGAATCTCTTCCCATTGCTTTCTTTCCACCGATGGAAAAATATTGAGCCTGAAAAAGGTTTATCCCGGGCTGCATGAGGCTATGAACAAGGCGATTGAGGGTCTTGGGGAATCCTGACTCAGGAACGGCTGGAATGTGAAGCATAGCGGAAGGAAAAGGAGAGGAGAATCATGGATAGGGTTCAAAAGGCAATTCAGTATGTAAAATCTTTGGATATGCAGAATCATGAGCTGGGTACTTTCCCGCTTGAAGGGAACGATTATTATATGGTTCAGGAATATGAGACCAAAATCCCTGAGTTGAAAAAGCTGGAATCCCATAAAAGATACGTTGATATCCAGTGGATCGTTTCCGGGGAGGAGAAGATCTCGGTTTCCGATGTGGTAAATCTGAAGGTGATGGAAGCCTATGACGAAAAGAAGGATGTCATGTTCTGGGAGGGAACGGAAAACATGATGGAGACAGTGTTGACGGCGGGAAGCTATGTGGTCCTCTATCCCAAGGACGCCCATATGCCGGGACAGGCAGTCGAGGCTCCCGGGAAGGTGAAAAAGTTTGTGATCAAGGTAGCGGTATGACTGGATGAGTCATCCCATGTTTGGTAAGTCTTCTTTACTTTCCCCGGAATTTGCAGTAGAATGAAACTGTTACATGGAATTTTACCTGCATGAATGAGGGAGGGTCACAAAAGAATGTTAAAAGTATCTCACGTTACCAAAAAATACGGAAAGGTGATGGCCTGCGATGACCTGAGCTTTCAGCTTGACCCGGGCAGCGTTACGGTGCTGTTGGGACCAAACGGGGCTGGAAAAAGCACGATTATGAAATCCATCATCGGTTTCCTGCGTTATGACGGGGAAATCACTGTCGGGGGCTTCCCCAACAAAACCACCGATGCGAGAAGGCTGTTAGGGTATATCCCGGAGATGCCGTCCCTATATCCGAATCTGACGGTATCGGAGCATTTGGATTTTATCGCGCGGGCATATAAGCTAAAGGATTATAAAGCCCGGAAGGAAGAATTGTTCCGTCGGTTTGAGCTTACGGATAAACAGAAAAAATTCGGGGATGAGCTTTCCAAGGGGATGCAGCAAAAGCTGAACATCTGTCTCGGGCTGCTGCCGGAACCGAAGGTTCTCCTGCTGGATGAGCCTATGATCGGTCTTGATCCCCATGCCATTAAAGAATTAAAGCTGCTGTTGGAAGAAATGCGGGCGCAGGGGCGTACAATGCTTGTCAGCACCCATATTATCGACAGTGTGGATATGCTGTGGGACCGGACGATCATTATGGATCACGGTTCCATTCGTGCCAACGTGACCAGAGAGGAACTGGAAAGAGACGGAAGGACGTTAGAACAATTATTCTTTGACGTAACGGAGGGTTCCGCTTCCTGCCAGCCGGAGGAAGATTCCGGGGAAGGCTCCAGGGAGGAATCGAAAGGCTCCGGGGAGGGCTCCTGGAAAGGCTCCAGGGAGGATAAAGCGCTGCAGGAGGAGCATGAAAAATGAGACTCTTTTCCTATTATGCGCTGCATACATTCAAAAATCAGCTGAAGAAGCTTTTTAAGACGTGGGTGCTGATCTTTTTCGTCGTCTGCGTGGCCGTAGGAGTTGTCCTTGGATTATTCATAAGTTTTTTAGACGATTCCGCCGGACAGAAGGAGCCGGAGGATTCCGGTCAGGCGATTGTCGCGGAAATGGAAGGGACTTCCTATCCAGAAGATCCCGGAATGGATGTGGAAGAACCTTCTATGCTGGAAAGCGCCGGTATGGAAGCGAACGATATGATAGAATTGGTCGTTGGCGGAATTGTTCTTGCCATGTTTGTGTTTTATGCCATAGGCGCGGATAAAAACGGCAGCAGGATTTTTCTCCCGGCGGATGTGAATCTTTTGTTTGCTTCCCCCATGAAGCCGCAGTCTGTTCTGATGTTCCGCGTTGCGACCCAGCTTGGAATAGCGGTGTTAGGAAGCGTTTATATGCTGTTCCAGCTGCCTAACCTGATCCTTAACGCGGGACTTGGCATCTGGGCGGCTCTGTCTTTGATTGTGGCGTGGGGCGTTACGATCGTGTTCGGAACGCTCATACAGGTGCTGCTTTATACGCTTTCCGCTACCCATGCGACGATCAAGCGTTTCCTGCGGCCGGCAATTTACGGATTTTTGCTGCTTATCGCCGGCAGTTTCCTTATTTTTTCGGTTCGTTCCGGAAATGGCTATCTAAAAGCTGCCGCTCTGTTTTTCAATGCTCCCGTCACCAGATACATTCCCATATGGGGCTGGTTGAAAGGCTTTTGTGCATTCGCGATGGGAGGCAATCTCTTTGGGGCGGCGCTCTGCCTCTTTGCCCTCATCCTGGGGGGAGCGCTCCTGATCTATGTCATTTGGAATATCCATGCGGATTTTTACGAGGACGCCATGGCGAAGTCCGAGGAAACGGCTGAGCTTCTGGAGAGGGCGCAATCTGAGAAATCTTCCGCCATTGTGGTGAAGCGGAAAAAGGATCGAAGCGAAAAACTACGGCGGGACGGCATGCGTCATGGAGCAGGCGCGAATGTTTTCTTTTTTAAATCAATTTACAACCGGTTCCGGTTTGCTCACCTGGGCTTCTTTACGAAAACGATGGAAACCTATCTGGTTACAGCGGTTTTCGTTTCGCTGCTGTGCAGATTTGTGACCCGGACAGAGGACGTCCTGCCCGTTGCGCTGACTCTTGCGGCAATGGTCTTTTTCCGCTCTCTGGGGAATCCCCTGGAACAGGATACGAAGATGGATTCCTTCCTGCTGATCCCGGAAAGCACATGGGCGAAGCTGTTCTGGTCGTTAATGGGAGGAACGGTAAACTGCCTTTTGGACATACTCCCTGCTGTCGTCGTCGGAGCTCTTTTTACCGGAACAAATCTTTTTACCGCTTTGGCATGGGTTCCGGTGATTATTTCCGTTGATTTTTACGCCACGAACGTGGGGGCGTTCATAGGATTTTCGGTGCCTGTCTCCGCCGGAAAGACGTTAAAACAGGTGATTCAGATCATGTTTATTTACTTCGGGCTGCTGCCGGATATCGTTATCGCGTCCCTCGGCATGGTATCCGGGCATACGGCGGTGGGCATGATCGGCGCTGCCGTGTTTAATTTCGGGCTGGGCCTCCTGTTTTTCGGGCTTTCCCCTATTTTCATAGATCCAAAGGGTGGGAGGCAGAGGCAAAGCGCCGCGGTTTTTCGGGGCGATGCGAAGCTTGCAAGGAGGCGGTTCTCCATCCTTGGACTGGGAATGTTTGCGATTTTGGCTGTCTCTTCGGTCCTTCAGTTCGCGGCGGGGGAAATTGTGGGAATAATCTTTCCCCAGGGAGAAAGCCCTTCCTGGGTGCTTTGGCTGTGTACCTTTGCTCCGTTGTACTTTGTGGCGGTTCCCATCGGTCTTTTGATTATGAAGCAGGTTCCGTCTTACCCGCGCAAAGAGCATCCTTTGAAACCGGGGAGGTTTGCTGCTGCGGCAATCATAAGTATCTTTGTGATGTATGCGGGAAATCTTGTGGGGAATCTCGTCCTGGCGTTAATCCAGGCGGCGCTGGGGGCGTCGTTCGTGAATCCGGTCCTCACTTACGCGATGGACGATTCTTTGTGGCTGCGGATCCTGGTCATGGTTATATTGGCGCCCGCCATTGAGGAATATATTTTCCGCAAACAGTTTATTGATCGAGCCTGTATTTACGGTGAAAAGCTGGCGGTGGTTACGTCCGCGTTCGCCTTTGGACTTATGCATGGAAATCTGTCCCAGTTCTTCTATGCCTTTGCCCTAGGGCTCGTATTCGGCTATCTCTATTTGAAAACCGGAAGGCTCAGGTATTCCACAGCCCTGCACATGATGATTAATTTTATGGGCAGTATCGTGGCTCCGGCCCTGTTGAACAGCCTTCCTTTTGATGCTTTGGGCAGCTCGGACCTGAATGACCCGGCGCAGTTGGAGGCACTATTGATGCAGATCGCTCCTTTTGCAATTTATGTATTGGCGATGATCGCCTTAAGCCTCGCCGGATTGGTGCTCTTCTGCATCCAGGTTCGGAATGTCAGTTTTCAGGCTGCGGAGCTTGAGCTGACAAAGGGGATGAAGCTGAAAACAGTGTATTTGAACCTTGGAATGGCGCTTTTTATCGCCTGCTCTTTCGCGTTGATACTACTTTCCTTTATCGCCTAGCGCGGCGGAAGGGATGGAATATATATCAACTAACGCGGAAGAAAGGGGGAACTTTTGGCGCAGAATGGAGGAAAGAGCATCTGGCGCTGGAAGACGGAAGAACCATTTGGCGCTGGAAAATGGGGAAACAGGAGGGAAGAGGAAGATGAATGGAATTCCAAGACCGGAGCATCCGAAGCCGCAGATGCAGCGGGAAAACTGGATGAATCTGAATGGGGAGTGGGAGTTTGAGTTCGATTTCGGATGCAGCGGCATGGCAAGAGGTCTTCAGGATGCGGAAGCTTTTTCCAGGAGGATTCTGGTGCCCTTCTGCCCGGAAAGCGGGCTTAGCGGCATCGGTTATAAGGATTTTATGCCTGCGGTGTGGTATCTGCGCAGGGTGACGCTTTCGGAGGAGCATTTTAAGGGGCGGATCCGGCTGCATTTTGGGGCGGTTGATTATGAATGCCATGTGTGGGTAAACGGGAGAAAGGCAGGTTCCCATAAGGGAGGATATTCCTCTTTTGTTTTTGACATTACGGATCTTGCGGGTAAGGGAGAGAATCGGGTCACGGTCTGCGCCATTGATAATGAAAGAAGCTGCAGGCAGTGCCGGGGAAAGCAAAGCCCCGTCTATCAGTCCCAGGGCTGTGAATATACGCGGACTACAGGGATCTGGCAGACGGTGTGGCTGGAATTTGTGCCGCAGGCCTATATTGAGAAGTTCCAGATCTATCCGAATATCGCGGAAGGATGCGTTACAGTCAAGGCAGTTATAAAGCGGTCTGGGATTTCAGGCTGCGGAGAGTGTTTAGATTTTGGAGGAGATCCAAGGGATGCTGTTTCCCGGGATTGCCGGAAGGAAGCTTCGAAGGAGCTTTTGGCGGAAGCATTTTATGAAGGAAAAAGCTGCGGCTCTGCCCGGGCAAAAGTATTGGCGGATACGGTTGCGGTGACGATTTCATTATCTGAGCTTCATCTATGGGAGCCGGGGCAGGGGAGGCTGTATGACCTGGAGCTTTCCTTTGGGGAAGACCGGGTACACAGTTATTTTGGCATGCGGGAGGTCAATATCTGCGGGGAAAAGGTTCTGTTAAACGGGCGCAGTGTATTCCAACGGCTGGTGCTGGATCAGGGCTTTTATCCCGACGGGATTTATACCGCGCCTACAGAGAAAGCCCTGGAGCGGGATATTCTGCTTTCCCAGGCGGCCGGCTTTAACGGGGCAAGGCTCCACCAGAAGGTTTTTGAGGAGCGGTTTCTGTATTACTGTGACAGGCTGGGATATCTGGTTTGGGGAGAGCAGGGCAACTGGGGGCTGGATTACAGCAGTCCTGAGAGCCTGAAAAGCTTTCTGCCGGAATGGATGGAAGTGCTTGAGCGGGATTTCAACCATCCTGCTATCGTGGGCTGGTGTCCCTTTAACGAGACCTGGGACTGTGACGGAAGAAAGCAGGACGACGATCTTTTGCGGATCGTCTACCTGATGACAAAACAGTATGATACCACCCGTCCCTGCATCGATACCAGCGGAAATTTCCATGTGATCAGCGATATTTACGATCTGCATGATTACGAACAGGATCCTGATGTTTTCAAAAGCCATTACCAGGAGTTTGCAGAGGGCGGAAAGCTCCGGGAGATGATGCCAGCAAGACAGACTCCCATAGAAGGGGTTCCTGTTTTTATCAGTGAATACGGCGGGATCAAATGGGATGTGGAAGGCACAAAGGCGGACGGCTGGGGATACGGTCAGGGTCCTAAGACCGAAGAGGAGTATCTTGAGCGTTACCGGAGACTGACGGATGCCCTGCTGGACAATCCCAGGATGTTCGGTTTCTGCTATACCCAGCTGTATGATGTGGAGCAGGAATTAAACGGGTTGTATACTTATGGCAGACAGCCTAAATTTGATATGGAAGTGATCCGGCGGATCAACAGCAGAAAAGCGGCGGTTGAGGAGATTGAGGAGAGATGAAGCATAATTTTGATGAATTGATCGACAGGCGGGGAACCGGCTCTTTAAAGTGGGATGTGGGAGAGAAGGAGCTGCCCATGTGGGTGGCGGATATGGATTTTCGGACTGCCCCGCAGATCATTGAAGCGATACAGGAGCGTGTTTCCCACGGCGTTTTTGGATATTCCGTCATTCCGGAGGAATGGTACGACGCCTATCTTTCCTGGTGGGAGAGAAGACATCATTTTACCCTGCAGAAGGATTGGCTGATCTTCTGCACCGGGGTGGTGCCTGCCATTTCCAGCATTGTCAGGAAGCTGACCACCCCCGCGGAAAAGGTGCTGATCCAGACGCCGGTCTATAATATTTTTTTCAATTCTATTCTGAATAATGGGAGGCAGGTGCTGGAAAGTCCGCTGATTTACGAGGACGGAGAATATCATATTGATTTTGACAGACTGGAACAGGATCTTGCGGATCCCCAGACCAGCCTGATGATTCTGTGCAATCCCCATAATCCGGTGGGAAAAATCTGGGACAGGGAAACCCTGGGGCGCATCGGGAAGCTTTGCCATAAGCATCATGTGACGGTGGTGTCCGATGAGATCCACTGCGACCTGACGGATCCGGGCTTTGAGTACGTTCCCTTTGCATCTGTGTCCGAAGAATGCAGGGAGAATTCCGTCACCTGTATTGCCCCTACCAAGGCGTTCAATATGGCGGGGCTGCAGACTGCGGCGGTATCGGTTCCCAATAGCCTGCTGCGCCATAAGGTGTGGAGAGGGCTCAATACGGACGAGGTGGCGGAGCCGAACGCTTTCGCTGTGACTGCGGCTGTGGCGGCCTTTAACCAGGGGGAAGAATGGCTGGACGAGCTGAGGGCGTATATCGCGGAGAATAAAAAAATCACAGCAGAGTTTGTGGATAAGGAGCTTCCACAGCTGCATCTGGTGCCCTCCCACGCCACTTACCTTCTGTGGCTTGACTGCAGTGCACTGGAAGGTAAGACCTGCCCCGGGACAGATCCCGGGGCAGACGGGGCGGATCCTTCTTTAAACGGAACAAAAGACGGTGTAAGGAACGGCGCAAAGACTGCGGATCTGGCGTCCAGGATCCGTGAGAAAACAGGGCTGTATCTTTCCGGCGGGGCTCAGTTCGGCGGCAATGGAGAACATTTCCTGCGGCTGAATATCGCCTGCCCCAGGGCTGTTCTTCTGGATGGCCTTGAGAGGTTGAAAAAGGGAATTGAACAAGGTCTTGAAGGAAATTGAAGTAAGGTATTAAGGCAAGGTTTTGAAGGCTGATGTTATCCTTCCTGTGATCCTTTGTTCAACGTATCTTTTATGACAAAGGCGGTCCCGGTCACCATGAAAAGAAGCGCGACCCCATAGTTGAACGATAGCTTTTCCCCTACCATGACGAAGGATAAAAACGCCCCTATAAAAGGCGCGATGGCATAATAAGCGCTGGTTTTGGCTGCGCCTAAGTCCCGTTGCGCCCTGATATAGAGGAAGATGCTCAGTCCATAGGAGACAAAGCCTAGGAGCATTGCCATCAGAATGTATGGAAAGGCAGGGAGCTTTTCCCCGACCAGGGAAGCTATGATAAAAGAGCCTGTTCCCGAAAAGATTCCTTTCAGCACGACGATCTGATAAGTGCTTTTCTCAGAAATGCTTCTGGTGCAGTTATTTTCAAATCCCCAGCATATGGTTGCCAGCAGAACGAACAGGGAGCCGAAGGAAAAGCGCAGACTGCTTGTCCCATCGAAGGAAAGCGTGATGCTTGCGGCGGTGATAAACAGGATGGCGAGCCAAAAGCGCTTGGTAATCACCTCTCGAAAAAGGAGGAGGGCGATCAGGGTGGTGGCAACAATCTCAAAATTTCCCAGCAGGGATGCATTGGATGCAGAGCCATATTGAATGCCCAGCATCAGGAAAATAGGCGCAAAAATATCCAATACGATCATCCCGACGGTATAGGGCAGATCGCGCCTGCAGATCCGTTCCTCCTTCCTCTCTTTTTTCCAGTGGAAAAGATACATTGCGCCGACCCCGAGACCTGCGCCCAGATATAGGAAAGCCGCCATGCAGGAGGGCGGAACATGGTCTAGGAGTATTTTGGAAAGCGGTGTGTTGATCGCATAAAAGGCTGCGGCCAGCAAGGCGAAAATGATCGCTTTTATTTTTGTTCTCATGAATTAATCTTCCTCTCGGTCAAGCAGGTTTTCCCAGTCGATTCTTTCCTGCTTGTAGAAAAAATCTTTCTCGTGTTCCCCTATTTTACGAAGCACCCTGCAGGGATTTCCCACGGCGACTACGCCGGAAGGAATATCCCTTGTCACGATGCTTCCCGCCCCGATGACGGAATCATCCCCGATGGAGACTCCCGGCACGACGATCGCCCCTGCGCCGATCCACACATTATTACCGATATGGACGTCTTTATTATACTGCAGCCCATGTTGCCTGAGCTTTGGAAGAACAGGGTGGTTTGCCGTCGCAATCGTTACGTTGGGGCCAAACATAACATGATCTCCGATGAAGATGCAGCCGTCGTCCACAAGCGTGAGATTGAAGTTCGCATACATGGAATCGCCTGCGAAAACATGCCGGGCTCCCCAGTTCGCATGAAAAGGCGGTTCGATATAACAGTCCTTGCCGATTTTCCCGAACATCTTCTTCAAAAGCTGTGAACGCCTGTCAAGCTCAGATGGACGGGAAGCGTTAAACTCATATAATAAATCAAGATAAGAAACTTGTTCTGTCATAATTTCATCATCGCCGGGATCGTAGATCAGTCCGGCTTCCATACGTTCTTTTTGTGTCATGAAGTTTCCCTCCGCATTTTAAGATGGTTTTGCCGTCACAGGGGAGTAGACTCTTCCCCTTCTATGCACATTATCATGGGCCTCAATGGAATTGGGGCATACTAAGGATAGCGTACTAAGTATAACATACCAAGAAAATAAAATCTAGAATTTCCTGTGATATGAAACGAAGCAAAAATTTTTCAGCGTAACGGGAGAATCACTTATTTTGAAAAATTTCTGATTGACAAATAGCGCATCAAATCCCATTTTCGACACTTAATTACGATGAAAGAGCCGGAACCCCGCATAAATAAAGGGCTTCCGGCTCTTGCCAA
>CANPYG010000059.1 GCA_947588205.1 uncultured Acetatifactor sp. | reverse complement strand
GAGGATCTCGCTGGCCATGGCGGCGGAGTGGGTCATGCCGGAGCAGCCGATGGTCTCCACCAGAGCCTCCTGGATGATGCCCTCCTTCACATTCAGGGTCAGCTTGCAGGCACCCTGCTGGGGAGCGCACCAGCCAACACCATGTGTAAAGCCGGAAATGTCTTCTACTCTCTTCGCCTGAACCCACTTTGCTTCTTCAGGAATGGGTGCGCAGCCATGATGTACACCTTGTGCCACGGGGCACATTTCTTCAACTTCCTTTGAATAAATCATGTGAAATCTCCTTTCGAATCTCTTTGATTATAAAGCATAATCATCACGTCTATTCTCTCATATTCCGACCAAAAAATCCAGTCCTTTTTACTTTTTTTGTCAATAAATATGAAACCTAAATATGAAACCTCATGACGACGGTCCGGCAGCCGGGGAACAGTCAGCACGTTGTTACCGCTTTGTTACCACTTCCCCTGTATTCTTGAAAATACTGTTCGCAGGAACAACGCCCCTCACCATGGATGTAGGATAGATATTGCTGCATCTTCCAATGACAGTGCCGGGATTTAAGACGCTGTTGCATCCCACTTCCACATTATCCCCCAGCATGGCTCCCACCTTCTTTAAGCCTGTGGCCATCTCTTCCCCATCCCCTTTGATCACCACCAGGGTCTTGTCGCTTTTCACATTTGAGGTGATGGAGCCTGCCCCCATATGCGCTTTATAGCCCAGGATACTGTCCCCCACATAATTGTAATGGGGAACCTGCACCTTATTGAACAGGATTACGTTCTTAAGCTCCGTGGAATTGCCCACCACAGCGCCCTTTCCCACAATGGCGTTCCCCCGCACAAAGGCACAGTGACGTATCTCCGCTTCTTCATCCACAATCAGAGGGCCGTTTAAGCAGGCTGTGGGCGCCACCTTTGCGGTCCTGGCAATCCAAATATTTTCGCCCCGCTTCTCATATACTTCCTCGGGCAGCGCCTGCCCCAGGGTAATGATAAAATCGTGAATCTTCGGCAGAAGCTGCCAGGGATACTCCGCTTCCGCAAACAGATCCGACGCTATCGTCTGGGTAAGGTCATAAAGTTCTGCAATCGTTACATTCTTCATCTGATTTCTCCTTCCAATATCATTTCAGGTAATAACGAAACTGCCGCTGTTTGGAACGGCGGCAGTTAATCTCCTCATCCGGGAATCCTGCTCATCCCCTGCCCCTCACATAATTGGGCTCCGCCTGTTTAAAACAGCTGTAAAGCGCACCCTGGTTATTGAGCTGTTTTACGATATTGGTGCGACGGCTCACAAAGCTGTCCAGCTTCTGCATGTATTCATCCGCCGTAATATTCCCTTCCGCCACCATGGTAAGCCCCTTTTCCCAGCTTGCCGTAAGCGCCGGATCCAAAAGCGGCCTGATGGAGCCGTTCACCACATCATAAATCAGCTCCCCCATCTGCGTCGGGGTGAGCACCTGGGTTTTTTTATTCAGCGCAAGATATTCTATGTTTACAAGCTTTTTCAGGATCTCTGCGCGGGTGGCGCTGGTTCCGATGCCGCTCCCCTTGATCTGGGCACGCAGTTCCTCATCTTCTATAAACTGACCCGCATTTTCCATGGTGAGGATGATGCTTCCCGAGGTATAACGCTTAGGAGGAGATGTTTCCCCCTCCTTGATCTCATAGGAATCCGCTTTTAATGCCGTGCCTTTTCTAAGCCCCTTCAAAAGCTCAAGCATCCGGGCGTCGCATTTGATCTCCTCTTCTTTTATCCCGTTGCCGCTTTCCTTTCCATTGTCCTTCTCCGCTCCGTTGCCCTCATCGCCCGGATCATCAGCTTCCAAGGCCCCGGTCTTTCCATCTCCCGTTCCCTTCTTTTTCGAAAAGGAGTAGTCCGTGACCGGCAGATAGCCTTCCTCCAGCAGCACCCTGAAGCCTGCAAAAAAACGTTCCTCTTTCACCCGGATGCACAGGGAAATCTTCTGATAGACCGCCGGCGGGAAGAAAATACTTAAAAATCTGCGGGCAATGACCTCATAAACCCTTCTGCTGATCTCCGGCAGGGAATTCAGGTTATTTAATCCCTGGCCGGTCGGAATAATGGCATAATGGTCCGTGATCAGCTTATCGTTTGTATAACGGGTCTTCGCAATGTTTTTATAGCTGCCCTGATTCAGGATCTGGGCGGCAAAGCTTCCGGCAGGGCCATATCCCTTCAGGCCGGAAATATTTCTGGATATTTCCTTTGCCACGGCGGTGGAAAGCACTCTGGCGTCTGTCCTGGGATAGGTGACCATCTTTTTCTCGTACAGCTCCTGAACGATTCTCAGAGTCTCATCCGGACTGATCTTAAACAATTTTGCACAGGTATTCTGCAGCTCCGCGAGGTTAAAAAGCAGGGACGGATTTTTACTTTCCTTCTTGCGCTCCACGCTCTCCACCACAGGCACGGAAGAAATGTGCGCCTGACCGGCACCCATTTCCGTCTTCTGGGGTTCGCCTGCCTGCCTGTAACCCTGCCTTCCGCATTCCTCGTCCCTGCCGCAGACAGGCTCCTGCAGATAGTCTATGAGCTTCTGTGCGGATTCTTTTTTCAGAAATCCGTTCTCCTTATATAATAGAGGGGACATATAATATTTAGAACCTTCCACTGCCCGCCATTCTCCGGTAATGGTTTTATCCTGCAGCAGGAAATTACCCACGACACGATAAAACGGGGTCTTCACAAAGCTTCGGATCTCCCGCTCCCTGTTCACGATCATTCCCAGCACACAGGTCATCACACGGCCCACCGATATCACCGCTTTGTCGCGCTTCAGGTATGCCTTTACATTCTGACCGTATTTTAATGTCAGCACACGGGAAAAATTAATCCCCATGAGGTAATCCTCCTTGGCGCGCAGGTAAGCCGCATCGCTCAAATGGTCGTACTCGGACAGATCCTTCGCTTCCCGGATCCCTCTCAGGATCTCTTCCTCCGTCTGGGAATCGATCCAGACGCGCCGCCTTGTCTTACCTTTTACCCCCGCCATCTGCTCCACAAGACGATAAATATATTCTCCCTCCCGCCCGGAGTCCGTACAGACATAAATCGTGCTCACATCCGGACGGTTTAAAAGGGAGCTCACAGTCGTAAACTGCTTCTTTACGCTGTCTATCACTTCATATTTAAATTCCGCAGGAATAAAAGGAATCGTGTCGAAGCTCCACTTGCGGTATTTTTCATCATAGGCTTCCGGATAACTCATAGTCACAAGATGGCCCACGCACCAGGTCACAATGGAATCCGCAGATTCCAAATATCCGTCCCGGGCATTGGTATTCAATTTTAAAGCCTTGGCAAATTCCCTTGCCACGCTGGGCTTTTCAGCGATATATAAATTTTTACCCACGCATCCCCCTGCCCTTTATATGTACACAGGGATGAGCGGCACAGGGCAGGACATCCCTCGATTTTTGGTTCACAGCCTGTTATCAGACGTTTTGTTTTCCGGTAATGTAGCCCCGCGCCGTCAGAAGCTCCGCACAGAGAATCGCTCCACCCGCGGCGCCCCTTACCGTATTGTGGGACAGTCCCACAAATTTCCAGTCATAAATGCTGTCCTCCCGCAGTCTTCCCACGCTGATGCCCATGCCGTTCTCATAATCCACGTCCAGGGTCACCTGGGGTCTGTTGTCCTCCTCCAGATACTGGATAAACTGCTTCGGCGCACTGGGAAGCCCGAGCTCCTGGGGCACGCCCCGGAAGGAACGCAGCTTCTCAATCAACTGTTCTTTGGTCGGCTTTTTCGCAAATTTAACAAAAACAGCGGCGGTATGTCCGTTTAATACCGGCACCCGGATGCACTGGCAGGTGATCCTGGGCAGCTGTGCGGGCACGATCACGTCGTTTTTGATCTCTCCCCACAAACGCAGGGGTTCCTTCTCGCTCTTTTCTTCCTCCCCGCCGATGTAGGGAATGATGTTTCCCACCATCTCCGGCCAGTCCTGAAAGGTCTTTCCGGCGCCGGAAATAGCCTGATATGTCGTGGCTACGACCTCTGTAGGCTCAAACTCCATCCATGCGGTCAGAACGGGCGCATAGCTCTGAATGGAGCAGTTCGGCTTCACCGCCACAAAGCCTCTCTTGGTTCCCAGCCTCTTCTTCTGGAACTCGATCACCTTCATATGCTCCGGATTGATCTCAGGCACTACCATGGGCACATCCGGCGTCCAACGGTGGGACTTATTGTTGGAAACCACCGGGGTCTCCGCCCTTGCGTAATCCTCTTCGATCTTCAGGATCTCTTCATTGCTCATATCCACTGCGCTGAATACGAAATCCACCTGGGAGGAAATGCTTTCCACCTCATTCACGTTTTGGACCACGATTTTTTTCACAGCCTCAGGCATGGGAACGTCCATTTTCCAATGATCCCCCACGGCCTCCTCATAGGTTTTCCCGGCGGATCTGGGGCTCGCCGCAATGGTCGTCACCTCAAACCAGGGATGGTTCTCTAACAGCGAGATAAAACGCTGGCCCACCATACCGGTTCCGCCTAAAATTCCAACCTTTAATCTGTTTCCCATCATATTTTCTCCTTATGTTCTAATTCTTTCTCCCTATGTTCTGGTTTCCAGACAAAACCTGCGGTTTTCCCCGCCGGATATTGCCTAATTCAGGGCTTCCTCCGCCAGATATTCCCTGTTCCTACGGATCGCTTCCTTCATTGCCTCCGATCCGGGGGCCCCGGTCGTCAGGCGCTTTTCCACACAAGTCTTTAAAGAAACCGCTTCATAGATATCTTCCTCAAACTTATCGCAGATGCCCTTAAGCTCTTCCATGGATAGCCGGTCGATGGACGTATTCCTTTCAATGCAATACAATACGAGCCTCCCGACAATCCCATGGGCATCCCGAAACGGCACGCCTTTTCCCACCAGATAATCCGCGGCATCCGTCGCGTTGGTGAAGCCATTCATGGCGCTTTCCGCCATCCGCTCCGGCCGAAACTTCATGGTCCGCAGCATACCTGTGAAAAGAACGATACAGTCCCTCACCGTATCCATGGCGTCAAAGGCGACCTCCTTATCCTCCTGCATATCTTTATTATATGCTAAGGGAAGTCCTTTCATGGTCGTGAAAAGCGACACCAGCGCGCCATATACACGCCCTGTCTTCCCTCTCACCAGCTCGGCGATATCGGGATTCTTCTTCTGCGGCATGATGCTGCTCCCCGTAGAATAAGCGTCGTCCAGCTCTACGAACTGATATTCATTGGAATTCCAGATGATGATCTCCTCACTGAAACGGCTCAGATGCATCATAATCACCGACAGCGCAGATAAAAACTCTATGAGATAATCCCTGTCCGATACAGAGTCCATGCTGTTCCCGGTAACGCCGTCAAATCCGAGCAGGGAAGCGGTATATTCTCTGTCAAGCGGATAAGTAGTGCCTGCCAATGCCCCTGCTCCCAAAGGGCAGTAATTCATGCGGCGGTAAATATCCTTCAATCTGCCTCTGTCACGCCTGAACATCTCAAAATATGCCCCGTAATGATGGGCCAGAGTGATGGGCTGCGCCTTCTGCAGATGGGTAAACCCGGGCATATAGGTCTCCAGGTTCTCTTCCATGGTATGTAAGATCGCTTCCAGAAGCTCTTTTAACAGCCGGTCCGTCTCCAGAACCCTCTCCCTCGTATACAACCGCATGTCCAGAGCCACCTGATCATTGCGGCTGCGACCGGTATGCAGCTTCTTGCCTGCCTCTCCTATGCGGTCAATGAGGGCAGCCTCCACAAAGCTGTGGATATCCTCCTGGGTCTCGTCTATCGCCAGCCTTCCGGCTTTCACATCCTCCAGAATGCCCTGCAGACCGCCTGATATCGCCTCTTTCTCCTCTTCTGTCAAAATTCCCTGCTTCGCCAGCATCGCCGCATGGGCAAGGCTGCCCCTGATGTCCTGTTCAAACAGTCTGCGGTCAAACCGGATGGAAGCATTGAAATCATATACCAGCTGATCCGTGGCCTTGGTAAACCGACCGCCCCATAATTGAGCCATAACTGATCCGTTCTCCATTTCATACAATGATTCAATTTCTTTTCACAATTTTATGTATCATAGCACACTTCCTTTTTGATTGCAATACGGGAAGGTTTGAATTCCCAAAAAAGTAAATCTTCAAAAAAGGTAGCTTTCCCAAAATGCTTCCAAAAAATGTATAGAACATTTGTTCTGTATTTGCTTGACAGCTATTTTGAATCATGCTATGATGAGACTACAGACTCATGCAACCGTAAGACGGCGGAACTGCTATCTACGGGAAGGACCGCAGACGGACCAAGATGTGCTGCTGGCGGTCGCAGAATGAGCCGCAGGCGGTCACTGAACAAGCTGCTGATGGTCGCAGGATGTGCTGCCGGCGGTCACAGGTTCCGGATTGGAGGTGTCAGGAATGCGGACGGTATCTCATATTCCAACGAGAAAATATATCAAGGTTACCTCGGATTTTGACGCCACCGGATATATGCAGCCGAAGGCGATCGTCTGGGAGGACGGGCGCATCTTTCCCATAGAAAGGGTAACGGATTTCCGCCCTTCTTCCAGCACGGAATCCGGCAGGGAATGCGACTGCTATACCATCATCGTCAAGGGTGAGGAAAAGCATCTCTTCTTTGAACGCCTGAGTCCCCTTTTTGCAAGCCGCATTGGGCGATGGTTCGTAGAGATTCCGATGCCATAAACATTTCCAGAATTTCCGAATAAAGCTTTCCGGATAGGGAAGCGCAGGAAGGGAGGCGGAGCGCTTTGCAGGAACAACAGCATACTTATATCGCGATCGATCTAAAAAGCTTCTACGCCTCCGTCGAATGCGCGGAACGACGCCTTAATCCCATGACCACCAATCTGGTGGTGGCGGACAGCTCCAGGACCGAGAAGACCATCTGCCTGGCGGTATCCCCTTCCCTGAAAGCTTATGGCATACCGGGGCGCGCAAGACTTTTCGAGGTGGTCCAAAGGGTCAGGGAAGTCAACAGGCAACGCCTTTCCGCCGCCATCAGCTCCCACAGGGTGCAGCAGGGTGCGGACGGACACTTTGCCTTCTCTTCCGCTTCCTTTGACGCGGAGGCTCTGTCGCAGGATCCATCCCTGGAGCTTGGTTATATCATCGCTCCGCCCCGGATGCAGACCTATATGGACTATTCCACCAGGATTTACAATATATATCTGAAATATGTTTCCTCGGAGGATATCCATGTATACAGCATTGACGAGGTATTCATCGATGCAACGCAATACCTTTCCTTTTATAAGATGTCCGCTTACGAACTTGCCATGACCATGATCCGGGAGATCCTGTATACAACCGGCATTACAGCCACCGGCGGTATCGGAACCAACCTGTATCTCGCCAAGGTCGCCATGGACATAGAGGCCAAGCATATCCCGGCAGATAAGGACGGAGTGAGAATTGCCAGCCTGGATGAGATGTCCTACCGGAGGCTGCTGTGGACGCATACCCCCCTGACCGATTTCTGGAGAGTGGGCGGCGGCTACGCTAAGAAGCTGCAGGAGAACGGCCTTTTCACCATGGGGGATATTGCCCGCTGCTCCATCGGCGGAGAAAACGACTATTATAACGAAGATCTACTTTATGGGCTGTTCGGGGTAAATGCGGAACTTTTGATCGACCACGCCTGGGGATGGGAGCCCGTTACCATTGATCTCATCAAGGCATACAGGCCGGAATCCAACAGCATTTCCTCCGGGCAGGTACTCCAGTCGCCCTATCCGGCAGAAAAGGGACGTCTGATCGTCCGGGAGATGACCGATCTTCTGGTGCTTGACCTGGTGGATAAGGGGATGGTTACAGACCAGATTGTTTTGACCATCGGTTATGATATCGACAATCTGAAGGATGGAAGAAGCTACGACGGACCAGTCGTCATTGACCACTACGGCCGCAAGAAGCCGAAACACGCCCATGGCTCCGTCAACCTCGGAAAATACAGTTCCAGCACAAAGCTGATCCTGGAAAAGACCTCTGAACTCTATGACCAGATCATAGACAGCGGCCTGCTGATCCGGCGGCTCAACGTAACAGCCAATCATGTCATCCGGGAATCCGAGATACCGGATGAGCATGCGTATGAACAGCTCAACCTGTTCACCGATTACGGGAAGCTGGAGGGGGAACGCAGGGAAGAGACCCAGAAGCTGTCCCAGGAGAAGAAGCTTCAGCACGCTATGCTGGATATCAAGAAAAAATATGGCAAAAACGCCATCCTGAAGGGTATGAATCTGGAAGAGGGAGCTACCACAATTCAAAGGAACAGTCAGATAGGGGGACACAAAGCTTAATCAATGGAACCAAACCCACAGGATCAAACTCACAGGGCTTAATCTCCGGAAAGGAATCTCTATGGACAATAAGGCTCACCGTTATGATGATAACTGTTATGACGATAACCGTTACGATGATATTATAAACCTTCCGCATCATGTTTCCTCAAAGCGCCCCCAGATGTCGCTTTTAAACCGTGCGGCCCAGTTCAGCCCTTTTGCGGCCCTGACCGGCTATGAGGATCAGATTACATCCGCAGGGCACAGGCGCTGTAACCGGATCCTGCTTTCAGAAGAAGAAAAAGAGCAGATCAACGAAACGCTCTCGGGGCTGAAAAAGCATGACTTTATCACCGTCACCTATTTTTATGAGGATCCGGGCACGGATGGCGCTGGAGGTTTTGCCGACGGGGAATACCGTACTGTCAGCGGAAATATCATAAGCATTGTTCCCGCTTACCAAAGACTCCGCATAGGGGAGGATCAGAATTGGGTGGAGATTGATTTTAACGATATCTCCAGTCTTACTCTTTCCTGAGCCTTCTTCTAAAAGCCTTCTCTTCCAAAGAACAATCCGCATAAAGCAACATACTATAATATATATTCAACAAGAAAGGATTGGATGCCTCTTGCCTGAATTTATATTAGAGCTTAAGAAAATTGGCTATTCCTATCATAGTATGCATGGGGAGATCCAAGCCCTCGAGGACATTTCCTTCGGGGTAAGGGAGGGTGAATTTGTAGCCATCGTGGGACCCAGCGGCTGCGGCAAGACTACCCTTTTGTCCATTATCGCCGGTCTGCTCATACCGGAAAAGGGAACTATCGTGGTCAATAATCCTGACGGGTCTCTGCACTATCCCAAGGTGGGCTATATGCTGCAGCATGACCATCTCTTCGAATGGCGGACTGTCTATCGCAATGTGATCCTGGGGCTGGAAATCAATCACCAGTTGACCGAAGAACGCCTGGATTATGTGAACCAGCTTTTAATAGATTATGGGCTGGACCAATTTCGCGATAAACGTCCCAGCGAATTATCCGGCGGGATGAAGCAGAGAGCCGCTCTGATCCGGACCCTGGCCCTTGGGCCTCAGCTCCTACTTTTGGATGAGCCCTTCAGCGCCCTGGATTACCAGACCAGGCTGATGGTATCTGCGGATATCTGTCATCTAATCCGCCAGACGAAAAAAACAATGATCATCATTACCCATGATCTTTCCGAAGCCATCAGCCTTGCCGACCGCGTGGTGATTCTGTCCGGGAGGCCCGCCACAGTAAAGAAGGAGCTTCCGATTCACCTGACACTGCAGGATGATTCCCTCCTTGCGGCCAGACACGCGCCGGAATTTCAGGACTATTTCAGCAGGCTATGGGAGGTACTGACCAACGAAGGAACTGGAGGTGAAGAAATTGAACGCAAAGTTTTCCAGGGCTGATACGGAGCTCACCCGTCAGGAAGCGTTCGTGCGCGCCCACAAAAGACACCATCACCAGGTGGCCTCTTTCCGTTTACTGCTCTTTGCCGGCTTTCTCATTCTCTGGGAAGTCAGCGCGGATATGGGATGGATCGACAGCTTTTTCTTTTCCAGCCCCAGCCGGGTCGTCCACTGCGTGATCCAGCTATGCAAAGATCATTCTCTTTTTCTCCACATAGGAATCACCTTGTTTGAAACGATATTGAGCTTTCTTCTGGTCTTTTTGATCAGCGTGGCGGTGAGCACTGTTTTATGGTACTCCACCAGGCTGTCAGAGGTATTGGAGCCGTATCTCGTTATCCTGAACAGCCTGCCCAAATCCGCCCTCGCCCCGCTCTTTATCGTATGGCTGGGCACAGGCACCACCACGATCATAGTAGCCGGTATCTCTGTCGCCCTGTTCGGCTCAATCATCAGCTTTTATACCGGTTTCAGACAGGTGGATCCCGAAAAGATCACCCTGATCTATACCCTGGGCGGGAATAAAAAGGATGCATTTACCAAGGTGGTGCTTCCGGGCTCCGTTCCCATCATGCTAAGCACCACCAAGGTGAATATCGGCCTTGCGCTGGTAGGGGTCATTATCGGAGAATTTCTGGCTGCCAGACGCGGTCTCGGATACCTGATCATATACGGGAGCCAGGTCTTCCAGCTGGATAAAGTGATCACCAGCATTATTCTGCTGTGCATCATCGCTTTCGGATTCTACAAGGGAATACAATGCATCGAACACCATATCAAGATAAAGCTGAAGATGTGAGGCATTTATTTTAAAAAAGGCTGGCACTAAGCATATGCAATTTCTTTTTCGTTTTCAAGCCTTAAGGCCTCATCCGGTTTTGGGGATAGAATTATTTTTTGATTTTTCGACAAAAAGAAAAACGCCAGAAACCGCATAAATAAGCCATTTCTAAGCGTTTTATAAAAAGCCGAAAATGAGACTCGAACTCACGACCCCTTCATTACGAGTGAAGTGCTCTACCGACTGAGCTATTTCGGCATCCGTGCTGTGTTTCACACGACAAAATGTATTATAATAGCTTTCAGTCAATTTTGCAAGTACAAATTTTCATTTTTCTTTGAGAGTGAAGTGAAAAGTTAACTTCCACTCCACTTGTGAAGCAAAGATTATAATTGCGGCATCTGTGAGAATGGATTGGGGCGAACAAAAAGCACGAAGTATCAGGGAATCCCCCTTTGCTTCGTGCTTTTTATGGTCATTAGGCTCTGTGTGGATTTCACTTCATGACCTTTTCCAGCAGAGACTTATAGCTGTCTACAACATCATAAACGACATTGCCGCTGGAGATTGCCTTGAAGTGCTCTCTTGCGCAATGAATCTTGGACTCCTCAATCATCCTTAACTGCATAGAATTCATGGAGCCCTTTGTCTCTGCCACGAAATAAATGTGCTTTACTTTGCCCTCGTAAAAGGCAATCGCCCAGTCCGGATTGGATTGTAGTGTCCAACCGGCGTGGAGATATTGAAACCATCCGGCAGTTTCTGCTGAGGGCCAGACGTTCACACAGACTGGAATTGTACTGTCGCTGCAGCGTTCGCAAGCTCCACGCAGATTTTGTGGCTTCGATTTCGTAAAATCTGCGCTCTTCCGGATTTTTGATCCGCATAAGCTGAAGATAATGCGACCATGACAGCGTGAAAGGAAGAGACTCGTCCGAAATCCGAAACAGTGTATCGGATTTTTGCTCAACATCCCGTATTTTTCCATATAATACTTTCTTACGATATTTCGGGATAAAAACGATATGGTACTGGCATTTCCATTTGGTATGTGATAAACTTTTATTGTCCACTTGGACCTCCTCCTATGCTTGAAATTTGGCTTGCGACACCAATTTCATTGTAGCATAGGAGGATTTTTATTGATATCCTTACCGTTTCCAACTACCCTTTTCTCCCCAGCATAGCTGGGGGATTAGGGCTTCCATTCAAAAAGAACCTTCTCATAATCTTTTACGTAGTACCTGATATTTTTACGGCCTCTTTGGATGATCGTATGGCCTTCCGCTTCCAGCATCTCCTTTTGCGCTTCGATACCGCCGGGATACTTTTCGTTTAACTCCCCGTTCGCTTTCAGCGTTCTCCAATAAGGCGTTTTATCCTCGGAACGCTGATAGCTTGCCCATGCTGCAATAGACACAAAAATCCCGGCAGTAATGGGTTCCGTAAAATCCGCGCCGCTTAATTTTGCAAAGTACTCACGGATTTTTCCGACAGTGATCACGCTTCCAAAGGGAATGCGTTTCATTATTTTGTCATAGTCGATCGGCGGGGCAAAATACATTCTGCTCCCTCCATATTTTTCTATGCTCTTTTCGTCTGTGAGCGTCTGAAACTTTGGCATATCCTTGCTGTCATTCAACATAACGTTAAAATCTTTTTTATCTTCATTCGCCATAACCGTACCTCCTGCTTCAAGCATATCTTGTTTTTATAAGGAATGCAATGAGACAGTTTTGAAAATTTTTTTAAATCATCGAAAACACGATTCACAATAGGTACTGCTTCATATCCCCGACAAATTGATTGCCGCACCTGGCCAATTCGCCAAGAACGCGGTCTATTCCGGCTTCGCTTTTGTACCAATTATCTTTTGTGATGTTATAACAATGCACGGGGCATACTTTTATGTCCGCATCCGGGAACGCCATCTGGTATAGCATAAGGCACCTGCGGGCGTGAAACGCTTTACAGACAATCAGGGCTGTTTTTATTTCAATGCCGGCCTTGTCAACGGCCTTTCGTGAAAGAAAAGCGTTATCACGGGTGTGGCGGGACTGTTCCTCTCCGATAATTGCAGAGGCCGGTATGCCATTTTTCAAAAATACATCCGTAAAGAATTCACAGTCGGATTGATACTCTCCGCTGTATATGTCTGCTTTTGAACGGACGCCCGGCCATTTATCGCGTTTCACGCTGATCCCACCCGAAGGAACCAGCCACTTTGCATAGCCCTGATGATACAATTCGGCAGCGTATTCAGGTTGTTCTGGATGTGAGCCGCCGGGCAGGAAAATGGCATCCACCTTTTCCGGTTTATCCGATACAAATATAAAGTTTGATATATCAGAAATAACACGATGATTCATCAGACCACACTCCCCCATCTAATCCTAATATTTATCAAATTTATGGATATCAAATATATCCTTTTCCATTCCTAAGCACCTCATTCCTCTTGCCTTTATAAAAATATTATCGCACAAAAACTTAGAATTTACTGTCAAATTTTTTCCCCCGATAAATTGAAAATAAACGACCTAAAAATCGTCAGATTTTT
Source organism: uncultured Acetatifactor sp. (assembly GCA_947588205.1). Taxonomy (GTDB): domain Bacteria; phylum Bacillota; class Clostridia; order Lachnospirales; family Lachnospiraceae; genus Acetatifactor. The sequence continues at coordinate 6,860 of CANPYG010000059.1, read as the reverse complement.
AGTGTTTTCAAATAAGCTTTCTGTTCAGTTGATATCCTATTGCTCTCCACACTTTTCTGAATCGTTTTATTATGTGTCCAATCATCGAGCTTCTTTCCTTCCAGATACGGAAGTATGGAAGCATACTGTTTTGCCAGTGCCGTTGCAAAATACCATGCGACCATCATATTGATATAGTATTCATCCGATCTGACCGCCGCTACCATGTCCGCATATTTGGAATGAAACCTCTCGCCCAGGAAATGCTTCAACTTCTGCAATGCATTTATAAAAATCTTTCTCCAAAGATATCACAAATGCATGCAGTTGATTTTCATCGAAGTATTGGTGCGGAAGGCACTCCAAAAATAAAGCTGTGTCCTCGTCTTTGAATAGCCTATTTGCAAAGGAACGAAGTTCTGGTGTCCTGACACCGATAATTCTTTCCGCTTCTACCGTCGGGATTAACTTAGTCTGAAAGGCCGCATATTTCTTATCTTGCAAGCGAAATAATTCCGCCACTATCTCATCTCTATTCATCTACGATTTTCTCCGTAAAATTCTGATTTTCACTGATAACATTATACTCTTACCATCAGAAAAAGTATAGCGGTTAAATTGTCCATCAAAACAATCGTTTAGCTGCAGTGGGTGGCCTGCCACCCACTCTTTTTACTTTACGGAGGTTTTATGAATTTAGAAATATAGTGATTGTTATACAGTTTAAGCTATGTTATAATCTCTTTGTGACAATAGAAAATATGAACTACGCAATTTAAGCATAATGTATTGCGTAGTTCAAATATATACAGAAAGGGATGATTAAGATGAAGAAATTAGGATATTATCAGTATAAATTGAACAGGAGGGCGACTATATTTTAACCCTCCTGCACTATAATTGGAGGAAAAATGTATAACGAAAAGGATATAATAGCCCAATGGAATGCTGACATGTACGACTTGAATGAAACCTATACGGATGATGTTGAACTTGCGCTCATGCTTATGGGTACAACGCCAAAAAAGGTTTTGGAAATTGCCTGTGGCAGCGGGCGTTTTCTGGTTCCTGTGGCAAAAGCAGGACATGATGTAACCGGACTTGATTTTGATGAGTACATGATGGAAAGGATCGCACACAAAATCACGAATGAAAAAATCAAATGGCACAAGGCAGATGTGGTTCATGATGATTGGGGTACTGGGTTTGATGTTGTAACTTTAGGCGCTAATTTCTTATTCAATATTGTGTCTAATATGGATTATGAACAAGCCCAAAAATTGATGATTCAGAAGTCTGCGAATGCGTTAGCCGTTGGTGGTCACATTTTTGTGGATTATGCGTACTCACAATATCCGGAGAAAAGGTTTTATAATCCTAATCCGATTATTGTATGGGAAGGTACAGACAGTCATGGAAACTTTGGAAAAATGTCGTTGCTTGATAATGTCTATGATACAGAGAGCAGAATGCTCAGATTTATCCGTAGGTTTGACATGATACTTGCGGATGGGAGTACTTTAGAGCAGGAAATTCCATCTGAGAAACACTTTGCATCGCTTGAGCAGATACATAAGTGGTTAGATGAAGCAGGATTTGTTATAGAACAAGAGTGTGGCGATTATCAAGGACATCCAATAAGCGAAATGACGAATAGGGTTATTATTTGGGCAAGAAAAATTGGATAACCAAAATAAAATGTAAGTATTTGTGTGTATTGTGGCGGGTAATCATGGAGGGTTACCCGCCATTTACAGATAGGGAGAGAGGGGATATAATCCGCCGCCTAATATTCCATCGCGGCATAAACTACACATAAAGGCTTTTCTCATTTTATTTTCCTCACAAACCTGATTTTTACTCTATGTCCCTTCTGACCTTGATACAATGTACGCTCTTTTCCCTTTTTATTAATGCAGCGGTTAAAATCTCCGCTCATCCCTGTGAAAGAAATATCCCAGGTTAAGTCTTACTTCCCGCCTGCCAATATCATTGTTGGTATAACAGCAAGTGTCAAAGCCTATCAGTTCGAAGCCTTCATGAAGATAAAACCCAATAGCGTTGGTGTTGCAGGACTGGGTTTCCAGAATGACAGCACGCCTATTCTGATGAAGGGCTATCTCTTTTGCCTGATCCATCAGTCTCTTGCCGATCCCTTGATGGCGGAGTTCGTCAGCTACCCATAACTCTGTTACCATAAGCCTGTTTGACCATTCCTCGGGGCAGACCTCGATACAGGCCAGCAGGGCACCGTCCAAACCGAGAACGCCATAGGCTTCAGCCTTCTCCCAATGATCCTGATATAAGGAATCAGGAAAATCATATTCCTCCGGCGTATGAACGATTTCCTTTCCCGCCGGTTTTCTGACAAGCGCCATGCTGCACCCATTTCTGTCCAGCGGACTCATCTCCAGATCATAATAGCTGTCGCTTCTTGTCACCAGCGGTATCGGCACGCCTTTCCATTTTTCCTTTGGCAGCGCCTCAATTTTGATTTCATACTGTTCCATTTGATGTTCCTTTCTGCATCTGCACTGCTCGAGGTTCATTTAATATCTTTTCAGAAAATCATTTCTTTTTAACAAACTTGTCAATAACATTATCCACCCAAAAAGTGATAAAAAAATCAGCGATCTCCGCAAACAGATTAACAACAAAATCAACCATATAAATTCCCTCCGATTCTTTGCATTCTTAAACCTTGAACTTTTAGGAAAATCCATCTTTACAACTGGATTTTATTCCAATTCCAGTTTATAAAACTTTGCCTGAAATGTCTGGCTGCCGTCAAGCTTTGTATATTCTCCGAAATGGTCGAATTTTAGGCCGCATTTTTCCATTACTTTGCCCGAACGCGGATTATCCACCGCATGGTCTGAGCAAATCTTATTTACACCGAGTTTGTTATGCGCGAAATCAATAATAGCCCTCATTGCTTCCGTGCAATATCCCTTATGCCAATATTGATAATGAAGATTATATCCGATGCCCCAATAGTCATTCATTTGGGCATTGGGTCCTATACTCCCGGTTCCGATCACTCGATTCTCTTCTTTCAGGACAAACGCCCAGGTCCATTCCTCTTCGTCAATGAGAGTCGACTTTATCCAATCAACCGTTTGGCTGATATCGGTATATGTAGAATATGACATATACCTTGTAACTCTCTCATCACTATTCCAACTGTAACAAGCTTCTGCGTCATCAAGCGTGAGCGGACGTAAAATCAGCCTGTCCGTCTCAATTATCGGTTCTTTGCCCATTACGATCAGCCCTTTCAAACAAACAAATGCAATTCCCAACAATGCTACACTTCCCACTCATCCGGCAAATACAACAGATCCCCGCGCCAACCACTCAAAAACCGTTTCCTGCCTTTCCATAGAAACCGTTATCCTTAGGGTATAGTATTTCCTTCCAGTCCACATAGTATCTATGTCTCTTTTGGAAAAATGCCATTTCTACTGTGAGCAATATTCACCAGCAACATTAAAACATTGTCAAAATGCTTGACATTGTAAACCAAAGCGCATATAATAAAAGCATAGTCGAAAGGAGATGTTTGCATGGCTACCACTCCAACACAAATTCGTATTGATGCGAATATTAAACGTGAAGCAACAGCCCTATTTTCAAACCTCGGTTTGGATATGTCAAGCGCAGTAAATCTTTTTCTGCATCAATGTGTCCTCCGCGGCGGTCTGCCTTTTGCAGTAGAGATTCCGCAATACAGCGACAAAACGCTCAACGCAATGGCCGAAGCCAGAAAAATATCCCGAGATCCTGACATCAAGGGGTACAACAGCATGGAAGAACTAAAGGCGGCACTTGACGACTGATGTACCAGATTAAATTTACCACTGCTTACAAGAAAAGCTATAAGCTAATGAAAAAGCGCGGTCTCGATGTTTCTCTTTTGGACGATGTTGTTGATCTGCTGCGTCAGGGCAGGCAGCTTGATGAAAAATATCGGGATCATGGTCTGTCTGGAAACCTTGCTGGTTTTCGGGAATGCCACATTAAGCCCGATTGGCTTCTTGTCTATCTGATTGAGGACGATGTATTAACCTTGACCCTTGTAGATACAGGCTCTCATTCTGATATTTTTAAAAAATAAACCACTTCAGTAATTGGCAAAAGTCTTCACAGCGCATCGCTCTCGCTTGCCGCGAAATTGTATGAAACCTTATATATCACGCATTGGGCGCCAGGATGAGTTCCGCCCCTTTTTCCTTTGCTTCTATACAAGCCTTTTTTCCTGCCGAAAAATTCTCATCGAGGCTTTTTCCGGGCAGGATCTGCAAAAATGCTATTTTAAGATTCATGTTGTTCATCCACCAGTCTGGCTCATCCACCAGTCTGGCCACTTTTGAAAAAATTTGACTTGCCTCTGTAATAGAAACACATCCCTTTGAAACCGTTTCTTTTTGTATTTATCCCCTCATATGTACGTCCACCTGCGGGAAAGGAATCTCGATCCCGTTCTCATCCAGCACCAGCTTGCAGCGCTCCGTGATCCTCCACTTTCCGGGCCAGTAATCCTCCGTCATGAACCAGCACCTGACGATCAGCTTCACGCCACAATCCCCCAGTTCATCCACCACAACCATCATGTCACGATCCTTTAGGGTCTTCTCGTCCTCCGCCAGCAAACGCTGAAGAACCTCCTTCGCTTTTTTCAGATCCGCGCTGTAGGCAATGCTCACGGGCACGTCCAGTCTCCTCATGTGGGAGGATGTTACATTCACGAGGCAATTGTTGGAGAGATTTCCATTCGGCAGCATCACCGTCTTATTGTCCGGCGTTACCAGCGTAGTATAGAAAATCTGTATCTTGTCCACGGTTCCCTCATGACCATCGCAGTCAACGATATAATCCCCTACCTTAAAGGGCTTGAGCATCAATATCATCACACCACCCACCAGATTGGAAAGACCGCCCTGTACTGCCAGGCCGACCGCCACACCGGCGGAACCAAGCAGGGCCACAATGCTGGCGGCGTCCACTCCGACAGAGCCCGCAATCATAAAGGCAAGGATCACATGAAATGAAAACTTCAGGAATGAATCCACAAACTGAATCACTCCTGTATCTGCATTTGCCTTCTTCATGGAGCTCTTCACAAATCTGCGCAAGAGCTTGATGAGCCGGTTCCCTAAAAAGAAAAAGGCTACTGCCAGAACCACACGGACACCGATTGTCAGTACCTTATCAGGGAGTTCCCGAAGGAACTCCCTGATCACACTAATTTCTTCCTCTGTAATCCTCGGCTCCGCGGCTCCGCTTGTCATGCCCACCGGCACAGAAAGCGCTTCCGTACAGGAGCGAAAAAACAGACTGATTAAATACGACATATATTATTCCCTTCTCGGACCGTTCCCGGACATACTGGATTGCAGCTTATCAGCCCTCCGAAAAAGCCCTTCCTTCATCTGACTTACCTACCCACATATTTTGATGCCCTGTCAGCACTTAAAATATTCCATTCCGCCAGGCAGGTCATCTGAGTTCTTCTTTTCAGCGGCATTCTTCATGGCGCTCTCCACCTTCTCCAGCTCCTCCTTGGTCTGGTTGGTGGCGATGGTTTCCACAGCCTTCTTATTCACCGCCGTGGCCTTTTCCTTCGCAGAAGCGGTCTTTCTCCCCGCCGTTTTCGCCCTGCGGATAATGGCGTTCTTACGGATTCTCTGCTCGATCACCTTTTCTAGTTCTTCTTCGGTGTATGGTACAAATTCCAGGATGCTTGCGGAAAGCGGCGCCATCTTCACGGATATGGAAAGCCTCCTGTCGTCCCATTCCTTATCCTCAGCCCTCTTAATGCGGCCGTTCACATTGCCGGTTCCGCCGTATTTTTCATCGTCTGTATTCAGAATCTCCTTATATTTTCCTTCATAAGGAACCCCTACCGTGATCTCCTGCTCCACGCCTGCGAAATTCGCTACCACCACCAGGGTATCCTCCGGATTCACGCCCTTTCTTAAGAAGGATACGAAGCAGGCATCCGGATTGATGCAGTTGATCCACTGGAATCCCTTTGAAGAATCATTTAACTCATACATCGCCTTATGGCTGCGGTAAAGCGCGTTCAGATCCTGCACCAGCCTGGCGACCCCGGAATGCTCCGGCACATCCAGCAGATTCCACTCCACTCTTCTCATTTCATTCCATTCATCAAATTCACCCAGATCCTGTCCCATGAACAAAAGCTTCTTGCCGGGATGGGTCATCATATAAGCATAGGTCAGGCGCAGATTGGCAAATTTCTGCGGACGGTCTCCGGGCATCTTTCCGATCAACGTCGCCTTGCCGTGTACCACCTCGTCATGGGAAAATACCAGCATAAACTTCTCGCTATAGGTATAGATCATGCTGAAGGTCAGTTCATTGTGGTGATGGCTTCTGAAATAAGGATCATAGGTGATATAATTCAGATAATCGTTCATAAAGCCCATGTTCCATTTCAAATCAAAGCCCAGACCGCCCTTGTCCAGATCGCCGGTGATCATGGAATAAGCCGTGCTTTCCTCCGCGATGGACAGCGCGCCGGGATTGCGCTTCTTCAAAATGGAATTCAGATGCTTGATCATCTCGATGGCTTCCAGGTTCTCCTTGCCGCCGTACATATTGGGAACCCATTCGCCGTTCTTCTTGCCGTAATCCAGATACAGCATGCTCGCCACGGCATCCATGCGAATGCCGTCCGCATGGAACTTCTCCACCCAGAAAAGAGCGTTTGCGATCAGATAGTTGGAGACCTGTGGACGGCCGTAATTATAAATCAGAGTGCCCCAGTGGGGATGGGAACCCTGTCTGGGATCCAGATGCTCATACAGGCAGGTTCCGTCAAAATTGGACAGGCCGTAAGTATCCCTCGGGAAATG
>CANPYG010000058.1 GCA_947588205.1 uncultured Acetatifactor sp. | reverse complement strand
TCTTCCACCGTAAGAGGGGAATCTTTTTCGTTAGAACAGTTCGCAGAGCTTGCAAATAGACTGAAAGCGTGATACACTAAAAAATGGATTTGTATAGTTGGGACTGGTATAAGGGATACCTCTGGACAATCCGTAAGAAGTTAGGGAATCGTTTAGCACATTATGATGGGAGAGAGATACCTTGGATAAGTATGAATACAAAGTAAGAGCGGAGCAGATCAAGGCGCTGATCAGGGAGGGAGAATACGTCCAGGCGGCGGAGATCGCCGACACGATTGACTGGCGGCGCATCAGGAATGTCGCCATGCTGTGTACCATCAGTGATCTTTATAAAATAAACAGAAGATATGAGGATGCCAGGGACATGCTTCTGCTGGCATATGACCGGCATCCCGGGGGAAGGTCGATTTGTTATTCCCTCTGTGAACTGTCCATTAAGCTGGAAGAGTTTCCCCAGGCTGTGGAGTATTATAAGGAATTCGTGCAGGTGGCTCCCAGGGATAATGGGCGCTATATCTTACAATATAAACTATATGAAGCTCAGAACGTGAATCTGGAGGAGCGGATCGCTGTCCTGGAGGAATATAAAAAGAGGGAATACCGGGAGAAGTGGATTTATGAGCTCGCATATCTTTACCATCGTGTCGGTCTGGGAACAAGATGCGTGGAGGTCTGCGATGAGCTGATCCTGTGGTTTGGGAACGGAAAATATGTGATCAAGGCTATGGAGCTGAAAATGCTTCATGAGCCGCTTACCCCTGCCCAGCAGGCGAAATATGACAATCGTTTTCAGGGCGTTGAAGAGGGTCAGGCTGTTTCCCATGAGGGAGAAGTACCGCAGGAGGTTGCAGGGGAAGAATCGGGAGAGCATCAGCCTGAGGCGCAGCTGCAGGGTGAAGAAGCCGCGGAAGAGGTGCCGGGTGAGGAAGGCGTCTATGGAGAAGGAACCGCTTATGAAGGTGCTGCTTACGAAGAAGCTGCTTATGAAGGGGTTGCTTACGAAGAAGGCATTTATGGAGACGCTGCTTACCCGGAGAGTGTTGATGAAGAGAAGAATATAGCCGGTGAGACTGCGGAGGAAGGAGACGGTGCTGCAGCTGACCAGGAGGCTATATTAGGGCGTTCAGGACAGAATGTCGGCGAGCCTGCTGGAGAGGGTGCTAAGGAGGACGAAGGGGAGAGTTCTTTGGAAAAGGAACAGCTTGATCCCGCTGCGCCGACACAGATTTATGGCGAGACGCATGTGCAGGAGGTAGAGGCGGCGCTGGCTAAGGCGGAGGTTCAGCACCAGGATGCAGAGGACATGGACATCCAGGTGAAAACAGTGGATGTGAGCGAATACAATACGATTAATCTGCAGAGGGAGCTGGCGGAAGGCCTTAGGGAGGTCCTGGGGGATGAGCAAAAGGAAGCCGCGGAGACTGCAGGGCATGAATACGCGGTAGAAGAGGCGTTCCCGGAAGAGACGGCAGAAGCAGTCGATGAATCTGACGGATATGACCAGGGGGATGCCGGAGAAGAATACTGGCCCGAGGAGGAAGCTTCGGGAGAGACAGAGAATTGGCTCGAGGAGGAAGCTTCGGGAGAGACGGAATACTGGTTCGAAGAGGAGACTTCAGGGGAGACAGAGAACTGGCCTGCAGAGGAAGCTTCGGGGGAGACAGAGTACTGGTCCGAGGAGGAAGCTTCGGAAGGAACAGAGAGCTGGCCTGCGGAGGAAGCATCGGAGGAGACAGAGGACTGGCCTGCAGAAGGAGAGGAAGGCGCAGAAGAGTGGTCTGAGGAAGCCGGGGAGTATGCCGGGGAGGATGTGGAGCAGTCTGAAGAGGCTCAGGAAGAGCCGTTGCCCGAGGAACTTGCAGAAGTATTATCTATGTCGTCAGATGGACAGATTCACTTGGTTGTACCTGGAGATGAGCAGACCGGCGCACAGATAGAAGGTCAGATCACAATAGATGATGTGTTGAATGGCGTTGCAGGAGAAGAGGATTCTATTTCTGAAGAAGATGGCGTCGAGGAACTAGAAGATATAGAAGATTCTGATGCTATAATGGATGGAACGGAGGATGTATTCGAGGCTGTTGACGAGGAGCAGTCAGAATATTTGGACGAAGAGCCGCTCGATGACACCGAGGAAGAGCAGCTTGCAGACGCCGGGGAAGAGCCGCTCGATGACGTAGAGGGAGAGCAGGAGCCTGAGGAAGTCCTGTCAGGAGAAGCTGAAGAAAAAACCGGGGAGGACCAGACGGAAGAATCCCAGGCAAAGCCCGAAGGGATCCCAGGAGAATCGACGGACGAAGAACCTGAAAGCGCAACGGACAAGGAAGATATCCCGGAAGATACAAAGCCCGAAAAATGCGTCAAACCAGCGCCGCTTGAGCGCGATAAGGCGGCTGTCCGGGATCTTACGCATGAAGAAAGGGAGCTTTTTGCCCAGTTTTTGCAGAATCGTTCTGACAGAGAGCGCCTGGTCAAGGCTTTGGATTCCATCAGTATGGCGGCATATACCGGCAATGTGATTATAACAGGCGATGAGGGTCTGGATACCTTTTCCTTTGCCAAGAATATTGTTTTGTACGTACAGCTGTCGGATACGAATTTTTCCGGGAAAACAGCGAAGATTTCAGGCGCTGCACTGAATGAGGAATCGGCTGAAAAGATTCTGGGGCAGCTGGAAAATGGAGCCCTGATCATACAGAAGGCTTCCGGAATGAACGAGAAGACCTGTAATGATCTGTATAAGATCCTCCAGAAGGAATCTCTCGGGATCATTATTATACTGGAAGATACAAAGCGTGCCATGAACCGTTTCCTTGCGAAGAATAAGCCGCTTGCGGAATGTTTTAATGCCCGTGTGGACATGGAAGCGCTGAACGACGAGACCCTTGTGGCTTTTGGCAAAAAATATGCGAAGGAACTGGAATATTCTATTGATGAGATGGGTGTCCTTGCATTGCATACCCGTATCCATGACATGCAGAGCAGCGACCATGCCGTGACAGTGATGGAAGTTAAGGAAATCGTGGATGAAGCCATAAAGCGCGCCAACCGCAAAAACCTCAAGCATTTCTGCGATGTGTTGTTTGCAAAGCGATATGATGAAGAGGATATGATTATTTTGCGGGAAAAGGATTTCCTGTCCTAGGAGGCTTGTCATGGCGGTAAAAAAGAAAACAGCGGCGTCTCTGGGGGAAAGGGAGCGGGTATTCATCTCTGAGATGGATCAGTATCTTTTTGCCCAGGGAACCCATTATGATATTTATAAAAAGCTGGGCGCGCACCTTTCCTGCGAGGATGGCGTGGAAGGAGTGCATTTCGCGGTGTGGGCGCCGAATGCGCAGACGGTGCATGTGGTAGGAACCTTCAACGGATGGAATGAAGGCAGTCATGAAATGACAAAATTAGGGCCGGGAGGAATCTGGGTCCTGTTTGTGCCGGGTATCGGCGCAGGGGAGCTGTATAAGTTTCTGATCACTACGCAGGATGGCCGGCTGCTGTACAAGGCGGATCCCTTTGCCAATCAGGCCGAGCTTCGTCCGGGAACCGCGTCTGTTGTAGCGGATATTTCAGGCTTCCCCTGGAAGGATGAGAAGTGGATGAGTGCCCGGGACGGCAAGGATATGAATGAGGAGCCCATGGCGATTTACGAATGTCATATCGGATCTTTTATGAGACATCCCGGGGAAAATGTGCTCGGATTTTATAATTATCGGGAATTCGCCGCGAGAATTGTGGATTATTTAAAGGAAATGAGGTATACCCATGTAGAGCTGATGGGGATCGCAGAGCACCCTTATGACGGCTCTTGGGGATATCAGGTCACGGGCTACTACGCCCCCACCTCCAGATATGGGTCGCCGCAGGATTTTATGTTCTTAGTCAATGAACTGCACAAAGCCGGCGTGGGCGTGATCCTGGACTGGGTACCCGCCCATTTCGCCACCGACGCCCACGGACTGGCGGAGTTTGACGGACAATGCATTTTTGAGCATCCGGATCCAAGGCGGGGTTCCCATCCCGACTGGGGTACGAAGATTTTCAATTATGGCAAGAATGAAGTGAAGAACTTCCTGATCGCCAATGTGCTTTATTGGCTTCGGGAGTATCATGTGGACGGAATCCGTGTGGATGCGGTGGCGTCCATGCTTTACCTGGATTATGGGAAAAAGGAGGGGCAGTGGCTGCCCAACATTTACGGCGGGAATAAGAATCTGGAAGCGATCGAATTTTTCCGGCATATGAATTCTGTGGTACGGGGAAGCTATCCCGGGTTTATCACCATCGCGGAGGAATCCACGGCCTGGCCCAACGTTACCGGCAAGATTGGGGATGAGCATGAAGGTCTTGGCTTTTCCTTCAAATGGAATATGGGCTGGATGCATGATTTCTGCGAATATATGAAGCTTGATCCGATCTACCGCAAGGGAAATCATTACGCCATGACCTTTGCCATGAGCTATAATGACAGTGAGAGCTTTATTCTCCCCTTATCTCATGACGAAGTGGTGCATCTGAAGTGTTCCATGGTGAATAAGATGCCGGGCTATCCCGACGACAAATACGCTAACCTGCGGGTGGCTTATACCTTTATGTTCGGTCACTGCGGAAAGAAGCTTTTGTTCATGGGCCAGGATTTTGGACAGGAACGTGAGTGGAGCGAGAACAGGGAGCTGGACTGGTTTATGCTGGGAGAGCGCAATAATCAAGGACTTTATGCTTATATGAAAGAGCTGCTGCGTATCTATCGGACATACCCTTGCATGTATCAGTTTGACCACAGCTGGGATGGCTTTGAATGGATGAATGCCGACGACAGGGATCACAGCACCTATTCCTTTGTCCGTAAGTCCTCCACCGGACGCAACAGCATTCTGTTTGTGATGAATATGACCCCTGTGAAGTGGGAAAACTATATGGTCGGAGTGCCCAAAAATAAAAAATACCGCCTGCTGCTCAACAGTGATGAGGAACGCTTTGGCGGCAGGGGGAACACGGTTCCCCAGGAAATAATGGCGGTGAAGAGGAACTGTCATTTCAAGGATTATTCCATATCCTTTGATGTACCTCCATATGGGGCTGTGCTATATCTGTTTTAATGGACGCCCGCGCCTACTTCCGCCAGCGCGGAGAGATGCTTGTAGCGTTTCAGCAGGGCGTTTATTTCATAGATATAGCAGTCTATCATATCCGCATCAGTAGCGTTATCAAAACCCGCATAGGCTATTTCCAGAGCCTGGCGGGTTTTTTTAATGTCATCCTGCAGGGTCGGCAGGGTGAGATCCTCTTCCATTTTTTCAGGAGTATCGAATTTCTGGCTGAAAATGATCTTCATGTGGATACCTTTCTGGGATTCTGAGGGAAAAGCAACCGGTTGAGCGCGGACCGAGGTCCAGAGGCGGTCACCCCTCAGACAATAATGGTTGTTTATTTTATTATAGCCCTGGAAATGTTGAAATATTCCATAGATGTTAAAAAAAGGAAATTTTCGGACTATCTTTTTTCGGGGTTCTAATCAAGGCACTGTCCACATATTTTATATCAGCAGGGTTTAGAAAATGGGTGTCTCCGGAGGGCGGATAGGATGAAGGGCAATGTGGTTGTTCTGCTGATCGTGGCAATTTGTCTGATTGTTTTGGTTGCCGGAGCGGTGCGCAGGAAAACGGAATGGTTGTTGAATATGCTGCTGCGCGCCGTGCTGGGAATGGTCGCGGTCTATTTTATCAATAATTTCCTCGCAGGACGGGGAATAGAAATTTGCGTAGGTATTAACGCTATTACGTTTTTGACATCTGCAATCCTTGGTTTTCCGGGGCTTGCGGCACTTTACGGACTTGGATTTTATAATCTTTTGTGAAAAATGGCGAAAATGATTTTTTTGAGAAAACCCTCTGGACAAAATAAAGAGAAGCACTTATAATGCTCTTACAACGCAGCGTTTGAATCATTCTAATAGAAGCATTCTGTTAGAATAGTTCTGTCAGGATAATTCTGTTAGGATGGTTCTGTTAGGATAGTTCTGTTATCTGAGGTTCGTTCTTATTTGGGCGAAGGTTTCTGCCCGGGAATCCCACCTTTGTATGAAGATGATCTGGTGTAAGTTTGTATGATGGACTTATGATGATCAAGCTAGGGTATTCTTTCAAGAGGAGAAATGGATATGATTATATTATGTTTTTTATTGGCAGTTGGCTGTCTGTATGACTATCGGCAGACCAGGATACCGAACTGGCTCATATTGTTGATTTTGCTGTACGGGTTGGGCTATCGGTACTGGGATGCGGGCGGCGCCGGGGTCTTCCAATTTATAAAAGGATGTATTGCGGTGCTGCTGGTTTTTTATCCACTATTCAAAATAGGTGCCCTGGGAGCCGGTGATGTGAAGCTTTTCGCATCGGTTGCGGGGTATCTGTCCGGGCAGACCCTGGTCTGCTTCTTGTTTACATCTTTGCTGATCGCAGCGGTGATTTCCCTTGTTTTGATCCTCAGAGAGAAAAGTATGAGGAAGAGAATCGGTTATCTTTGCGCCTATCTGGCAGATGTCTGTCGGCGCGGAGATTGGAAGCCCTATGGGAGCAGCCGGGGAGGGCGGCCGGGACAAGGCGTGCGCCTGGCAGGACCGGTCCTGCTAAGTGTCTTGGTTCATATGGGAGGTATTTATTGAACGATAATATATTGGTGTTATGTGATACGGAGGAGGAATATGCCCGCCTCATGTCGGAATATTTGAAATCCCATAGGGAAATTGCGTGGGATATCCGCACATATACTGACGTCAGCCTTTTGATGGAATTCGCGGGAGAAGAGACGATAAAGCTGCTGGTAGTTGCGGAAAACGCTTATACAGAGGAGGTACGGAGGCTGCCCGCCGGGAGGACGGTGCTTTTAAATGAGAGCGGCGTTATGCGGTGGAACCAGGTACGCAATATCAATAAGTACCAGAAGGCTGAGGATGTGTACAAGGAGATTGTCAATGAATTTATGGATGTGGCCCAGACAATGCTCCCACGGCTGGCGGCGGGGTCAAATACCCGGCTGATAGGAATGTTTTCTCCTGTGAAGCGCTGCCTGCAGACCTCCTTTGCCCTCACCTTCGGGCAAATGCTGGCGGAAAAGTTCAGGGTATTGTATTTGAATTTCGAGCATTGCGCCGGAAACAGAGAGCTTTTGCCGGATACGCAGACGCGCGATCTTACGGATCTGATTTTTTTCCTGAATACGGATAAGGAAAGATTTCTTTTACGGATGCAGACCATCCTTCAGAAAAAAGGAAAGATGGATTATATTCCTCCGGTTAGGGCGGGAATGCAGCTCTTGGAGGTGACACCTGAGGAGTGGCTGGAAATGCTGCGCAGAATCGGGGAATCGGAAGAATATGATTATGTCATATTGGATCTGAGCGAGAATATTCAGGGTTTGCTGCAGCTTCTCCGGCTATGCACCAGAATTTTTACGCTGACAAAGGACGACAGGGCCGCCAGGGGAAAGGTTGCCCAGTATGAACAGGTGCTTGCGCTGTACGAATATGAAGATATCCTGCAGAAGACCAGTATGTACAAGCTTCCCAGATTCAGAAAGCTGCCCGAGAGCGTGGAGCAGATGACAAGAGGGGAGCTGGCAGATTATGTGAGGCGTATTATGGAGGAAATGCTGAGTGAAGGAACTGGCGCAATGGAAGAAGGAGCTGCGGGAAAGGGTTTTATCAAGGGTGGATTATGGCAGGGAGATGACGGACGAAGAGATACAGGATATTATTGAGGACGTTATGCTCTCGGAGACAGGGTTGAGAAACTGCTCCATCCGGCAAAGGCAGAGGTTGAAAAAGGAGCTATTCGATTCCCTCAGGAGGCTGGACATCCTGCAGATGTTTGTAGAGGATCCCTCGATCACGGAAATCATGATCAATGGAAAGGATTGTATGTTTATAGAGCGCGAGGGTTGTCTGCAGGAGCTGGATACGCAATTTGAATCCGTTGAAAAACTGCAGGATGTGATACAGCAGATTGTGGCGAGGTGCAACCGGGTGGTGAACGAGGCATCTCCTATCGTGGACGCCCGACTGGAGAATGGAGCCAGGGTCAATGTTGTGATGAATCCAATCGCCCTGAATGGCCCGATCGTGACAATAAGACGATTCCCGCAAAAAGCGATCACCATGGACGATTTGCTGCGCAGACAATCTGTCAGTCAGGAGGCGGCCGATTTCCTGGAGAAGCTGGTGAAGGCAAAATACAACATTTTCATCAGCGGAGGAACCGGCAGCGGAAAAACCACTTTGCTGAATGTGTTGTCCGGCTGTATTCCAAAGGATGAGCGGGTGATCACCATAGAAGATAATGCGGAGCTGCAGCTGCAGGGGCTGCGCAATCTGGTCCGCCTGGAAACCCGTAATAAAAATATGGATAATTGCCGGGAAATCAGTATGACGGATCTGATCAGGGCGTCCCTGCGCATGCGGCCGGACAGGATCATCGTAGGAGAGGTTCGGGGCGCGGAAGCGATGGATATGATCCAGGCAATGAATACAGGACATGAAGGGAGCATGAGCACCGGACACGCAAACAGCGCGGCGGATATGCTCTTCCGACTGGAAAATATGATGCTGATGGGCAGGGAGATCCCCTTAACCGCGATCAGACAGCAGATAGCATCCGGTATAGATATTATCATCCACCTGGGCAGGCAGAGGGACAGAACCAGAAAAGTATTGGAAATAACGGAATTATGTGGTCTTGAGAATGGGAACATTCGATTGAATCCACTGTTTGTCTATCAGGAAACCGGACAGAAGGAGGACGGGAGCGTCCTTGGGAGCCTGCGGCGTCAAGGCAGGCTCTGTCATAAGGAAAAGCTCAGGAGGGCAGGACTGGAGATGTCATAGAAAATCGCGGGAAGCTGATAACAAAGGGAAAAGAGATTTGGAGGTGCGCCATGCTCAGAAAAGGCAGTATGTTTAAGGGAAGCGCTCTTGTAAGGACCGACACGTCGATAAAAGGCGGCGCAAGGGGGCGCGGTCACGCCCTTGCCGGGCTTACGCAGAAAGCGGGGAAGTGGAGGAAAATAGAAGATTACAGCAGGCACATGTGGACGGCCCGGGAAATAATTCTGGAAGCAGTTAAATGCACGGGAGTTGTTTTATTATTTTCATGGTTCTTTTACCGCAGCATATGGGCAGTCCTGCCCATGAGTATTGTGGGGGTGATGCTATGGAAGAAGGACAGCAGGAAAAAGCGGATAGAGGATCAGCGAAGACTGGAAATGCAGTTCTGTGACTGCATCCGCAATGCGGATACGTCCATGAGGGCGGGATATTCTGTGGAAAACGCCTTTCTTGCCAGTTTGCCGGATATGCGTCTGATGCATGGTGAAGACTCTTTCATCTGTCTGGAATTGGAGAGAATGAAAAGAGGAATCGTGATTAATATCGCCATAGAGGAGCTTTTCCTTGACTGGGGAAACAGGAGCGGGGCGGCTTCCATTCGGGAATTTGCAGAGGTACTGTCTATTGCGAAGAGAAGCGGAGGGAGCATCCCGGATATTATTCGCGCCAGTGCCGGGATTATTCTAAAAAGGATGGAGGCGGAGGAAGAGATTTATACTCAGACCACGGCCAGGCGCCTGGAGCAGAGGATTATGAACCTGATGCCTTTTGGGATCGCGATATATTTAGAGTCCGGCAATCCAGGGTATTTTGACGTCCTTTTCTATAATTTTCAGGGGGTCTGTATTATGACGGGCTGCCTCATCGTGTATTTAACGGCATATTACATGTCGGAAAAGATCATCGGTCAGACAATGAAATCCTGGGGGTAGGACAGATATGTATTATATTGCGGGAGCAGTGCTCATAGTGTATTTCCTGCTGTTCATTTTCAGTTACCGGGAAGAACTGCCGGAAGGTATTCCGGTGAAAGGAAACAAGGGGATATGGAAGCCTTTTTACCGGATGGGATATTTCCTGTTTTGTCTTTGGCAAGACTGCGTGAAAGAATCATCCCGAAGCAAGAGGATACAAAAGTGGCTGAAAAAACTGAATCCTCATATGGACGGGGAGCTATTGGTAAAAGGTTACTTTACCGAACAAATTGGCATAGTGCTCGCCATCGTCCTGTTTGGAACGGTACTGGGAGGGATAGTGTGGATTCAGTCCGGGCAGTCGTCTAAGTTGAAGGGAAACCATGTATATAGGGATGGCTACAACCGGGTGGCGCAGCAGATTCAGTTGGAAGCTGATGTGGAAGGGGAAGGAAAGCTGTCCTTTGAGATAGGAATGAGCGGACAGATGCCAAAGCGCAGTCAAGCGGAGGAGATGGAGCTTATATTCTGGGAGGAGATGAAGAAGATTATTCCCGGGAACAATCCCTCTTTAGAACAGGTATGGATGGATTTGAATCTTGTAAACGCACTGGAAGGATATCCGTTTTCAGTGGAATGGAGTAGCTCGAGACCGGACATCCTGGATGATTATGGGTGGGTAGGCACAGTGGAGGAAGGCGGGGCGGAAAGAGCCGTATTGACCGCGAAGGTGATCTGGGGAGCATGGGAGTGGAGCCATGAGTTGGGGGTAACGCTAATCCCGCCGCCTAAAACAGATGCAGAAAGGCAGCGTGAAGACTTGGAGGTTCTGATCAAAGCAGCAGAAGAGGACTCTCGGGATGCTGCCTTCTGGGAGCTGCCCACAGAGTGGGAAGGAAAATCCATAAGATGGAAGGAGAAAAAGGAGGATTACAGCATACTGCTGTGGGGGTTGTCGGTGGCAGCTGCTGTGGCTGTGTTCTTCCTGGGGGATCATGACCTGGAAACCAGGCTCACGGTCAGGCAGCAGCAAATGAAGGAGAGTTATCCATCCATTGTCAGTAAGCTAATGTTGTACCTGGGAGCCGGGATGAACGTAAGAAGAGCCCTATGCAGAATTGCGGAGAGATATGAAGATGACCTGGCGACGGAGAAAAGTGTGCGTCCTGCGTATGAGGAGCTTCTTTATATGTGCAGGGAGCTGAAGGCAGGCCTTTCAGAGGCGGAGGCCTATGAGCGCATGGGAAAAAGAAGCGGAGTTCAGGAATACATAAGACTGGGTGCTGTTTTATCCCAGAATCTGAAAAAAGGGAGCGGTACTTTGCTGGAGCGTTTACAGGAAGAGGCCGACAGAACAAGGAGGGAGCAGATGAGTCTTTTTCGACAGAAGGGAGAGACTGTTTCGACAAAACTGCTTATTCCGATGGTTATGATGCTGGGCATAGTCATGGTCATGATCATGATACCGGCATTTGGGGCATTATAAGCGAGATTTTTTTACTAAAAAAGATAGGAGGTTAAAAATGTTAAAGAACTGGAAAGATTTATGGAAGGAAGAGGACGGGATGGGTACCGTCGAGATAATTTTAATTATTGTGGTACTGATTGGACTGGTGATCATTTTTAAGTCGCAGATCAACCAGCTGGTGCAATCCATCTTTTCCAAGATTACATCTCAGAGCAATAAGGTGTGATATACAATGGGCGCGGTAAAAGGCTATTTGACGGTTTATGTGGCGCTTTCTCTTGCAGTGTTGTTATCTCTTTTCCTGGCGGTTCTGGAGGGGGTAAGGCAAAGCACTGTCTCCCTGGAGGCGGAGATTATTGCGGACACAGGTTTAAACGGTGTCCTGGCAGAGTATCACAGGGAGCTGTTCGATCAGTATAACGTATTTTTCCTGGATACATCCTACGGAACGGCCAATCCGTCTGTAAAGGAAGTAGAAAATCATTTATCGTATTACCTGTCCGAGAACTGCTGTATGAGCGCCGATTTGGCAGGAGGGATATTATACCGGGATTTCCTTGATCTCGAAACGGGGGCGGTACAGATCTTACGGGCAGCAGTCGCGACGGATTTTGATGGGGGCGTTTTCCGAAGGAGAGCGATAGAGGCCGTAGAAGACGATATCGGCATTTCTTATCTGCAGGAAATTGCGGGCTGGTTGAATCGTGTAGAGGAGTATAAGCTGGGAGAAAGCGATTTGATCCAGGAGAAGCAGGAGGTGGATAAGGAAATTGCCTCTTATGACGGGAGCGGTCAGGAGGTTGATGGAGAATGGGTAACATTTGAGGTAGAAAATCCAACAACGCCCCTGGAGGTCCAGACCGGAAAAGGCATTCTGCATCTTGTGATGGACGATGTTTCGACCGTATCGGCTGCAGGAGTGGATAACAGCGCCCTGATCTCGGCACGCAGGCAAAGGGGAAGGGTAAATCAGGGGAACTGGGCGTCTGTATCGGACGGGAAATTGTCAGAAGAAGCTCTTTTGGACAGGATTCTTTTTAATGAATATATTATGCGTTACTGCGGAAATTACAGGAACCCTCTGGACAAAGGAGTGCTTCGATATCAGGTTGAGTATTTGATCGAAGGAAGGAATAACGATATTGATAACCTGAAGGGTGTAGTACATAGGCTCAGCGCTTTGAGGGAGGCATCAAACCTCTTGTATCTTTTAAACGATCCTGCCAAATGTGCTCAGGCGGAAGGGGCGGCGTTCCTGGCGGCCAGTATAATGCTCCTTCCGGAGCTCACACCCCTGTTGAAAACGACCATTTTGTTGGGATGGGCGTATGCGGAAAGCCTGTATGATGTGCGCAGCCTTCTGGCCGGTGGGAAAATTCCCCTGTTTAAAACAGAAGGAACCTGGCATTATGATATTTCCTGTGTGTTGGAAGGAATCCTGGAGGATGGGGTAAATAATGCCGGGGCGCAAAAGGAAAACGGGCTGGATTATGGGGAGTATTTGAGGATTTTGTTATTGTTATCGTCTTCTGACGTCAATACCTTTCGATTGATGGATATTATAGAAATGGATATCCGGCAGACGGAAGGAAACCGAGGTTTCAGAATGGATGCCTGCATTGACCGACTGGAAGCGCAGATTACGATCATAAGTATGTTTGGGTATTCCGCTGAAGTGAGACGCAGGGCGGCTTATTGAGTGATTTATCCATGTTGTATTTTGGGGAAACAGGAAAACTTGCTTTACGGATGCGGGAAGGAGGTGGATGGTGATGTCCTTTTTATATACAATCCGCAGAATCCGACAAAACAGAATAAAAAAGTTACGGTTAAACCAAAATGAACAAAGAAAAATAAAAAGACCTTCTCCGATGATAACATTTAGAAGGGAAAGTCTTGCCCGGGACATTTCCCTTTTTTTGACCGGCTCGCCGGGAAAGGATGTACTGCGGGATATAAAGGGGACATCACTGTTCACCTCCAGGCTGCATGGAAGCATGACTGTGGAGGCCGCCATCGTTCTGCCTTTATTGTTATTCTTTTTCCTGAATTTGTTTTCCGGTATTGAAATGCTTCGTCTGCATGGAAAGATTCAGATGGCGATGTGGGAAACCGGCAGGCAGATTTCCGTGTATGGTTATGCTTATGCCCAGGTGACTGAAAAGGAGCAGAGAAATCAGATCCTTGCAAAGGCAGGAGGTATACTTTTTTCCCAGACAGAGGTAAAAAATCAGATTGTTCATTATCTGGGAAAGGACTATTTAGATGCATCTCCCCTTACATATGGCGCAAAAGGACTGAACCTTCTGGAATCTGATTTCCTGCAGGAGAATGATGATCTGGATATTAAAGTGACTTATCAGGTATCTCCATGGGTCAATATAATTGGCTTCCGGGAGTTTCGGATGAGTAATCGTTATTTTTGTCATGCGTGGACAGGCTATGAGATCTCTGTTCAGGATCAAAGGAAAGGAACCGGGGATTGTGTTTATGTAACGGAATATGGGAAGGTTTATCATGAAACGCTGGAGTGCAGTTATTTGAAAAGGACGAAAAAGGCTGTTTCCCTGGCGGAAGCACAAGCCATGAGAAATCAGTTCGGGGAGCATTATTACCCGTGCGGGCTGTGCAATAACAGAGATCAGGGAGAACTGGTGTATCTGACTATGGGTGGGGAGCGATATCATTATGCGGCGGACTGCCCCGCATTAAAAAGGATCATACATACGATATTGCGGATCGAAGCCCAGAAGCAATATGAACCATGCAATAGATGCGGCAGGAGCGTATAGCGGGAGGATTCTGAAAAATGTTAGTAAAAATATGCTTTATGGGATATCTTATCATACTCAGTATCTATGATGTGAAATATAAAAAAATTCCCTCAAAGCTGTTGGTATTGGGAGGATTATCTGCTGCAATGTGGATGTTTTTCCGTCTGTGGGAGGATTTGGATCATTGGAAGGAGCTGTCGGCGGATTGGGGATTCGGCATCATGCCCGGCGTTTTTGTATTGCTTATCGCATTTCTCGGGGGGAAAATAGGGGAAGGAGATGGGTATATCCTCATACTGACAGGAATCATAACAGGAGGGGGAAAAGCGATTGTTGTATTCGCCATAAGTCTGATATTGGCAGCGGTTTTCTCCATTTGGCTCATATTGGTACATAAAGCGGGTAGAAGCTATAGCTTTCCGTATCTTCCGTTTATCGCGGCTGCATATGTTTTGTGGCTTTTTATTGAAAGGACAGGTAAATATATATGAAGGCTTATTTTACTGTGGAGGCAGCGCTGATACTGCCTGTTGTGCTGGGAATTTATTCGCTGCTGATCTGGAGTATGTTGTTTTTGCATGACAGATGTCTGGCAGAGCAGGAAATAGCTTTACTGGCAATGAGAGGGGTCATGGCGTGCGAAGAGAATGGGGAGGACGGCATAAAGGAGATAAACAGAAAAGTATCTCAAATGGATAATGACAGATTCCTTAATTTTCAATATGATGATATAAAGGTGCAGGCTGTTGGCGGAAAGCTGACGGTGGAAGGAGCGGGAAAGATGAAAGCCTCTTTGGGCAGTATGGGGAAATGGGGAGAAGGAAACCAAGGAGTGATTTATTCTGCATATACAAACCGTAAGCTCTCTCCTGTAATGATGATCAGATTATGCCGGCGGATAATAGAAAGGAACCAGGAGGGATGATATGCTGCATACGGAATATGTAAAGAACCTAAACTGTAATTATGAAAGAATACTTTTGGAGGATAAACCAGAAGAAAACCGTTATCAATATTGTATTGTCGGACGGGGAGGAATAAAAAGGCTCCTTCCATGCAGCTTGCGGTACATTAATAATGCTGCATATTTATATTATGATATTTCATCTACACAAAATCTTTCGCAATTCTATGCGGGCAAACCGATGAAGAGGGAGTGGCTCAAGGACTTTTTGTGGGCAATGAAACAGATCCGGCTGGAGCTGGAGCGTTTCTTGTTGGATGACAGCAACCTGCTCTGGTATCCGGATCAAATATTCCAGGATTTAGAAAAAAAGGATTTCTTTTTCCTGTATGTTCCATATTATACCGGAGAAAATGGCTTCCAGGAGCTGCTGAATTTTTTGGTAGAGCATGTTGATTATGAAGATGATATTCTGGTGGAATGTGTTTACACGTTTTATGAACAGTATAAGCTGCATGGTGAGATGTATTTAAGAGAGCAGATTTTTGAGGATGCAAAACAATTGGATGTTCCGGCTTTAACAATGCCAACAGATGCTCCAACAGAAAGAGGGCAGCGGGAAGATCTGGAAAAGGTAAAAGTGAACAAGTCGGTTGATGTTCTTTCAGACAGAATATCTATGACAGAAGAAAATAAACAGCCTGTAGGTTCTGAAGATAAACCCCGGAAAGGACTGCTTTATTTCCTGGAGAACAGGAAAAAAAGACAGCAGGAAGAACGCACTGCCATACGTAGACAGACAGAAAATGCGATGGAAGCCTGCGCGGTGGCAGAAAGCAGTTCTTACATTGCGTCCAGGCAGGAGGTTTCAGATGACTATGAAGAAGAACTGGGAAGAACTGTTTATGTAGAAGAAAAAGAAGAAGAAAAGAGCTACTGTCTTTTTACCAGGGAAGGAACACTGGTCTATACATTAGGACCCGATCCTTTTGTGATCGGCAAAATGAGGGGAGAAGCGGACTGTATTTTACCGGACAATTCGGTCAGCAGGGTTCATGCCCGGATCACAAGGGAAAATAAGGAATTTTATATAGAAGATCTGAATTCCACAAATGGCACCTTTAAAAACGGTCTTCGGATGCAACCTTATGAAAAACGCAGACTGCAGCCGGAGGATGAAATCCGGCTGGGGAAGACAGTATTAATATTCCGATAAGGATTGACGAAATGGGTGAAAAGGTGTTACATTTTATAAGAAAGAATTGGATCGATGAAAATAAGTGATGCAGGACCTTTGAGGCAGTAGAAGGTGAGTCTTATGAATACGATGAAGTACAGGGCGAAGGAATGGCCATTGGTCAGCATCGTTCTGGTCAGTATCAATATTATTGTTTTCCTGATTTGTCAGTTTACGAAGGCTCCTTATCTTTGGGGAAGTGAAAGCGTACAGACGGTTTTATACGATGGGGAGTATGGGCGGATCATATGGTCCATGTTTCTTCATGCTGACCAGAATCACCTTTTTAATAATATGCTCATTCTCTTTTTTATGGGAGCCATGATCGAGAAGGAGATAGGGCATGTCAGGTATGCTCTGTATTACTTTTTGTCCGGGATAGGCGGTGGGTTGCTCTCGCTGCTTGTTAAGTATATATCAGGTGATTGGAGCAGCTCTATTGGCGCGAGCGGGGCGGTTTTTGGACTGGATGGGGTGCTTCTGGCGCTCGTGTTATTCTCAGGGAAAAGAATACCCTCCGTAACGCCGGTGCGGGTCGTGCTTATGATTGCCCTGTCAGTTTACAGTGGATTTACCGGAGGCAATATTGATAATGCCGCCCATATAGGGGGTCTGACTGTAGGCTTTATACTTGCAGGAATTATGTGCCTGATTCAAAGAAGAAAGGAAGATAACAGATTATGAAAAAGGACGATTGTATTTTCTGTAAAATTGCAAACGGTGAAATTCCATCCAGAACATTATATGAGGATGAAGCGTTCCGCGTGATTTTGGATTTGGGTCCTGCGACAAAGGGACATGCATTAATCCTTCCGAAGGATCATGCGGATGATCTTTATGAATTACCGGATCAGACAGCGGCGGCTGCGCTTGTACTGGCAAAAAGGATGATAACCCTGATGAAAGATAAGCTTCATTGTCAGGGCTTTAATCTGGTGCAGAATAATGGAGAAGCTGCCGGTCAGACGGTTCGGCATTTCCATATACATCTGATTCCCAGATATGAAGATGACGGCCAGCATATCAACTGGAAGGCGGGGAGTCCTTCTGGTGAGGAGCTGGATGCCGTAAAGGCGCAGATCGTTGAATAGGTATCCGTACTCTTAAACCGTATTCCATGGGAGGTATAAGCAGAAATGAGGGTAGTTGACGTAAAAGAGGTTACCCGCAATATTAAGGAAATGTGTATTGAAGCAAATCATTTTCTTACGGCGGATATGAAGGAAGCCCTGAATACTGCGGCTTGCCAGGAAAAATCCCCGCTGGGAAGACAAATTTTGAACCAGCTTCAGGATAATTTGAAGATAGCGGGAGATGATATGATTCCTATCTGTCAGGATACAGGAATGGCGGTCATATTTCTTGAGGTCGGGCAGGAGGTGCATTTTGAAGGCGGTCCTCTTGAAGAAGCCATACAGGAAGGCGTAAGACAAGGCTATGGGGAAGGTTTCCTCCGCAAATCAGTTGTAAAGGATCCTGTTTACCGGGATAATACAAAGGATAATACCCCGGCGGTCATTTATTACGAGATAAAGGCAGGAAGCGATGTTGTTATCACAGTTGCCCCAAAGGGCTTTGGCAGCGAGAATATGAGCCGTATTTTCATGCTAAAGCCGGCGGATGGGATAGAAGGAATAAAAAACGCAATTATAACGGCAGTAAAAGATGCGGGGCCAAATGCGTGTCCGCCTATGGTGATCGGAGTTGGCATCGGCGGTACCTTTGAAAAATGTGCTCTGATGGCAAAAAAGGCATTGACAAGACCGGTAAATAAAAGATCCCCGATCCCTTATGTTAAGGAGCTGGAAGAGCAGATGCTTCATAAGATTAACCAGTCCGGTATTGGCCCCGGTGGTCTTGGGGGAACGACAACAGCGCTTGCCGTGAATATAGAAACGTATCCTACTCACATTGCAGGACTTCCTGTAGCGGTTAATATTTGCTGTCATGTAAACAGGCACGCGGTCAGGAAAATATGATCTCCGTAATCGGCTATAGGTGTTGCGGTTTATACTGGGAAATTGTTAAGGGAGGCTTTGGAATATGAATAAGTACATTCATGTGCCGTTAAGTGCGGAAGATGCAAGGTCATTATGCGCGGGAGACTATGTGTATCTGAACGGAACGATTTATACAGCCAGAGATGCGGCACATAAGAGGATGTATGAAAGATTGAAGGAAGGAGAAAAGCTTCCGATATCCATGGATCATAACATAATATATTACATGGGGCCATCCCCGGCGCGTAAGGGACGGGTAATTGGATCGGCAGGACCTACTACGGCAAGCCGTATGGATAAGTATGCGCCGGCATTGCTGGATCTTGGCCTGAAAGGCATGATAGGAAAAGGGAAAAGGTCGTCTGCGGTAAAGGACGCCATTGTAAGAAATGGCGCAGTTTATTTCGCGGCTGTTGGGGGCGCGGGCGCGCTCTTATCAAAGTCCATTCTTTCATCGGAGGTCATCGCGTATGATGACCTGGGAACGGAGGCAATACGCAGACTGGAAGTAAAGGATTTTCCTGTTATTGTAGTAATTGACAGCACTGGAAAGGATTTATATGAAACCGCTATCCTGCAGTATCAGGAGGAAACGTAATGAGACGAATTATTATGATGGTTTTGCGTTTGTTTTACATCGCGCCGTATTATCTGTATCGAATATGGAGATATGGTGTGGAAGAGCATGAGGATACGACGGAAGCCTTTGCGTACATTAAGAAAGTGACAAAGGCCGCAAATCGGGCAGGAAGGGTGACAATAGATGTCCATGGGCTGGAGAACATCCCACAGGAAAATGGCTTCATTTTTTTCCCGAACCATCAGGGGATGTTTGATGTCCTTGTTTTCTTGGACACATGTCCGGTGCCGTTTGCTTTTGTATATAAAAAGGAAGTCCAGAATGTTATTTTATTAAAACAGGTTATTACTGCATTGGGAGCTATTGGAATTGACCGTCAGGATATTAGGCAATCAATGCAGGTCATAAAGCAGATGGCGGATGAAGTCAAGAAGGGGAAAAATTTCCTGATATTTGCGGAAGGAACCAGGAGCAGGCAGCGCAACAGGCTGCTGGATTTTAAAGGGGGTTCTTTTAAAAGCGCCCAAATGGCAAAATGTCCGATCGTTCCATGCGCATTGATAGATACGGCCATTCCGTTTGATGAGAAATCTATTCGTCCAGTCACTGTGCAGATATATTATCTTCCGCCTATCTATTATGAAGAGTACCGTAATATGAAGAGCACGCAGATCGCTGAAGAGGTAAGGAGAAGAATAGAGTCGAAAATTGCTGAAGTTGTTGGCTGAAAAATACGGGTTCCTCTTTGAAAACGTAAAAAAGTGATTGACAAAAATAAGAAGCTTAGGTATAATTATTTTTGCGTCGTAGAAGAGACGTGACAGCAAAATAAAGATTGGTAGAGACGTAATTCGGAATGTGGAGAAATACTCAAGAGGCCGAAGAGGCGCCCCTGCTAAGGGTGTAGGTCGCTCACGCGGCGCGAGGGTTCAAATCCCTCTTTCTCCGTTCCTCTACCAGACAGAGTAAAGGGAATCTTAAGCAATTAAGGTTCTTTTTTCTTTTGGAGGGAATTTGCTCCGCATTTTCCCTCTAATTCTTTCACGAAATTTTCCCTCTAATTCTTTCACGAAAAGCCTTGACAAAAAAGATTTTATTATGTTATTATTAAAATCTACCGCCCCCTGCAAGGACATGGATGCGCTGTAGAAAAACTGCCAGCAGAAAGATCTGTAGAAAGACAGTTGAAAAAATAAAAAAACCAGTTGACAAAGCTGCAGCGCTGTGATATTATATCAGAGTTGCCGCAGGGAGGCAGCACTGGAACCTTGACAAATAAACAGTAATGCGACCCTGAAAATTCCAGGAACGAAAGTCTCTGGGATGTTCAGA
>CANPYG010000057.1 GCA_947588205.1 uncultured Acetatifactor sp. | reverse complement strand
TTTCCAGAGGTAAGTTTACCATATTTGAGACATTTTCTCTTGTGGTTTATTGAGACATTATCATAAATGACTTATAAAAATATTTAAAAATGTTTTTTCTATCTTGACATCTTCTCCTATCTGTTGTATATTCATTTTAATCCAAGTGTACTAACTCATTTAATACACTTAATTTGCAGGATACGCAAGCTAAAACCGGAAATTGTATTGCTCCATATTCCATACAGAAAGGGGGAATCGCCCATGATCGCACTGGACTACCGGGATAAGCGACCCATCTATGAACAGGTAGTGGATAAGCTGGAGAACCTGATCGTCTGCGGAGCCCTGGAATCCAACATGAAGATGCCTTCGGTGCGGAGCCTTGCCCTGGAGCTTTCCGTCAATCCCAACACCATCCAGCGCGCCTACGCCCAGCTGGAGCAGGACGGCTATCTGTATACCATCGTAGGCAGGGGAAATTATGTAACCAGCGAAAATGAATGGAAAAGCAGCAAGGTAAAGTCCATGCTCAAAGAGCTGTCAGCCCTCCTTTCCCGGATGAAGGAGCTGGGCATCACCAGACAGGAGATCGAAGAGGTTCTGGCGGGAAGCTTTCCTGCGGATGGGGAGCCGCAAGAAACAAAGCCGCTGAATTCAGAACCGCTGAATACGGAGCCGCTGGCTCCGGCACTGCAGGACAGAGATTCCTTAAATCTCAATTCTTCCGACAGGAATGACGCCCTGTCCGGCAGGGAAATAATACCCGGGAGACTCAATTTGCCGCAAGGCGAGGGAGGTGGATTATGATAGAGATTCGCAATGTTTCCAAATACTTTGACCAGATCAAAGCCCTGGACAATATCAGCGCAGACATCGGGGAAGGCCAGGTATTCGGCTTAATCGGCACCAACGGCGCCGGAAAAAGCACCCTGATGCGCACAATCGCGGGGGTTATGCGCCCCAATGAGGGTAGTATTCAAATAGATGGCCAGGAGGTGTACGAAAATCCCGGGGTTAAATCCCAGATTTTCTACATCTCCGACGACCAGTACTTCTACAGCAGCGGAACGCCTCAGGAGATGATGCGGCTTTACAAAATATATTATCCGGATTTCGATGTTCCCCGCTTTGAAAAGCTTCTGGGGATCCTGGATCTGGACAAGAACCGCAAGATCAACACCTTTTCCAAGGGCATGAAAAAACAGCTTTCCGTATTATACGGCATCTGCTCAGGCACCAAATATCTCCTGTGCGACGAAACCTTCGACGGTCTGGATCCCGTCATGCGGCAGGCAGTGAAGGCCCTCTTTATCAAGGAGATCGAAAGCAGAGGCCTGACGCCCATCATTGCCTCCCACAATCTGCGGGAGCTGGAGGATGTCTGCGACCATGTGGGACTGCTCCATAAGGGCGGTATCCTTTTCTCCAGGGATCTGGACGAGATGAAGCTCGGCATCCACAAGCTCCAGTGCGTGCTGACGCCGGACTGTGACTACCACGCACTCCTGCAGGGCATGGAACAGATCCAGCTTCTCAAGGAAGACCGCAGAGGCTCCCTAATCACCCTGACCCTAAGGGGACAGGCCGAGGACATTGAATCGGCTTTTGCCTCTTTGAATCCTATTTTCTTTGAAATTCTTCCCCTGACCCTGGAGGAAATCTTTATCAGCGAAACGGAGGTGCACGGTTATGACTTCAAAAATCTCATCCTTTAATATCGCCATGGAGGATCTGCGCCAGCGTTCCTGGATGCTGGCCCTGTCCCTTCTGGGAAGCTTCCTTGCCCTTCCCGTTACCTTTCTGTTAGCCAACAGACAATTTCTCTCTTCCCTGCATCCGGAACGCACAAACGGGATGACGCCCGCCCAGTGGCTGACAGAGAATTACTACAATTTTTTCAATGGAGATTCCGCGTTCTTTTCCGGCTTCGTCCTTATCGCCGGGGCGTTCATCGTGGGGATCTGCGGTTCCCGCTATCTTTATTCCCGCAGAAAATCCGACCTGTTCCACTCCCTTCCCATTAAACGGGGAAAGCTTTTCCTGATCCAGTGGCTCAACGGCTTTCTCATCTGGCTGGTACCCATGGTGCTCTGCACCATGCTCACCTACTTCTTTGCACTTTTCAATCTGCTTCGGGTAGGCGGGCTGGGGTACGCCGGACTGGTCTTTGTGGGAATTTTAAAAACCATGGGGATCCTCATCATAGCGTATCTGACCATTTATCATTTTTGTCTGGTCTGCACGGCCTTCTGCGGCAACGCCCTGAACGCCCTCTGCTCCACCCTTCTTCTGGGCTCGGCGGTTATGATCCTCTATGGTCTCATCCATTCTCTGTGCGACGAACTTTTCGATACCTTTGTGTCCCTGCCCTTTTCCCCGGAGCAGCTGGTATGGGCTTCCCCCATCGTCAACGGCTTTTGGGTGCTTAACCTCACGGATGTGCTGGACTCTGTTTTTGGATCCCAGACAAATGCCGCCCTGCCCTCCCTTTTCTACCTGGGGATGACCCTTCTTGTGCTGGCAGGCAACCTGGGCCTGGCATACAGGCTGTTCGTAAAGCGTCCCAGCGAGCTGGCGGAAAGAGGCATCTGCCGTCCTTCGGCGCAGCATATGATGCGCCTGCTGGCGGGATTCTTCGGCGGTATCTGCGGCGCCATGTTCTTTTCCTTTATCGTAGGACCGGAAAACGCCCTGGGCTGGCAGCTTTTCGGCGGGATCCTGTTCGGGGGATTTGCCTTCGGCGTAATGGACATCATCATGCAGAGAAGCTTCCGCACCTTTTTTGCCCACAAATGGGAGATGATCAGCTGCATCGCCGTCAGCTGCCTGTTTTTCCTCTCCTTCATCTTTGACTGGATCGGCTACAATACCAGGATTCCAGCCAGGGAACAGATCCAAAGCGCCACCGTCGGTTTCTATTACTATACGGATGATTCCTATGTCTACGAATTGGACAGATCCGGGAACCTTATGCGCAAAAATTCCTCCGATTACCTTCCGGATATCGGTTTCACGGACGTGGATCAGATCTACGCCCTGCTGCAGGCGGCTCAAAAATTCAGCACGGATTACAATTTGTCCGGTCCCTACGCAGCTGTTGCCGAAAGCGGCCGGTCCTCGTACCTGTACCTTGACCCTGACGGTCCGTCGACGCTGCCGGATGACATTAACAGCTATTTCCCCAGAAATTACCAGATCCGAACCTTTACCATACAGGTAAAGCTGAAAAGTGGCCTTACTTTTCTGAGGCAGTACCAGATCAGCGATGCGAGCAGGGAGCTTCTGCGTCCCTTCCTGGAAAACGACGGATACCGGGAAAACTTTTATAAGCTTTCCAGCGGTCTGTTAGGGCTTCCGGAAAGTATGGACATTGAAACCCGCTTTTCCTACAGGATCTTCCCGATCAAGGAAAAGACACAGATCAGCGCTATCATGGAAGCCTATCAGAAGGACTTCCTGGAGCACTACTGCCTGGAAGAACTGGATGACGGCTGCTCTCCCCTGCGGTTTTCCTTAAATTTCCCCGGGTCCAACTACGGCTTTTCCCTGGATGTCTATGAAACTTACACCAACACCATGGAAGTTCTTCAGTCGATCTTTCCGGACTATCCCCTGTCCATGAAAGATTTCGTCCAAAAGGATCTGACCGAAGGACGCTCCCTGTCCTCCATAGAAGTCTCCCTTGATCTCGGAACCACCGACAAGGGGCATCCCATTCCCATCACCAGGGAATCCCTGGGTTCCTACTTCGGTCTGGAAGGATACCCGGACTTCGCAACCTACCAGCTGCAGTTAGATGAGGAATATCAGGAGAAGGAAACAGAGGCACAGGAAAATCCAGAAAATGAGGAAGAATCAGGAGAAGAGAAACGCGTTTACGATGAGACTGTCATCTATGAGGAAATCTCCCTAAGCATCACTGAGAAAGAAGACCTTCGCGACCTGACAGACTTCCTCCACGCAGGCAGACTGAACTCCGCCTTCCTTGGAACCTCCGGGGGCGAATATATCCAGTTCGGCAGCGGCGTTACGGAAGAAGAACGCTCCTTCCCCTGCTACGTGAAAAAAGGAGAACTGCCCCAGGAATGGATCGACCGCCTCCTGGAACAAGGAACCATCCGCACCTATTACTAAACCCGGAACAAAGCCCTCCACGGCTTCTCCCAGGAAACCACAACTCCGGAACAAAAGCAGCTCCGGAAACAAACCCTTCTGAAATGAAAGTCTTCAGAAACCAGGAGGAAGGCGATATAGACAAAATAAGGGCGACTTGCCACCGCATCGGAGCCCGTTTTTGTCTATATCGCCTTTCTCCGTTCCAAAAACCTTTTCTCAGGAACCTAATCCTCCGTCCACAGAAACTTTCCACTTTCCAGCTTCCAGGAGAAGGTTCCTCCGCCCCTACCTCCTCTTCCGGTACTGCAGCGGCGTCATATCATAATTCTTCTTAAACAGCCGGTTAAAATGCTCCACATTTTCATACCCCACGTACTCCGCCACCGATTCTACCGTCTGATTGGTCTCTGTAAGGAGCGCGCAGGCGCGCTTCAGGCGCGCTTCCTTCACCGCCTCCTGGAAGGTCTGTCCTGATTTCTCCTTGATGTACTTGGAGATGTACGGCTTGGTGAGGTTAAAGGTCTCAGAGAGATCATCCAGGGTCACGGTACGGTAATGGTTCTGAATATAGTTCATGATATCCACAATCCGCTCTTCCCTGCCCTGGGTGACGTTCTTCTGCTCCGCAAGCTTATTGACCGCACAGACCAGCGCCGCGATGGAAGCCTTGATGATATCCTCGTCCACGCCTACTCCCCAGTACATATGGTCTTCAAACCGGAGTCCCACATAGGCTGCCGCCTTGGATGCGGAGCCCTTGGAAATAGCGTGTTCTTCATAATTGGAGAGGACATAAGGGATGCCAAAATAGGACTTGATGGCATTGCTCACCGCATCCAGACGCCCGTTGCCGGAGGTCTCCACGATTCTTCTCTCCTTCTTCTGCTCGATGGTCACCTCCGCGCGGATACCGTCGATTTGCTTGAAATGGCATTCCGGTATGCTGAACACGCTATTGCGCTTCATATAATTTTCCTCGAAAATACGATAGATTTCCTGAGGCGGAAGCTCCTGATGCCTTCTGTCGGAAACGCCTTTTATGAGGTAGCCCACCTCTTCCCTCATCTCCACGGGAATGGACATGCCGAAATTCTGCTTAAGGATATACGCGATACCGCCTTTGCCGGACTGGCTGTTAATGCGGATCACATCGGATTCATATTCCCTTCCCACATCTCTCGGGTCGATGGGCAGATAAGGTACATCCCAGCGTTCCCCGCTCTTGCCCGCATTTCTCCACGCCATGCCCTTTGAAATGGCATCCTGGTGAGAACCGGAAAAAGCGGTGAATACCAGGTCTCCCGCATAAGGCGTGCGCTCATGCACCTTCATGCCCGTCAGTCTCTCATAGGTCTCCCTGACCTTCATAATATGGCTGAAATCCAGACCGGACTCCACGCCGAAACAGACCATATTCATCGCCACAGTCACCAGATCCACATTGCCGGTGCGTTCCCCATTGCCAAACAAAGTGCCCTCAATACGGTCTGCGCCGGCCAGCACACCCATCTCGGCGTCGCTGATGCCGCAGCCCCTGTCATTGTGGGGATGGACGCTCAGAACCACGGCATCCCGATATTTCAGATGCTTATGGATATATTCCACCTGGCAGGCAAAAATATGGGGCATTGCAATCTGCACGGTAGTGGGGATGTTGATGATAGCCTTATGGTCCGCATCCGGCTGCCACACGTCCAGCACCGCATTGCAGACCTCCACCGCATAATCCACCTCTGTTCCGGGGAAGCTCTCCGGGCTGTATTCAAAAATAAAATTCCCGTCAGTCTCGTCCGCCAGGGTCTTCAGCAGCTTCGCGCCGTCCACGGCGAGCTGCTTTACCTCTTCCTTGCTTTTCCCGAAAACCTGCTCACGCTGCGCCACAGACGTGGAATTATACAGGTGTACCACCGCGCGCGGCGCGCCCTTCACCGCGTCAAAGGTCTTTCGGATGATATGTTCCCTCGCCTGGGTCAACACCTGGATCGTCACATCCTCCGGAATCATATCCCGCTCAATGAGGGCACGGATAAACTGATACTCCGTATCGGAAGCCGCCGGGAAGCCGACCTCGATCTCCTTGAAGCCCACCTCCACCAGAAGGCGGAAGAACTCCAGCTTCTCCTCCAGGCTCATGGGCTCGATCAGCGCCTGGTTGCCGTCCCGCAGATCCACGCTGCACCAAATGGGCGCATGGTCAATATAGCTTTTCTTCGCCCAGTCATAAGTCAATTCAGGAGGAAGGAAAAAATTCCTTCCGTATTTCTCAGCCACATTCATTTCATTTCTCCTCCTAACCCCAACATCATAACATAGTCGTCAGGATCCCACAAGGGGATAATTTAATCAAGAATATTGATATATTTTATTCTTCCCTTAAATTTTACACCCCTTGAATGTGAAATTAGTTGTAACCACATCTTGATAACTGCCAATATTTTCACACTTTTGGGAATATAAAATCAGTTCCAACCGAGCCGTGGAAGACCAGCCCCGGCCAACCGGGCAGAAAAACGGAACCGCCATAGGCATAAAAATCGCGTGCGCCGGGCCACGGCACACGCGATTTTTTCCGCATCGCATTTCAATTTTCAGCTCATCCGGTTTATCCGGTTCCCGTGAAATCCAGAAGGATTATTTAGCGGCACGCTTCTTCATAATCACTACAAGGACAGCGATCAGTGCCGCAAGGAACACACCGACGGTTGCTGCGACCACGGGAACTGTGGAAGAAGTGCCAACGGCGTTTCCATCACTGGTGGGAACGTCCTGCTCATCCAGGTCAATGATCTCTTCGGGTTCGCTGGGAACAGTCTCCTCTTCTCCGCCAATATCTTCTCCGCCGGGATTCAAAGGAGTATCATTCTCGTCGATTTCTTCGTTCTCATTTCCACCGTTTTCATCCTCAACGTTTTCCCCGCCGCCGTTCTCCTCGTTTCCGCCGTTTTCATCCTCAACATTCTCTTCTTCGCCGGGACCCACAGGAACGTCATTATCCTCGATTTCTTCCCCGCCGGGCAGCTGTGCGACATCATTGCCGATGCCAGGCTGTACGATGGTCTCTCCAGGCAATGTTACTACATTTTCCACGACCTCTGTCACGGTGTTAGTCACATCCAACACAAGAGGAGTATATTCAAAAGTGAAAACATTTTCCGCAGCGTTTTCTGTCAAAACCTTGCGCAGGTTATATGCCTGGGGCTGATAGCCTTCCACATACTGATAAGGCACCGTGATCTGATCCCCGATATTCGCGTAATAGGTTCTGGACTCCAGAAGAGTCTCTTCCGTTTCGCTCACGATATAGTTGACCGTATAGGCTATCAGATCGGCCTTAATGCCATATACCACTACATAGGCTGCATCCTCTGTGACCGTTGTATCATATACCAGTTCATCATGCCCTGCAAGACGGATTCCCTTTACATAATACTTGGTATCTTCCGGCAGAACCACCAGCTGAGGATCCACAGGAGCGTTCTCGCCATAAGGATACTCACCGACCACCATAGTCTTGCTTCCATCTTCAAAGGTACCCTGTGTTCCTGCGGAAAGGGTAATTTTATAGGTATATTCCTCCGCATGCACTGCAAGGGTGGACAGTCCAAGACTCATAACGATAGCCATGGTCATAAGCACTGACATCATTTTTCTGATTGTTCTCATCTCTCCTGTCCTTCCTTTCTGTTTTTCATCTGATATCCAAAGAATACAGCAATCAACAGCACACCGACCATGGCGCCCAGGGCTGCCGGCAGCAACAGGTTCTCATCGCCCGTCTTGGGAGCCAGGGGAACCATATTGTCATCGATGATGACCTGCGGGGCACCCGTCTGATACACTGTATGCTCTTCCCGTACCGTCACGTCATGCACGGTCTGCGTCGTGCGCTCTACGGCAAAAGCGAGATTGATCGCCGCCTGGGAGTCAACGTAGTCGTTGGTGAGGGTCTCCCCATCCAGGGAAACCGTCAACCTTACTGTTCCCTTCTCACCGGGAGCCATGGCGTCCAGATAGAAATATCCGTCCCCGCCAAGGGTCGCATCATTGACCATCATCAGGCCCTGGGAGATCTCACCTTCCGAAGCCTCCTGTCCGCTTCCTGCCGCATCACTATCATGCAGCTCCTGCTCGCCGCCTAATGCGTCATTGCTGTACAGCTCCTGCTCGCTGCCGCCCTCCGGCGTGTAAACCAGCTCGTAGGTATAGGCGCCGCCGCTGGCTGCGTTGGCTTCTTCAAAACTCTTCAATACCTCATTCTTCATATACCAGTCGGTATCATCCTGACTGTCGTTCTGCACCTCTACCTGAATCGTCACGCTGCCGCCGGGCAAAACATTTCCGATTTGGGCGTTAATATCTTCCGCTGTAAAATTAGACACCATCTCTGTGCCGTTAAAGGTAACGGTCAGCTTTTCATCCAGGCCAACGGTCTGAACCTCGGCGGCAGATACATTCATCGTCATTCCAAAGGTCAGGGCAAGGGCAGCCGTCAGGCATCCGATCCTCTTCTTATTTCTCATCTTCCTGTCCCTCCTTATTCAGTCGGCGGCAGACTCAAAGTGCCGTCCTCAGCGATATTTACCTCTACACCCCAGGCGCTCAGGATCGCGTCCTGCGCGCTTCCGGTCTGAACTGCATCGGCTTCTGCGCTGATCTCAAAATTTACACCATTATATCGATAGGTAAGGGTGATATTGCCGGTTTCATCTGTTTGACTATCCACAACGGAAGCAACATCTGAGCGGATGGAAAGACCCTTCAGAAACTCTACTGTTTCACCGGTTCCTGCTTTAAGTGGCTTCGAATAATAAAGCACTGTCTTTTCCTTAGTACTTTCAGAGGGGCTTTCTATCCAACCTTCCGATAAAACAAGATCGATATACTCCGGGGAAAGATCTCTAACAGGATTCTTTACTCCATTTACATCAGCATTTTTTTCCACCCAACGCTTGCGGATGATTACCCTGACGTACTCATCCAGCATTCCGCTGTTCTGCACGCTTAAACTGTCTTCATAATATTTTCCTGGTTCCAATGCCCCTGGCAAACCAGAAAGAATCGGCGCATTTTGATTCAATGCCATACCATTCTCTACTAATGATACTGCTACATTCCATGTTTCTAAATCTGCCTCATAGTCGTCTGTCGTATAATTTGGTTCTGCTTTTGTATATCCAATCACGCCACCGGCAAAAAAGATAACGGCGCATAAAGCAAATACCAAATATTTTACAGAAAATATTTTTTTATTATTCCGTATCATTACTTATTTCCCTCCTTTCACCGCTCCTGTGGCTGTGCAGCTTGCAGATTCCAATTAGGGTACGCCTCCCCAGATTCACTGTAAAATACCCGGGAACTCTCATGCACAACAACAATCTGGAAATCCGGTATCTGCCCTTCTTGTGCTGTTACTGTAACATCCACCGCTAATACAGGGGTCGTCTGTCCGGCTTTCAATACAGCATTATAATACCAATAACCATCTTCCCCAAGTATCCATGCTTCATCAGAATTCGGATTGATTACCACTTGTAAACCATTCAGAGAAGCAGGATAAAACACCTTTACCCTGATAAATGCATCTGCATTTCCGGTATTTTCAATCGTAATGGACTTATTTAGATTATCTATCGTTTCATGAATAGCCGTTTCAGGTTTCAATTCGATCATCTCACCTGTTCCAGAAGCAGAATTCATATCTGTAAAGTAAGCAATCGTAAATCCTACAGGGATGCTCAAACACAACACCACCGCAGCAAAGGTCAATAATAATTGTTTTCTCCGAAAACATCTCTTTATTATTTCTTTCATGAGTCTCCGCCTCCCTTACTCCTGTGTTCCTGCAGTACTGAATTCCTGCGCTACCTGATAATCAACTCCGTCAAAGCTGTAACTGTTGATCACACTGCCGCCGCCATTCAGTCCGCCGTTGTAATCATTGACAAAGCTCACTGTGAATTCTCCATTGGACATTTCCTGCTTCAGTTGCTGCACTGTATAACTGTAATCCTCCATTCCAACAGCGCTGTAACTGTTTCCACTATAGATTTCCTTTACTGTAACCACATCACAATAAGGAACATTCAGTTTTGCAATCTGCGTTGTCGCCTCGTAGAAATTCAGTGCAATAATATTATCGTAAACAGTCCTGCCGTCGGCCATAGTTCCAATCACTTCAAACACAAATGTGGAAGGGCCAAGGGTCACATTATAGCGATTCAAAGTTTTTGCAATCAATAAATCGAAATCCCTTGTCAACTGAGGTGTCGTCACACGGTTCACTTCATTGCCATTCTCCGTTACCACTGCGTCCGCCGCATTAGTATCCAAAAGCCCTGTAGGATAAATTCCATTCTCATTAGGACGCAGGCTTTCCTGGAACGTCAAGGTAAATATCTGCCTAGGCAACGCATTGAAAATATTCCAGGTAATGGTCTTAGTAACTGGATCATAGGTCACACAATCACTGGGAAGCGCCCTACCATCTACCATTGCCACAAAGCTTCCATCTACCAAATCAAAGTTCTCATCCACTACGTCTGTCAGGATGTAGTCCTTATAGGCTTCGGAAATCGCCAAATCTACAGCATTGCTGAATTCTCCGGTATCCTGAGCGTCATAACAGTAGTTATTGGAAGAAATTGCCCGCATGATGGGAAGAGCCTGGGAAGGATCTTTAATTGTAGCATCTGCGATTTCTATCGTATCTTCCATAAACACACAGAAAATCTGTGTACCCATAGCTTTAATGGCTTCCACTTCCGACTGATAACTATCAACATTGTCCTTTGGATTATTAGGCATACCATCGGAAATGAAAATAATTACAGTCTGGCGGCTTTTGTCAGATCTTTCCTCAATCAGCTTTTTTGCTTCCTGGAAGGCAACCTGATAATTTGTCTCAGTTTTATTCATTCCACTATTTTTGATCGATTCTTCCACCTGCCCCTTGTCAGCAGTAAAATCCATTGAAGCCTCAAGTTTGCCGCTGAAAGCTATATAGCCTACGCGGTTATCATAGCCTTCCGTCCCCAGCAAAACATTCGCCGCATCAATTATCTTGGACTGGAGATTGAAAAACTTGCTGTCGACGTATTTTGCAATATTTGACATAGAATCACTATAATCCAACACAAAGAGGAAATCCTTACCCTGTTCAAAATTAGATTCGAACTGAAGCTGCACATCCGCCAAGGTCCTAACATCATCCGCCCATCTGGCAGCTTTTGTCACCTGGGTGCCAACAGCAGTCATATCACTTTGATTGTCCTCTCCAAATTTGCCGTCCTTTTCCCCATCCAAACCATTGCTCCAATCTTCGGAAAGCGTGAGGGGAGTCGCTTGTTCTACGGGTTTCAAGCCAAGATTCCCTTTTCCATCCATAATAGCCAGCATTCTGGTTGCCAATGCAGCCTTGGACTCTGCATCTAATTTGCTGAAGATGTTACTATAACCAAGCCTCGTAGCCGCTCCAAGGACAGTCAAACTTGTCAGTCCAGAGTTGTAGAATGCCTCCCCTGCCACATATTGGCAATCCTCAGGAATTGTCAGACTGGTCAGACTGCGGCACCCTCCGAAAGCGGAAGAGCCGATCCATTTCACTCCATCCAGCCCCTTCGGCAAACTTGCGAGTCTGATATTGTTATTGAATGTACCATTTCCAATATACGATACGTTCTCCATATCTACTTCTGTAAGGGCTATACATGTAGCAAACGCTCCTGACGCTGCACGATCCAATTTTTCCGTTGTATCTCCAATTACTTCGATATTCTTTAATACCAGCTTTGTTAAACTGGTATTCGAAAGGAATGCTCTACGAACCTCCCGCACATTCTCGATGGTAACTTCCTTAATATTTGTGTATCCGCCACTGAATGCATCCTTTCCCACATAATCTATAGGCTGATCCTCTGTGCCCCTGATGACCACCTTATCAAACGTTGTCTTCAAAACAAACCAGGGATACAAATTAGCGCCAGGGAATTCCACATTTTTAGTTATGGTTAATGTTTTTGTGTTTTCATCAATTTCCCAGCCATCGCCAAACAAGGGACGTTGAGGCAGCACGACTTCCGCCGCTGTCACAGGCTGCGCACCCAGCGCGCTCCTGTTCAGCGTTATTCCCTTAAATCCGCTGGAATAGTACAGATATCTTTCAACCTTACTGACAGCCTTGATTGCCTCTATTGTCTCTGGCTTGTTGGAATAGTTATTGAGCGAAAATGTAACATTACCGCCTCTCTCAAGGACCACGGCATATTTCCCTAATATATCTTCAAACGCATTATCATTTGTGTAAACCTGATTGGTTACCACAAGATACCAATAATCCTCGAGCGTCTTTCCTTCCTTTATACCGTCAGGGAACCATACCTTTTGTGCTTTTTCTTCATAAGCCGCGATCAAATCATCATAAGCCTTTTTAACCTCTGTTTCCCGCTGCACTTCAGTTACAAGTTGGTTATAGGCGTCTTTCACCTCTTTATAAGCAGCATTTGCCTCCAAAATGTTATCGACCGTAATGTCAGAATACTTCTCCAGGAATTGCTTGGTTTTTTCAATGTAACCAGTTCCAGGTTCAGAAATAATCGGCATCACACCCAGATCATTTGTTGTACCATCCGACATTACATTATTACCTGATACCGGCTGTCCTTCCAATTCATCCATGTTTACAGTCTCTGTCTCCGTCGTTTCCGGGGTTCCATCCTCTTCCACAGAAGAAGATACCGTGTTGTCTCCGCCGCTCACCGGATTCGCCTCCGCGTGGGTCGGTACGATCTGTGAGGCAGTGATCGCAAAGATCAGCACCAGTGCGAGCAGATACCTCAGCGTACCATGTTTCCAATAACTCATTTTGCTTTCCTCCATTCTTGTTTCATGTTGCCTGTTAAAAATATGTGTCCAAAAAACTTTCGTTAAGTACCCTCCGTCACAAAATCTTCCAGTTCTGCTATCCGCCCACTTCACTTCCTCCTTCCCACATTCAGCCAATACCATCAAGTATTCCCTGCGCGGTCATTCTTTTTTCTTCTGCTGGACAGGCTGTCAGCCGCAAGATTAAGTATCAGTACCACAGCCAGAAGCCCGCCTATGACCGCTTTCCCGCGGGACGTATTAAAAAAAATTGCCACATACCCCAGATAGGGAAGATGCCCTTCCACCTTTCCAAGCGCCTGTGAGAACTTCACCGGTCTTGCATCGATGCTTTTATTGGCATCCCCTTTTGTAATGAAGATCTGTTCTTCCATATTCTTTTCTGCGATCCTGTGGGTCACCAGAACAGATTCATCCACACGGTATGTAAGGATATCTCCCACTTTTAACGCCTCTGGATCCGCCGCCTTATAATAAATCACAGATCCTACCGGAATCGTCGGCTCCATACTTCCGCTGAGCACTGCCAGTACCTGATAACCAGCCAGTCTGGGCAGCAGAAGAAAGACTGCCAGAAGACACGATACCGTTATGATTCCATAGTTGCAAATTTTCCTCAGCATATATTCCATTCATCCATACAGACATGATTTGATAAAACATGGGAGATTTTTCCTTATAAATTTATTAAGTTAATTATAGTTATTTAACAATCATCATTAGAATCAAAATTCAAATAAAAAAAGGGTTTTTGGAAAATTTAGTTGACTTTATACTTGATTCATCAGAGAATAACAGAAAAATGTCAGAAGATCTTTTCAGACATAAGTTCCGGCTTCCCGGCAGGGCAAGGAACAGCCCCGCCGTCGGAAACCTTCTTTTTTATTGATCCGCTCCAAATTCAGCCTTATAAGCCTCTGCCAGCTTCTCCGGCCAGTCAGAGGTGGCCTCCAGAATACCGGTGAAGAAACGCAGGGTCTTGGGTTCATGGACGAACCTGAGTCCGCCGACCATATCGCGGTGGTCATACAGCCACTTCACGCGGTCGATGACATACTCCGTCTGGGACAGGGTGAACACTCTGCGGGGCAGAGCCATACGGACCAGCTCCATGGATGCAAAACGCTCACTGCCATCGGCATTGCGCTCCTCGGACAGGGTACCGCGCTCCATACCGCGGATACCGCCGCAGATATACAACGCGCATACCAGTGCGCCTGCAGGATACTCCTGCTGAGGGATGTGGCTGACGAACTGACTGGCATCCAGATGCGCGCCCAGACCGCCGCCCGGCGTGATCATGGGTACGCCATAGGCTTCCAGCTGGTCCACACAGTATTTGATGAACTGGGGACCCTGGGAAATTACGTCAAACTCCATGCTCTCATCGAAGCCCACGATCATTGCCTCCATCTCCTTGACGGACATGCCGCCGTAGGTTAAGAAGCCCTCAAACATGGGGATCAGATCCTCCATGGAATGGAATAAATCGATATCACGGACCAGAATACCGCCGCCCCGGGCGAAACCGAATTTACGCCCTGAGAAATAAATAATATCGAACAGGTCAGCGATCATCCTCGTGATCTCACGGATGGACTTGTCCTTCATACCCTCTTCCCTCACCTTGATGAAGTAGAGGTTGTCCTGCAGCAGGGAAGCGTCCAGGACCGTCAGAATACCATATTTTTTCG
Organism: uncultured Acetatifactor sp.; assembly: GCA_947588205.1. Lineage (GTDB taxonomy): Bacteria > Bacillota > Clostridia > Lachnospirales > Lachnospiraceae > Acetatifactor. Next base: position 5,534 of record CANPYG010000057.1, on the reverse strand, counting down.
CGATATCAGTGGCGGCCTTCATGTTTTCATAGGAAATGGGCTGTCCGCCGATCAGGTTGGTGCCGGCTTCGATACGGATAAAGGGAACATTCTCCGGAGTCTCTTTCAAAATGCAGGCTTCCAGCTTCTCCAGGTCGATATTGCCCTTAAAAGGCAGATTGCTCTTGGAGACCAGCCCCTCGTCCTTCACAAGCTCTTCCACCCTGCCGCCCACACGGGTGATGTGCGCTTTGGCGGTGGTAAAATGATAATTCATAATAACACAGTTGTCCGGCTTTACAAAACGGGTTGCCAGGATATTCTCGCAGGCGCGTCCCTGATGGGCAGGCAGAAGATTGGGAATCCCGAATATCTCTTCCAGCTTATCCCGCATCCTGAAGAAGGTCTCGCTCCCCGCATAGGCATCGTCCGCCCGCATCATGGCAGCCAGCATATTGTCACTCATGGCGTTTACGCCTGAGTCCGTCAGCATGTCCATAAAAATATCCCCATTATGGAGCTGGAAGGTATTGAAGCCCGCTTCCCTTATCTTCCTGACACGCTGGTCCACGGGAAGCAGGGTGAGCTGCTGGACGATCTTCACCTTATGCATCTCCATCGGCAGCGGCTCATGTTTGTAAAATTTGATTTCCGGCATGGATAACTCCTCCTAAATGTATGGTATGTATCTCTGTGGCTTTAAAGCATTAAAGCCGAGTTGGTATTATTATACAATAGATTCCCCGAAAATACAAATACTATTTTGCATCCACTTCTGTAAACACACCTAAACTTCTGTAAACACACCTAAACTCACATTGATTTCTTCTTATTTATATGTTAGAATGATTACAGATAATGATGAATAATTAAAATACGATTAAGGAGGACGGCATTTTCATGAAGAAGTGGGTGGGGAGGTTTTTGCCGTCATTTTTGATGTGCATTGTCGGTGTTGCGGTCATCTGGATAGGAATTGTCTATTTTGATTTTATATCAGAGAAAATTTATGAGGACAGCACCGGACATCTTGAAGAGATTTATGGCCAGGTCAACCGTTCTTTTGGCACCTTTATCGAAAAAAATTGGGGGCTTCTGGACAGCTGGAGCGACTATTTTGCAATGGTGAAGGACGGGGAAGACAATATTATTTCTGATTATATTGCCGAGAAACAGGATTACTGGGGATTTTCCGGCTTTTATTTTCTTTCCAAGGATGAGACATTCATGAGGGAGGACGGCACGCAGGGAACTACGAACCTGGGCGGTTCCTGGGAGAACCTCTTAGAAAACGGCGAGCCCGTCATGGTGGGGGAAACACTCTCCACCGGTCAGGAGATCACCGTTTTCGCGGTTCCGGTGCAGCATGGAGAATACCACGGTTTCGGTTTTGACGCCATTGCGGTCAGCTACACAAACGCCGACCTGGCGAATTCCCTGAATGTGGACGCTTTTTCCGGAAAAGCAAAATGCTTTGTGGTCCACAACGACGGAAGCGTGCTGCTCTCCACGCAGACCGGGGGCAGCGTATTCGGCAACTATCTCGTCTATCTGAAGGCGGCATCCGACCTGAACGAAGACGCACTTTCACAAATCCGCAACGACTGGGAGGACGGGAAGGCAGGCCTCCTGCAATGTAAAATCGGCGGAGTAAGTCATTGTATTCTGTACCAGCCCGTGGGCTATCAGGATTACTTTCTGCTGAGCGCAGTACCGCAGAGCGTTGTCAGCGCGGGTTTCCTGTCCGTTCAGAAAACCACCATGAATGTTCTGATCATCATCTTCCTTTTGATAGGAGTGACCGCTATCACCCTGGTCATCCTGCGAAGCCACAGACAGTCCCGTAAAAACCAGATGGAGCTTCAATACCGCGAGCTCATGTTCGACGTGCTTTCCAACAGCGTGGATGATATTTTTATCATGCTGGATTCCGCGGATCAAAAAGTGGACTATATTAGCCCGAATATAGAAAGGCTGCTGGGTATCCCCGTAGACGAGGCGCGTAAAAATATCCGCGTAATGGAAAAGTGCGCCGTCAATTATGATGTGGTGATCCCCAGGGGAGAGCTTGAGGCAATTCCCCTGTTCGGCAACAAATACTGGGAGTGCGAATATATGCACCAGAGCACCGGCGAACGCCGCTGGTACAGGATGACCGTATATCATATGAGCATTCAGAATGTGAAGAAATATATTATCGTACTGTCTGACCGTACCCTGGAGCAGCAGATGAACCAGAAGCTTCAGGAAGCTCTGACTGCAGCCAAAAGCGCCAATGAAGCGAAGAGCAATTTCCTTTCCAATATGTCCCATGACATCCGTACCCCAATGAACGCCATTGTAGGTTTTTCCGTGTTATTGGAGAAGGATGCGGACAACGCAGATAAGGTAAGGGAGTACACCCGTAAGATAAAAGCCTCCAGCCACCATCTTTTGAGTCTGATCAACGATGTGCTGGACATGAGCAAGATTGAAAGCGGTAAGACCTCTCTGAATGTAGACCATTTCAGTCTTCCAGAGCTTCTGGAAGAGCTGAATATCATATTGATGCCGCAGGCAAAAGCAAAGGATCAGGACTTTAAGATTTATGTACAGGGAGCGCCGCCAGAGCAACTGCTGGGCGATAAGCTGCGCCTGAACCAAATTTTGATCAATCTTCTGTCCAATGCGATCAAATATACCCCCGAAGGTGGGAAGATCGATTTCCTGGTGTCGGAGCTGCCGCAAAGCCTGCAGCAGTACGTCAAGTTGCGCTTTGTGGTACGGGATAATGGAATCGGAATGAGCGAGGAGTTCCAAAAGCAGATTTTTGCTCCTTTCAGCAGGGAGATCAACTCCGTCACCAATAAGATACAGGGAACCGGTCTGGGTATGGCTATCACCAAGAATCTGGTGGATCTAATGGGCGGTATCATTCAGGTGAAAAGCACGCCTGGAAAAGGAAGCATATTTACTGTAGAGCTTTCCTTTATGCTTCCCGAACAGGCAAAGGCAGATCAACTGCTTTCAAAGCATGTGAACCGGATGCTGGTGGCAGATGACGAGGAAGAAATCTGCCTGGAAATCCAGGAAATGATGCGCGATACCGGCGTAGAAGTATCCTATGTGACAGAAGGCGCTGCGGCAGTGGATGCCGCCGCCCTGGCGCGCGGGCAGGGCAGGGATTTCGATGTAATCCTGCTGGATTGGAAAATGCCGGGAATGAACGGGGTCGAGGCTGCACGCAGGATACGCACCCAGCTTGGGATCAATGTTCCCATTCTGGTGCTGACCTCCTACGACTGGAGTGAAATCGAAACGGAGGCCCGTCAGGCGGGCATTGATGCATTTATGCCAAAACCCTTCTTCTCCTCCACCTTCTGGCAGACGATTGGCCCCCTGTTCCCGGATTTAACAATGCAGGAGAGTCAGCCGAAGGCTGAAGAAAAAGCGCCGGAGAACATTATGGAGGGAAGGCTGTTCCTCATAGCGGAGGACAATGAGCTGAATGCAGAGATTCTGACGGAAATGCTGCATATGGAGGGAGCCGACTGCGATCTTGCAGTGAACGGCAAGGAAGCGGTGGAAATGTTCGAGAGGTCCGCTCCGGGGCACTATGATATGATACTAATGGACGTGCAGATGCCGGTCATGAACGGTTACGAAGCGACCAAGCGGATCCGCGCCTGTGAACATCCCGATGCCGGAACAATTCCTATCGCTGCCATGACAGCCAACACATTTGCGGAGGATGTACGCAATTCCCTGGATGCGGGAATGGACGGGCATCTTGCGAAGCCCATCGATATGGATTCCGTAAGGAAACTGGTGGGACAACTTCTGAAGGGAAGGAAGCGCCCATTCTAATTCACGAAAACATCCAATGATCCGATCTCATTCCGAAAGGAGAAGATATTGAATGAAAAAGAAATTTTTTCCTGTACTGCTAGTATTTATCATGGCTTTTTCCCTGACCTCCTGTAACGGGATCCTGCAAACGACAGATTTTTCCAAGGGAGTCACCCTTACAATCATGGGGAAAAAAAGCGATCTGGAAAAAAACTATATGAACAGCATCTTTGAGCAATACAAAAAGGCTACTGGAAATAAACTGAAGATCCTCTCCATTGAGGACGCTGATTTTGAAGTGACAGCCTCTCAGAAAATTGCGGACGGGGATGCCCCAGATATCCTTATGCATTTTCACAATGCGGATTTAAGCCGTTTTAATATCGCAGATAATTTTTATTTCCTGAATAACGAGAGCTGGGTAGATGATCTGACAGACAGTGCCCGCGCCTATTGCCAGGACAAAGAAGGAAATCTTCTGGGCCTTCCCTTCTGGGAAAGCTCCGTATCCGGATGTTACTATAACAAGACTCTGCTGGACAGTCTGGGCATGAATCCGGCGAGGACACAAGCCGAGTTTGACGTCCTGTGTCAGGTGCTTACGGACATCGGCTATACCCCCATTTGCTGGCCTGCAAATGGCTGTACCTGGATGTTCCAGTTCGGGCTGGACCCGATTTTTGCCGACGATCCAGACCTTCTGGAGCAATTGAACAGCAATAAGATTACCTACTCAGATATCCCCGCTGTAACAGATATGGTAAAATGGATTGCTGACGCCGCCGAAAAGGGATGGTTCGGTTCCGATTACCTGAAATATGGCTGGTCGGATATCAGCACTGAACTAAGCTCTGGAAAAGCGGTCATGACCTTCATCTGGGATACCTGGTTCTATACGGATTTTGCCCAGGACGGACAATATTCCGTGGATGATTTTGCTCTAATGCCTGTTTTTATGAATACAGCAGACAAAGGAACCTACGAGGGCGGCAACCTGAATATGATGATGGCCAATAAAAACAGTGAACATCTGGACGCCGTCCTGGAATTTCTCTCCTTCTGCGCTACGCCGGAAAATTATAATGTGGCTTTTGACGGAATTTCTACAGTCAGCTGCTTTCAAGGACAGACTACCAATATCCAGTCTCAAATGGTAACGGATGCCCAGGGTTCCATTGTAGCCAACGAGCGCGTTTCCACAGCCGCTACCAGAATAGTCGGTTACAGTGCCGAGGATGTGTCAGCTGCTTTTGACAGTCTGTTCCGGGGAAAAACAGATGTTGCAGGCTGTGTAAAGCTTATGGACGATTACCGCATGGAGGAAGCCCGCGAACAGGGAATAGAAGGCTTTACGGACTAAACAAAAGCCTCGAAACCGACGTCTTCGAGGCTTTTTAGAGGCGCAGACCGGATTTGAACCGGTGGATACTGGTGTTGCAGACCATTGCCTTACCACTTGGCTACTGCGCCTTAATATCTTAATATAATTTATATTTTTCCCTACATTTTATTCCTGAATATCACATTCTATTCCTGAATATCCATTCCTAAGTATCTATTCCTGAATGTAGAAAAATGACTCCAACGGGACTCGAACCCGTGTTACCGCCGTGAAAGGGCGATGTCTTAACCGCTTGACCATGGAGCCAAAAGCTCCCCGAGTAGGGCTCGAACCTACAACAACTCGGTTAACAGCCGAGTGCTCTACCATTGAGCTATCGAGGAAA
>CANPYG010000056.1 GCA_947588205.1 uncultured Acetatifactor sp. | reverse complement strand
ATAATCCCTTATAACGCGGTAGAGTTCCGTCTCTGAATATCCGTTGACGATCTCCCTGGCGGTCAGGGTCTGCCTTCTGTCCATTCTCATATCGAGGGGCGCGTCATAACGGTAGGAAAATCCCCTGTCCTGTGTATCCAGCTGATAGGAGGAGACCCCCAGATCCAGCACGATCCCGTCCACGCCTGTGACCCGCTCTTCTTTCAGGGTCGAACGCATATTGCAGTAATTGTCATGCAGGAACGTTACCTTCCCTTCAAAGGGCAGAAGCCTCTCCCTTGCCGCCTCTATTGCAGCGTCGTCCTGATCGATCCCGTACAGATGACCGCCTGCAAGTCTCTTGCAGATTTCATAGGCATGTCCGCCGCCTCCCAGGGTTCCATCCACGTAGATGCCGTCCGGCCTGATCCTAAGCTCCTCTATCGTTTCCTTCAGCATTACGGAGTAATGATGAAATTCCACCCTGTATCCTCCCCTTTATGTGCCCTGACTGTCCTATGGCAGCCGGTTCCTCAGTCCATCCTCCGGCAGCCCTGGGCCATCGGCTTTTATCTTCGGGTTTTAGATGGTAAGACCCAGATTCCTCATGCCTGCGGTGATCTTCCTGATATCCGTCATGGCGTTCTTCTTATCCCAGACATCCTTGTTCCAGATCTCCACACGGCTTCCGACGCCTGCCAGGATCACATCCTTATCCAGCTGGGCGAACTCCCTCAGATTAGAAGGAAGAAGGATTCTCCCCTGCTTGTCCACCTCTACCGAAATGGCTCCTGCCAGGAAGAAACGGGCAAAGTCTCTGGCGTCGTCGTCCACCAAAGGCAGCGAGGTCAGCTTCTGTGCGAAGATGCCCCAGTCCTCATTCGCGTACACAAAGAGACAGCCGTCCAACCCCTTCGTCACAACAAATTCGTCGCCGAGAACCTCGCGGAATTTTGAAGGGATGATCAACCTGCCTTTCGCATCGACCGTATGATTGTACTGGTTCATAAACATCGCAATCACCGCCTTGCTCTCTGACGTACGGAAATCTCTTCTCTGTGCCCTGACTTAATTAGGGCTTGTCTTGTCCTGACTTAACTGTGGCTTGCCCCGGCATATCCCAGCTTGCCTGCGGCTTCCAAATTTGGGATTTTTTGTGCTACTTTCACCCACTAGCCACCACTTTTCACCACTTAACCCAATTTTAATACTTTCTTAAGGATTTTGCAATAGGAAATGTAAAAAAATAAAAATTAATTTTACGATTCATTTTATGTTTCAGCCAGTTCCTGCGGACATAAAAAAAGCCGGACCATCACAATTGGATAAGTCCGGCTTCTCCCTCAGCCTCTCGGATATTCTGTTCTTCTACCGCCCAACGCTTTTAACGGTAATATCCCCGCTTCCCTTCACTGTTCCCCTATTTGGGGGGATTTTTATCGGTTTCCTCCCGACCGACCTTCAAATATCCAAGCTTTCCCTCCTTCAGCTTCTTCCTGACAATGGCGATGGCCGCCAGCGCAGCTACAAATAATGCCAGCGAAAGCACCTGCGAAACCGCCACACCCGTTCCGGGAATCAGCAGCTGGTCCGTTCTCAGGCCCTCAATCAAAAACCTCCCCAAACCATAACCCGCAAAATAAATCAGACAGATTTCTCCATGGAATTTCTTCTTTTTAAAATAAAACATCATTCCAACGAAGATTATGAGATTCCAGGCAGATTCGTACAGGAAGGTCGGATGCACCTGGATATAGTTCGTTCCTTCCACCATATGCTCCGCAATGCCCGCGGAAATATCCCTGCTTCTGACCGCCTCCACAGGAAGCCTCATGGCAAACAGGTTGTCCGTATATTCTCCAAACGCTTCCCTGTTCATGAAATTCCCCCAGCGCCCGATCACCTGCCCCAGGATCAGTCCGGGCACCGCAGTGTCCCCCATCTGAAAGGGATTGCGTTTTTTCACCCTGGAATAAATGAATAATGTCGTAAACGCCCCGATCACAGCGCCGTAGATCGCCATTCCGCCATTGCGGGTATTAAAAATGCTCAGCAGATCGTCCTTATAATTCTCCCATTCAAATATCACATAATAGAGCCTGGCCCCGATGATGGAAAAAATAATGGCGTAAATCGCAAAATCCCAGTAATCATCCGGATTCTGCCCCGATCTCTTCGCGTTATGCACAGCAATCAGCAGTCCTGCCAACACCCCAAAACCGATGATTACGCCGTAGAAGGCGATGGTAAAACCAAACACCGTAAAATTCTTAGGAACATTTTCCAAATAAATCCCCAAATGCGGGAAGGCAATGTCCTTTGCATTCATCAAATCCTGCATGATTTCCAGAAAGCTCCTTTTTCAAAATCCTTCCATCGATGTATCCCATATGGGATCCTGCGTTCCCTATGGATGGAACGTAACGGCGCACAGCCTGCCCCGTCATACATTAACAGCCTGCCCCATCATACATTAAACCGGAACAAGATCACATCCCCGTCCTTTACCACATAATCCTTGCCTTCTATCCCGACCAGACCCTTTTCCCTTGCCGCTGCCAGGGAGCCAAGGTCCAGCAGATCCCTGTAATTGACCACCTCAGCCTTGATAAACCCGCGTTCAAAGTCAGAATGGATCTTGCCCGCCGCCTGGGGCGCCTTGGTTCCCTGCTTGATGGTCCATGCCCTAGTCTCGTCCTCACCCGCCGTTAAGAAGCTCATCAGCCCAAGCAGATGATAGCTCGCCTTGATCAGCTTCTCCAGCCCGGACTCCTTCAGCCCCAGATCCTCCAGGAACATTGCTTTCTCGTCGTCTTCCAGCTCAGCGATCTCCTGCTCAATCTGGGCACAGATCACAAATACCTCGCTGTTCTCCGTCGCTGCAAATTCCCTCACCGCAGCGACTCCCGGATTTCCTGCCCCATCGTCTGCCAAATCCTCTTCTCCCACATTGGCGGCGTAGATTACCGGCTTAGCGGTGAGCAGATTATAGGACTGGAATAGCGCCAGATCATCTTCATCCTCTATTATAAGGCTCTTGGCCATCCTGCCGCTCTCCAAATGATCCCTGATGCGCTCCAAAAGAGCCAGCTCCTTCGCCTGGGTCTTGTCCACCCTGGCTCCCTTGCTTACCTTGGCGATCCTTCTCTCCAGAATCTCCAGGTCGGAGAAGATCAGCTCCAGATTGATGGTTTCTATATCCCTCATGGGATTCACACTGCCGTCCACATGGATCACATTGGGATCTTCAAAGCATCTCACCACATGGACAATGGCATCCACCTCGCGGATGTTGCTTAAAAACTGATTGCCCAGACCCTCTCCTTTAGAGGCGCCTTTCACCAGACCGGCAATATCCACAAACTCTATCACTGCTGGGGTCACCTTTCTGGAATGGTACATATCTCCCAGAAGCTTCAGCCTCTCATCCGGAACCGCCACAATCCCGATATTGGGATCAATGGTGCAAAAGGGATAATTGGCAGATTCCGCACCCGCCTTGGTCAATGAATTGAACAAAGTGCTCTTTCCTACATTTGGCAGGCCTACGATGCCTAATTTCATTTTATCTTAATCTCCTTTGAATTTTTGTGGTTGCACACCAATTTCCTTATGCGTTTCATACCGCCCTCGATACAATCTGACCATTTCAAGCCTGCAGATTCCCTTACCCTAAGCCCTGCGTCTTCAACGAAGGTTTCTATTTCCGTTTCCGTTGTCCCTATTTTTTGGGGGGTACATCTGCCAACATAGAACCTGTCCGACCTTTGGCTTATTCCAACGCCGCGCTCCTTACAATTTAGAGCCTTCCTATCAAACGCCCGGCAAGCTGGGCATTAACAGTATAGCATACCAAGTCTCAAAAGTAAATTGCGGGATTATGATATTTCCACTGTTTTAGTAACACGTACCAAATCAATTTATACTTTCTACATCTGCATTTCAGAAACAAACTGTTTCATAAAATCAATCTTATTCTTATCCGCAATTTCTTTTACGCCGACAGAAGCCGGGATATAGGAAATTCCCGCCGGATCAAGTCCCAAAAGAAATTTTGTCCAGACACAGGCGAGAAGAAATCTCCCATAAAGATAACTCATATGAAACCCATCACGGCACAAAGACATACCTCCGGACTGCACATTAAAAGGCTCCGTTCCGCGGATCGCCTGCAGGACCTTACCGCACGGAATCAGCCTCAAACCATATTTTGCGGCCATATCGTTGTAACAGGCGCTCAATCGGGCATACATCTCGGCCTGGTTCCGATGATATCTCGGGAAAGCGTTATGTCCGCTCCCTATTTCGTAGGCCCAGGTCTCATGCAGAATAATTTCTGCATCCGGCGCATTCTTTTTCAGGAAATCCACAATGTTGCCAAGGAAAGGCTCATAAGTATCGGCCCAGCCGCTATCATGGCTTGCCTGCTGCGTAACGATAAAGTCCCAGTTCTCTTCACTTATAGCTTCCGCAACGGAAACATAGCGCTCCGTGATCGTCCCATCCTGCTGATATTGATAATCATGCTTATCCTTTTCAATGTTCTCCCAATGCCGTTCCAGCGAACAACCTCCAATATATAAATTAACCACTTTTGTATCGATACCGCCATCCGCGGCAAGCTGATGAATATACTTTGTCGCATCTTCTGAAAAGCTATTCCCTATCGCAAGAATCTTTTTCATTTCCACACTCCTTCCTGCACTTCCCATCATTAATTTATTACATATTCTTATCCCTCTATGATAAACCCCAATATACACCAAAAGCCCTTGACCAAAGCCAAGAGCTTTCTGAATCTCTAAAAAGCGGTCCTCAATAGTTTTCCTGATTTTTCTTAATGCTCAATATTTCCTCCGGTTTTTCAGCTCCTCATACAGCAGGCAGTAGTTATCGTACCGTATCCGGCTGATCTGTCCCTCGTCCAGGGCTCTCTTGACGCCGCAGTCCTGCTCCGCGATATGGGAGCAGCCTGTGAAGCGGCAATTTTGTTCAAATCGCGCAAATTCAGGGTAAAAAGCGGATAAATCCTCTTTTTCCAGCCCAAACAGCCCCAAAGAGCTGAAGCCCGGAGTATCCAGGATATAGGAATTCCCGCCGATGGGAATCAGTTCCGAATGTCTGGTGGTATGCTTCCCCCGTTCAATCTTATCGCTGATATCCCCCGTCTCCATGACCACGCCGGACTGCAGGCAGTTGATCAGCGAAGATTTTCCCACTCCGCTGGGTCCTGCCACCGTGGTGGTCCGACCCATCAGGCGCTCCTTAAGCTTCTCAAGTCCAAGTCCCTGCCTGGCGCTGACAAGCAGCGTCTCATACCCGCTTTGACCGTAAATGCGGCAATATTCTTCCCCCAGGCCTTCTTCATCCAGATCCAGCTTGTTGAAGCAAATGATGCAGGACAGCTTCTGCTGCCCCATCAGGATCAGCAGTCTGTCCAGGAGATTGAAGCTGGGCTGGGGCTTTGTCACCGCAAATATAATCAGCGCCTGATCCACATTTGCCACAGCCGGCCGGATGATCTCACTATGCCGCTCCAGGATCTGAACCACGACGCCCTTTCCCTTCTCGGGAAGCTCTTCCACCAGGACATCATCTCCAACCAGGGGCTTCTGATTCTCTTTTCGGAAAATTCCCCTCGCCTTGCATTCGAGGACACCCATTCCCGGAACGTCCACATAATAAAAACCTGCAATTCCTTTTACAATCTTACCCTGCATCAAAGCCTCCGATACCACGCGGTCATTACTCAGCGGTAAATTCAATCCTTCTGGTGAAGGATTTCTGTTCTGTCACGCCCGGCTCCGTTGTCGCCGTATAGGTAAAGGTAATGGTTCCTCCCGAAGCCCCGATTCCGTGGAAATTGATATTTTCCGGGAAGGTACTGGTGGTATGGTTATACACCTCAATTCCGTTGTCCGCCACGATCACAATGGAAACCTCCTGTCCCGGCACATAGCTGGGCGCCTCTTCTGCGGAGGGCGCGGCTATACCGCCCGTGAAACCATAGCTGCCGGGTCCAAGGCTCACATGGAGCATAAAGGTGGTTCCGGGGGCGACAAACGACCCTTCCGAATAGCTCTGATAACACACCAGACCCTTCGCGATCTCCGAATGATTTACCTCATGCACCGTTGCCACAACGAATCCGCAGCTCTCCAGGGCGCTCTTAGCTTCCTCCAGGCTCTTTCCGATCACATTCGGAACTGGAACCTTATCATTCTGTGAGCCCCTGCTGACGATCAGAGTCACTGCAGAACCCTGTTCCGCCGGGGTTCCCCCGACAGGATCCTGGGAAATGACAAGCCCTGCCGGTATAGTATCGCTGAATTCATCTCCTCGTTTCACCTCAAAACCCGCAAGATTCAGTGTGGTGTAAGCATCCTCATAGGTTTTCCCCGTAGTTTCAGGGATCGGAACCGCGCCTTTCCCGGAGCTCACGATCAAAGTCACGGTCGAGCCCTCTTCCAGCATCGTGCCCGCCTCGATATCAGTCCTGATCACGATGCCCTCGCCATACTCGTCGCTTTCTTCTCTCTGTTCCTGGGGATAGAGCTTTTTTTTCAGCAGAAGGCTTCTGGCGTCCCCCAGGTTCCATCCCACTACATTAGGCATCTCGACCGGATTCCTCAGATTATTTCCGTTTTCCTCCCCGGAGCTTTCCTGCTGCGTTTCTATGCTGCTCTCCGACGACTCTTCCTGTATCACATTACCCGGCCTTTTTTCCTCGTCGTTACTGAATACGTCAAACACCCTGACAAGAAGGAAAATAATGATGCCGCAGATCACAACCCCGGCAAGGACCGCCAGTATCGTTGTGATTCTTTCCATCTTGGGATTGTAGTCATAATCATCCCCATCGTCATCCTCTTCCTGTTCATATTCCGGCTCCGTATCCCGCTTAAGGCGCATAACCTCATCATGATCCTCGTAATATTCCTCCCCGCGCCCCCTTCGCCTTACAGGAACGACATCCTCCGGCATCGTCCTTGTCATACCGTCGGCATCATAGTTATCCACCACAAAATCTCCGTCCGGCTCCATCAGGGACTGCTTCAGATCGGCGCACAGCTCTCCCATGCTCTGATATCTGCGGTCAGGGGACTTCTGACAGCACTTCAAAACAATCTGCTCAACGCTGAAAGGGATCTCGGGCACATATTCCCTGGGAGAAGGCATTTCCTCCTGGATGTGCTTGATGGCGATTGCGACGGTTGTCTCTCCGTTAAAGGGTACACGTCCGGTCAGCATCTCAAACAGGGTGATACCAAGGGAATAAATATCGCTCTTTTCATCGCTGTATCCCCCTCTCGCCTGCTCCGGGGACGCATAATGGACGGAACCCATCACATTGGACGTAATGGTATTGCTGGTAGCAGCCTTCGCAATGCCGAAATCGGTGACCTTTACCTTTCCTTCCTTGGAAATGATAATATTCTGGGGCTTGATGTCCCGATGGATAATATGATTCCTGTGGGCGGCCTCGATTCCCATGCTGACCTGAATCGCAATGCTGACGGCCTCCTTATAGGACAGTCTGGCCTTTTTCTCTATATATTTCTTAAGGGTAATCCCTTCTACCAGCTCCATTACAATATAATAAATGCCGTTTTCCTCGCCGACATCATATACATTGACGATATTAGGATGCATGAGACCTGCGGCTGCCTGGGCTTCTATGCGGAACTTGGACACGAAATTAGCGTTTTCGCTGAATTCCTGCTTTAAAACCTTGATGGCAACATATCGGTTAAGCTTATGACACTTTGCCTTATATACATCGGACATACCGCCGGTTCCTATTTTTTCAAGGATCTCATAGCGGTCTCCGATCATCATCCCTATTTTTACCATGCTTCTTTCTCCATTTCCTTCAGAACTCATATGCCCGCGTGAGCACTACAGCATTTCGATCAGAATAACCGCAATATTATCCCTTCCGCCGTTCCCATTTGCGGCTTCCACCAATTCAAGCGCCCTTTCCTTCAATTCTTCGGGGCGCTTTATTATGGATTCAATTTCAGCGTCCTCCAGCATATTTGTCAGGCCATCGGAACACATCAGTACAACATCGCCCTGCTCGAGCTCCACGGTAAAGAAATCGACCCCCACCGTGAGATCCGCGCCAACGGCCCTGGTGATAATGTTCTTATCAGGGTGATTGCGCGCCTGCTCCCTGGAGATCGTGCCGATACGCACCATTTCCTCCACCAGCGAATGATCTCTTGTGACCTGCCTGAGCCCCTCATGCAGCACATAAAGTCTGCTGTCGCCTACATTTGCCACGATCAGCTTTCCGGCATTGCAGGAAGCGGCAACCACTGTTGTACCCATGCCTGATAAGGCGGCATCTTCCCCCGCTTTTTTCCTTACCTTATAATTGGCAGTCTCAATCGCGCTCCGGAGGATTCCCACCGCCGAATCCCCATCATTACGGCTTACCTCCTCCACGATCGTCTCTACGGTATACTTTGACGCGTAATCCCCCGCGTTGTGTCCGCCCATTCCATCCGCCACAATAAATAAATTAGGCAGCTTCCCCAAAGGCTGCTCAGAAACATAGACATAGTCCTGATTCACAAGCCTTTTTCTTCCGATATCAGTTATGGAAAATGCTTTCAGCATATTGCCCTCCTTCCATGTTCCGGCGTCTCAACTGCCCGCATGCGCCGTCGATATCCCTTCCCATCTCTCTTCTTATAGTAACATTTATTTTATTTTTTTCAAGCGTATTTTTGAATGCGAGGATACTGTCCCTGTCAGACTGTACATAGCTGCGCTCCCTGATGGGATTGACCGGGATCAGGTTCACATGACACCGCAGCCTTCCCGCCAGCCTGCTCAGATTCTCCGCATCCTGCAGGGAATCATTAACGCCGCGCACCATACTGTATTCAAAGGTGATGCGCCTGCCGGTCTGTTCAAAATAATAGGCGCACGCCCTCATCAGCTCCTCAATGGAATAACGGCTTGCGATGGGCATCAGCTTCTTCCGCTTTTCGTCCGTGGCGGCATGGAGCGATAACGCCAGGGTGATCTGGAGCTTTTCCTCCGCCAGCCTCTCAATCTGCGGAACCAGTCCGCAGGTGGAAACCGTCACGCTTCGCTGGCTGATATGAAGTCCGTTTTCATCCGTTAGTATCCTGAGGAAAGTAAGAAGGTTCTCATAATTATCCAGAGGCTCCCCTGTTCCCATGACCACCACATTGGAGACCCTTTCCCCTGTGAGGATTGTAATGGCGTAAACCTGATCGAGCATTTCCGATGGGGTAAGGTTCCGTACCAGACCGCCGATTCCGGAAGCACAGAAACCGCAGCCCATCCGGCAGCCCACCTGCGATGAAATGCAGACGCTGTTGCCGTGCTTATATTTCATCCATACGCTCTCCACCACATTGCCGTCCCCCAGGGCAAAAAGAAATTTCTTCGTACCGTCTATCCTGGATTCCTGCATCTGCACAGGAGAAAGCGCTGTATATGTATACCACTCCTTACATTTTTCCCGGAAATCCTTGGAAAGATTCGTCATCTCCCCAAAGCTGCGCGCCATCTTTTCATGCATCCAGCTATACATCTGGACTGCCCGGAAGCTCTTTTCACCCTTCGATACAAGCTCCTCCTTCAGTTCCTCTATCGTCAGAGATTTGATATCCCTTTTTTCCGCCATATCTGTTTCCGTCTCCTGCATCCTGTTCTAATTCCGGTCGCCGCCTTTTTAAGCATCCCGTTCTCGTCCGGGCCTTCAGCTCCCTGTCCGGCCCTCAACTCTTGTATAAACCTTCAATCCCTGTCCGACCTTCAACTCTTGTATATACTCAGCTCCTGCGCCTCAATCTTGCCATAAAAAAGCCGTCGCAGGCATCCCTTCCCGGCAGAAGCTGCAGCGTTCCCTCCCTGACCCGTTCCGCAAGCATCTGCGGCAGAAAAGGCTCCATACTCTCCAGGGTGAACGGGAAGCTTTCGCATATCCACCTGCACATTTCCTCATTTTCCTCCCTGCGTATGGTGCATGTGCTGTAAAGCAGGATTCCTCCCGGCCTCACATAACGCCAGCTGTTCTCCACAATTTTTTTCTGCAGGGCTCCAAGCTGTTGCAGACCTTCCTCCGTGATATGATATTTGATATCTCTTTTCTTCCCCATGACGCCCAGACCGGAACAGGGTACATCCATCAGCACCACGTCCGCGCTCTCCCACAGGCTCTCATCCGGCGCTGTGGCATCCCATACCTGGAGCATCATGTTCTGCGCGCCCATTCTGGTCCTGTTCTCTTCCATCAGTTCCAGCTTACCCGGGCTTACATCCCTAGACAGCACCCTGCCCGCTTTCTCGGCGGCGTACAGGCTCTTTCCCCCGGGTGCGGCGCAGATATCCAGTACAAAGTCTCCCTCTTTGATCCCCGCAGCCTCCACGGCGAGCATGGAGCTGACGTCCTGCACGGTAAACGCGCCTTCTGTGTACCCTGGGAGGGAACGCACTCCCTCCACCTGTTCCAAAAGGTATACTCCTTCCAGAGAAGAACGGAAACGGACGGAAACCGGATGAACCTCCTGCATATCCTTTAAAATGCTTTTCGTTGTTTCATATCCGTATTCATGAAGCCAGGGCCGGACAATCCTCTCAGGCATGGAATACCTGACGGACAAAAAAGCCGCCGGTTCCTTCTTCTCATCCGGATAGACAATCTGCCCCTTTCCCCTGATCAGACTGCGCAAAACCCCGTTGACAAAGCCTTTCAGATCCTGAAATCCCCTTTTGCCGGCGAGCTTCACCGCCTCGTTACATGCCGCGCTGTCCGGCACGCCGTCCATATACAGGATCTGATATGCGCTCATACAAAGCAGGCACCGGATAAGGGGCTTCATCTTTTTTACCGGAATCTTGGAAAACTGATTCAAAATATAGGCCAGCTCCAGCCCTCTTTCTATGGTGCCTTCCGCGAGCCGCTTCACGAAGGCTTTCTCCTGGGCAGGCAGATAATCATACTTGTCCAATACGGAACGGATCAGGACATGGGAATAAGCCCCGCCCCTTCCCAGCTCCAAAAGAATCTCCAAAACAAGCTCTCTTGTATTCACTAATCGTTTCTCCTCCGGTTATTGCCGAACAGAAGTATCAGCCTTAACAGCTGCAGGATGGAAGATGCGGCAGCGGCGACATAGGTAAGGGCGGCAGCGCGCAGCACCTTTTTACAGCCCATAGTCTCCTGCGCACCGAGCAGCCCGTACTGTTCCACCTTGGCAACCGCCCTGCTGGATGCGTTGAACTCCACGGGAAGCGTGATGAGCTGAAACAGCACTGCAAGGGAAAACGCCCAGATCCCGATCTGGATCAACACCTGATTCCAACCAAGCAGCACGCCAATGAGGATCAAAGGGATTCCCAGATTGCTCCCGATATTGACCACCGGCACCAGTGCGGAACGGATGCTCAGGGGAGCGTAACCCTTCGCGTGCTGTATGGCATGGCCGCATTCATGGGCCGCCACCCCCACAGCCGTCACGGATACGGAAGTATAATTCTCCTGGGACAGCCTCACCGTCTTCGTTCTGGGATCATAATGATCCCCCTGCCTTCCGCTTAAGCACTCCACCGTTACATCGTACAGCCCTTCGCTGTTCAATATCCTTCTCGCCGCATCCGCGCCGGTGATCCCGGCCATATTGCGCACACGGCTGTATTTATTCATCGTAGAGTTCACCAGAGCGCTGGCTCCAAGACAAAGCAGCATTCCGATGATCACAAGCAAATATGTGGGATCCATATACATCCCATAATACCCTAATCCACCATAATACAAAAGCATTCCTGTCACCATCCCTTCCTCATATATTCCTGCCTATTTTCTCCCGGCCGCGGCATCGCCCCGCAAAGCTTCAGCCGAGGCGTCCTACAATTCTTCCCACTCTCTCAGCGGATTCATCAACACCGGGCTTCAGCCGAGGCGCTCTCCGGGCAGAATCTTCATGCCCAGAAGGAAATCATGGACGCTCATCCTCTTCTTCCCTTCCAGCTGCAGACTCTTGACCACCAGCAAACCTTCCCCGCAGGCCACCGTCAGGCTGTCCCGGGTCACTTCCGTCACAACACCCGGCAGCTCCTTCAAGCCCTTCCCGGTCTCCCGCATATCCTCCGCCGCCTGCGCCTCCCAGATCTTCAACTGCTTTCCCTTATAGCTGGTATATGCGCTCGGCCAGGGCGTCATGGCGCGGATCTGACGGTCTATCCCGGTAGCGCTCCTTGCGAAATCAATCCGTCCCATTTCCTTCGAAATCAGGGGGGCATAACAGCTCTTCCCATCCTCCTGGGGAACAGGAACGAGCTCTCCGGCTTCCAAAAGAGGCAGCGCTTCCACAATCGCCTCTCCTCCCAGAACCATCAGCCTGTCATGAAGCGTTTCAAAGGTCTCTCTCTCACTAAGCTCCAATTCTTTCTGATACAAAATATCCCCTGTATCCAGCCCTGCATTCATCTGCATCACAGTGATCCCTGTCTTTTTCTCCCCGTTCAGGATCACATGCTGAATGGGGGATGCTCCCCTGTAGCTGGGAAGAAGGGAGGCATGAATATTCAGGCATCCCAGCCTTGGCATATCCAAAATCTCCTGGGACAGAATCTGCCCGAAGGCCGCCACCACAAAAATATCCGCTTCCAATTTTCTAAGCTCTTCCACCGCTTCCGCAGCCTTGATCCTCTTTGGCTGGAAAACAGGGATTCCCCGCTCCAGGGCGCATTCCTTTACCGGAGAATACACAGGCTGCCCACTGCGTCCCTTTGCTTTATCCGGCTGGGTGACCACAGCCGTAATTTCATGCCCCGCCCCGATCAGCGCTTCCAGCGCACCTCTGGCAAAATCAGGGGTTCCCATAAAAACAATCTTCATACCGCCATGACCTCCGCATTCCGAAAAATATATCCTTCCATTCCTTCCGCAGGGCTATTCCTCTTCTTCCTCATAAACGGCGTCCATCAGCTCTCCCTCCACCTTTTCCACATAGACATGACCGTCCAGATGGTCCAGCTCATGGCAGATCGCCCTCGCGAGAAGCTCCGTTCCCTCCAACTCTATGTTCTTCATGGCGGCGTCCTGCGCCACCACCTTCACATACATTGGCCTTGTGACAATACCGGTTTTCCCAGGCACGCTCAGACACCCTTCCTGCCCGGTCTGCTCCCCGCTGCTCTCCACGATCCTGGGATTGATGAGGATATGGGGATCCTCCCCTGTGGTATCGATGACCACGATCCGTTTTAAAACGCCGACCTGACACGCCGCCAGACCGACTCCTCCCGCTTCATACATTGTATCCAACATGTCCTCGATCAATTCTCTGACTCTGGGAGTCATCTCCTTTACTTCCTTGCATCTCAAGGTCAGACACTCGTCGCCCAGCTCCCTGATATTCCGGATTGCCATAATGCTCTCCTGCCTTTCTACATAGTATTTATGGGATCAAAATCAAACTGTACACTTTCTTCTCTCGGCTGCCATTCCCGAATTCTTTCCTCCAAGGCATCCTTCACTTTCACCAGTGTACCATAATTTGCATATTTAAGATAGAAAACAAATCTAAAAATATCATTAATTCTTCCGATAGAAGCCGGGGCGGGGCCCATGAGAAGCATCCTCTTTTCCAGCCTCTCCGCAGGGTCGATAAAGGTCTCCGCTTCCTTCGCCAGCCGCCCTGCCAAATTCCTTCCGCCTTCCTCATCCTTCGAGAACACCTGGACCGCCAGCATATGGGAAACCGGCGGATAAGACAACATCTCCCGGTACAGGATCTCCTCCCGGTAAAAGGCCTCATAATCCTGACTGGCGGAATGCACTACCGCATAGTGCTCCGGCTGATAGGTCTGTATCACCACTTCCCCCGGGGTTTCTCCCCTTCCGGCGCGTCCCGCCGCCTGGGTCAGCAGTTGGAAGGTCCTCTCACCTGCCCGGAAATCCGCTACCGATAAGGACAGATCCGCAGCAAGGATACCTACCAGCGTCACCCTGGGGAAGTCATGCCCCTTTACGATCATCTGCGTGCCGACCAAGACATCCGCTTCTCCTCCGGAAAATGCGGAAAGAATTTTCTCGTAGCTGTCCTTTCTCCTGGTGGTATCCGCATCCATCCGTAGCACCCTGGCCTGCGGAAACAGTTCCTTCAGCTTTTCCTCGATCTGCTGGGTTCCGGCGCGGAAGCCCGAGATGTACCTTGAGCCGCACTGGGGACACTGCTTCATCTTCGGGATCTCATAACCGCAGTAGTGACAGATCAGCCTGCCGCCCGCATGCTCGGAAAGGGACACATCGCAATGGGGGCATTTCACCACATAGCCGCAGGAACGGCAGGACAGAAAGCCGGAATAGCCCCTGCGGTTTAAAAACAGCATACTCTGCTCTCCCTTTTCCAGACGGTCCCTCAAAAGCTCCTGCAGCTTTACGCTGAATATGGAACGGTTTCCTTCCTTCAGCTCATTGCGCAGATCCGCCACATACACTCTGGGCAGGGTTCCTCCCGTCAGGCGCTCCTTTAACTGGAACAGCTTATATTCTCCGTGTAATGCCCGGTAATAAGACTCCAGGGAGGGGGTCGCGCTCCCTAAGACCACGCTTGCCCCATGCAGCCTCGCCACCTCTAAGGCGGTTTCCCTGGCATGGTACTTGGGAGTGTTCTCGCTTTTATAGCTGCTCTCATGCTCTTCGTCTATTACGATCAGTCCGATATCGGGAAAGGGAGTAAAAAGCGCAGATCTGGGGCCAATGATCACATCGATTTCCCGGTTCTTCGCCCGTTCGCACTGGTCATATTTTTCACCCGCTGAAAGAGTGGAATTGATCAGGCTCACACGGTCACCGAACCTCTGATAAAAGCGCACCAGGGTCTGGTAGGTCAAGGCAATCTCCGGGATCAGGAAAATCGCCTGTTTTCCCCTGGCTACCACCTGTTCGATCAGCGCCATATATACTTCGGTCTTGCCGCTTCCGGTAATGCCGTGGATCAGATAGGTACCGCGCCTGCCGGCGTCATAATCCCCAAGCACCTCCGTTACGATCCCCTGCTGGGCCGGACTTAGATTTTTTCTCGCGTCCCCCGTCTCCCAGTTTCCCACCGGATTGCGGTATGCGCTCTCCGTGACCACGCAAAGCAGCTCCGCGCGCTCTAAGCTTTTAATCGCCGGCGCAGACACGCCAAGCTTTCCCGTGATCCACTCATAGGGTATCGTCTCATTGTCCAGAAGCTCTGTAAGAAGCCTTGCCTTGGCAGTCTGCTTTTTCCTCTGCGCTTCCCCTAAAGCGGCGATCAGCTCTTCCCTGCTTCCCCTGCGCTCCACCTTGCGCACCGCAAGCTTTTTTACGCTTTGCTTCGCGGGGAGTACGGTTTTTAACGCCTGGATCATGGTGGAGCCGTAATTCGTATGCATCCATTCCGCCAGCCGGATCAGCCTGGATTCCACCGTCACACCGTTTTGGGAAACGGAAAAAATCTCCTTCATCCTGGCAGGGTCGTCCTTAGCGGGTCCATAATTACAGTGCTCCGTAATGTCGATCACATATCCGCTTGTGAGCTTGTTCCCCCTTCCAAAAGGAACCAGGACCTCCATCCCCACACTGAGGCGATCGATCAGTCTGTCCGGGATCCGGTATTGAAACGGTCTGTCCACCTTTTCATGGGAAATATCTACTATGATATCCGCGTACATACCTTAAGCCTCTTCCTGCAGGATCTCCTGAATCAATACCCTCTCGTCCATGGGATATTTCACGCCCTTGATCTCCTGATAATCCTCATGTCCCTTTCCTGCAAGGACAATGATATCCCCGGGCTGTCCGTTGCGGATACAGTAACGGATCGCCTCCTTGCGGTCGCAGATCTCCACATAGCTTCCATTGGTCTTCTGGATTCCGGTCTTGATATCCTCTATGATCGCCTGAGGCTCCTCAAACCTGGGATTATCTGAGGTAATCACCGTCAGGTCCGCCAGATTGCCGCTGACCTCACCCATTTCGAAACGGCGCAGACGGGAACGGTTACCGCCGCACCCAAACAGGCAGATCAGCCTGTGGGGCTCATACTCCCGCAGCGTAGTGAGCAGGCTCTTAAGCGCCATGGCATTGTGGGCATAGTCGATCATCAGCGTAAACTGGTCGGAGACCTTCACCATTTCGATCCTTCCCTTCACATGGACCGCCAGAAGGGAACGCTTGATATCGTCCTCCCTGATCCTAAAATGCCTGCAGATCGCGATGGCGCTTAATGCATTATACACGCTGAATCTTCCGGGGGCAGCCACCTCCGCGTCAAAATCCATCAGACCGTTCACATGGAAGGATACGCCCAATTCGCCGGGCTTATGTACAAGCTTTAAATTTTCGGCCCGCAGCTCGTTCTTTTCGCCCAGTCCATAATGGACGATCTCGCAGGTATGTCCCGCTATCACCTGTTCGCAGTGAACATCATCCCCATTGACGATCCCCACCCTGCACTGACGGAATAAAAGGCTCTTGCAGGCCAAATATTCTTCAAAGCTGGCGTGCTCATTTGGCCCGATGTGGTCCGGCTCTAAATTGGTAAAAATACCGTAATCGAACAGAAAGCCCTGGGTCCTGTGCAGCATCAGCGCCTGGGAGGATACCTCCATCACCACCACGTCAAGCCCCGCCTCCACCATTCTTGCGAAGGTCTCCTGCAGGAGGTAAGACTCCGGCGTGGTATTCAGGGCATGCACGCGCTCCTTCCCGATCACCACCTCGATCGTTCCAACCAGTCCTACCTTGTAGCCGGCGTTTTCCAGAATGGATTTCACAAGATATGTAGTTGTGGTCTTCCCCTTGGTGCCGGTCACGCCGATCACCTTCAGCTTTTCCGCCGGATGTCCGAAATAAGCGGCGGAAATAAAAGCCATGGCGTATCTGGTATCAGCCACCTTGATCACGGTTACATCCTTCTCCCCGACCCCTTTCACTTCCTTCGAGACGACCAGGACTTTAGCGCCCTTCTCCACCACCTCAGCGGCGAACTCATGTCCGTCAAAGTTAGCGCCGGCGATGCAGATGAAAAGGCAGCCTTCCGTTACCTTTCTGGAATCGTATATTACCTGCGGCACCTCCCGGTCCATGGATCCCTGCACACATTCATAATCCAGTTTTTCTAATAATTGCGTAAGCTTCATTGGAAACCTCCCTGTTTTGCGGCTCAGATTATTTTAGCCTTAAATATCTGCATAATTTCCCTATATAACACATTTTACTCCATTTTTGCGATTTCTACCACCCTTTTTTAAAAAGGTTTCAAAAAGGCCTTCAAATGGTTTTCAAATGGCCTTTAAAAGGCAGAAAAAAAGCATCTGCGGATTTCAACATAGTCTTTTCACAAGGCATGAAAACCGCAGATGCTGTATGATCCATCCAGGCGCATTTTCCGTTTTAATCTTCAGATAAGGATCCGCCCATACGCCAAGGGCAGTTTATTCGCTCTGGCATATGATGGCCTCCTTGCCATACCAGTCCGCCATAAAACGGTTCGCTTCATTCTGGGGATCCTCTGATAGGTCGTCCACACAGATAGGGGCGGGTTTAAAATGATACGGCGGCACAACTACAACACTTCCCCCATTGACGATCATATCAACCCGGGCAAGATATTCTTTATGAAATTCATTCGCCTCGCCCGTATGCACATAATGGTACGCGCTGAACGTCGAATAATGCCCCTCCTGCCAGGTATCCAGCGAAAAAATGAACAGCATCGCCAGCGCCATTACCAGATAGAACGCCACCGGTATTCCTTCCTGCTTTTTCCAGCGTTCCGGAAGCTTCTTTACAAGCCCAGACAGCTTTCCCTCCTGAATTATCCTTCTTAAATAACCAAGGCAATATACCTCATTGATAAATAACAACAAAAGCCATGTGATCTTTACCGCATTGAGCGTCCTGCCAAGTCCGGCAATTCCCATCGCATACAGGCTCGGGGTAAAACCAGTGGCATAAAAGCAGACTGACCACAGGATAACAACGCCGGGAAAACGGAAACGGAATCCTGACCTCTTCACAAGCTTCCAAATAAACGGCGCAAGCAAGATCATAACAGCTAACGTCCTCCATCCGGTAAATGTAGGAATATATCGGAATGCTTCAATAAAAGAATGCCAAATTGCCGATATCGCGCCCATGGAACTGGGTGCGCTTCCGCTGAAAAACTGCTGTCTTACCCTGTTTCCGGGTGCTGAAACATTGTAATAAAACCCAACAATATACGCAAGCAGCGACGGCAGCAAAAGAAGCGTCCTTTTCGTCTTAAGCAGGATTCCACCCAGAAGGAATATCGTCAGCCCAAGCAAAAGCCCCTGCAGGGCGCTCACATAATTTGCTCCTCCGCCTGCCACTCCACCCAAAACCGATAAAAATACCAGCAGGGCAACGCTTATTTTCCGTTTTGCATATAAAATCTGAATCCACACTACAGCTGTCAAAAGTATCAATGAATGGGTTCCTACGTAATGTACACCAGAATTATACCAATAAAAGCCGGCCCTGTCAGAATGGATCATTTCAACCACTGCGGCCGTTACCGTAGCCTGAACGATCAGACTGCAGGCAGGGTCCGCAGATAAAACCTTTCGGAGCAATATCCTCATCAGCAGAAAGACTGATACAGTCAATACAATGATCAGGGAAAGAGGACCCAGAAAATAAAATTTTTCGTTCCAGGCAAGCGGCGCCATCGCCATAAAAAATATGGACGAATATGTTCCCTGCCATGCATACCATTGAGTCCTTATACAATACAATGCGCCCTGTAAAGCACTCCCCAGACTATAATCCACCGCAAGGAAATTCCTGACGGATTGGCCATAACCATAATCATCATACCATGGTACAGAATAAAGGGCAAACCTTAACAGCGGTAAGATCAGCAATACCGCTGCCGTTACCGCGATTCCCGCCACAAATCTTAAATCCGGCTTCCAAAGCAACGCCTTTTTGGCTTTCCCCAATAAACCCTTCATTACAATACTCCTTCCTCCTCGTTTCATCTATGTTCTGCTTCGTTCTTCCAGAAAAGCCGGAAAAACTTCCCTTGTGGCAGCACTTCCCTAATCGATCACCTTAATCGTTTCAATGACAGGACGGTTTTCCATGAGAACGGTTCCGTTGTCATCCTCGACCTTGGTGTTTTCGCAGATATCATCGACGATGTCCATGCCGTCTGTGACGTAGCCAAAGCAGGCATATTGCCCATCCAGATAGATGCTGTCCTGATGCACGATAAAGAACTGTGAACTGGCGCTGTCATAGGATTTGGCGCGCGCCATGGAAATTGCGCCTCTGGTATGGGACAGGGGATTGTCCACTCCGTTTACGGAAAATTCGCCTTTTATTTCTTCATCTGAACCTCCGCGGCCGGTACCCTCCGGATCGCCGCCCTGCATCATAAAGCCGTTGATAATGCGGTGGAAGGTCAATCCGTCATAGAAACCGTCGCCCGCCAGCTTCAGGAAATTTGCGACTGTGATGGGAGCCTTTCCTGCATCCAGCTCCACATAAATACTCCCTTTATCTTTGATGACGATTTCAACATGGTGCAATTCGGTCTCCTCTGCATCTTCTCCGGAAGCCGACTCATCCGTTCCTCCCGTCTGCCCTGCCTCTTGGGACCTTCCTTCCGTCTTACCGCAGCCGGTCAGGAAAGCCGCTGTAGCCAAGACCGCAGCCATCCAAATGATAACTATCTTTTTCATTTTACCTTTGCTCCTTTTTGTTCAGTTAATTCATTTTATCACGTTTTTCTAAAAGTACAAGCCTAAATGCAAAAATCCCCGGTGGTTCGCACCGGAGATTCTCGCGATTTTCTTATGAGGGGGGAGATAGTGAGTTCATCAACTATCTATAAGGATTGTACCCCCTAATTATGTCTAAAATATGTACAATCTATAATAATTTTATAAATTATATATAAAAATTATCAAAAGCATATATCTTCTGCTGAGACAGTACCCGGAATCAGCAATAATTCTGCAGGATAATCTGCAGGTTTTCACTGCCGCGGTATGCGTTCACAGAAAGCTGATAGGTTACGGAAACCAGATAATCGCAGTCCGTTCCATACAGAAGCTTTGCGCTTCCGTTCCCGTACTTTATATCCAAAAAATCATGGAAGCGCCCAAGGTCGCCAAAAAATACCAGCTCCACCTCCAGCCCTTCTTTCGTGCGCGCCCGGAACCGGGCGAAATTACGCTTCGCCCCCATAAGCCACCCTCTGATAAAATGAAGGTCCTTATGGGCGAACAGAGGCTTTGGATTCCCTACCCCAAAGGGTTCCAGCCTTTCCAGCTCCTTCGCAAGCGCCATATCCCCATAGGTGACGGGCATAGGCACATCTATATGAACCTGCGGAATAAAGTCTTCTTCCCGAAGCCCTGCATCCCTGTTCAATTCCCTTCGGAAGTGCTCCACATCCTCCGCGGCGGTATCAAACAAATGCGCCAAGGTCAGCCCGGCAGCCAGCTTATGCCCGCCGAACTTGGCAAGGCAGGAGCTGACGCCCACCATGTGTTCATACATATGATAGGCCTCGATACTCCGCCCGGAGCCCTTCACGC
>CANPYG010000055.1 GCA_947588205.1 uncultured Acetatifactor sp. | reverse complement strand
GTTGGCTGAACCCCGCATTTTCTCTGGCACTCTGGAATTTCGTTTGTCACTGGAATTTACTTTGGCATTCAAGCTTTACTTTCAATGTGGATCATTATGTATGGAAATGATGCTGGCAGATGGGATAAGGATTGACAAGGAATTATGTAACACCGTTTTAGGGCATGCCAAGGCAAAAGGAAAACAATTCGTTAAAAATTTGACAACAGGCAAAACCTACTCTTTACACCCATTTAATTTAAAAATAATGGGAAAAATGATTTGTTACGACGAATGCCTGGGATACCGTCAAATCCGCCGTCGGATCCCCTATCGGATCTTCCCTCGGGATTTCCGCCGGACCCTCTATTGGATTTCCCGCCGGATTCTCCGTGGGATCCTTAAGCCATATCAAGCGATGGCGGTATTCAAGACCATAGATATCTTTTGTAGAAAAAACAGAAGGGGCGCTTACTCCCCTAAAGACCCAGAAAATCCATATTTCTGAAAAGACTCTTTCAGAAAAGCAGGATCGGTTGAAAGCCTTAGGATCTGGTCGGCTTCTCCATTGGCGGACATACGCTGGATAAGATCCAAAAGCTGGGCTTGGCCCTGTTCCAGACCCTGTTCTAGTCCCAGCTTCTGTCCCTGTTCCAGTCCCTGTTCCAGTCCCTGTTCCAGTCCCTGTTCCAGTCCCAGCTTCTGCCCCTGTTCCAGTCCTTTTTCCATTCCGATGTGTTCTGCCTTCTTCTCCGCTGCTTTGATATAATCTGCAAGTGTCATATAGCGTTCCTCCCATTCCCTGCTTTTTTTCAGACCTGCAATGCGCCTGTGAAGCTGAGCGAGCATACCGTTCTGTGCATCGGCCGCGCATTTGTCGCTGCTGTCCTCCACATAATGTAGGAAATCCACCAGGGCCTGCGGAACGTCCTTCGGATTACAGCCCTTGGTATTCAGGAAAATCTTCGCGGTTCCATCACCAAGAGGAAAATCCCGTTCCTGGCAGCGGTTTTCAAACGTGTACCGATACAGGCCGTGTCCAAAAGGATCGTAGGTGCAGATGAAGATCACGTAGTTTGGTCGGAGGGCGGTATAATCCTCCCCCGGCTTTAAGGAGACGGAATCCATCCGTACCTGATAGAAACGACTCCGCTTCGCAAGATCTTCCTTTTCGTTCTGCATTTCCACGTCATAATCTACCTGCACCTCGGTAGAAGCGAATACATCCAGCCGCACACTTTTGTAATCTGAGCTGAAAAGGATATTGTGTTCCGAATGGACCACAAGGGAATCAATCGGAATCCCCAGGATCATTTCCAGCATTAAACGGCAGCTTTCAGGATCCGACATTGCGGCAGCGAACAAAAAAGCATCGTTCAAATTGAGCTCCTGAAATTTTTTCTTACACATAACCCTCCTTCCGGGTGTGTGAAGAGGGTTTTGCCTGTAGGTTTATTATATTCTGTCCATGCCGTAAAATCAATAGAATTTCTATAAAACCACGCGAAGAAAATTTATAAGAAAATTTATAACCTATAACTTTTAACTTTACCATTTATTCTTCCATTTATAACTTTACCCTTATGCTGCATCAATGATATAAAAAGACCTTTTTTTAGCTTACGTAAAAACGTATGAAGGCATCCACAATTCTGTAATAAGCATCTGGAATTTTTACATTATAAGCAGTCAAACTTTTAAGTCATCCTGCAAGAAAAGCGGTGCGAAAATGTCACTTATTGCATTTGTTCCAGACTTAGTTTTTCCCATAAAACAGCGTTTTTTCAACATTACGGGCAACTGCATATCTACTGGCAGGCCAGGGCTTTCCCGCAGTATGCGCAAATCTGCGACACTTTGAGGGTCGAACTGCCCATATTGGGTGCTGTTAAGCATACATATCTTTTATGGAAAATGGATATGAACATGGTTTTTATGAAGAACAACGAGATTTAATCATAGTCTTTGGGAGGTGGCATGATGAAACTTTTCAATAATAAGCACACTGCAAAACACTTGCCCGGCAGAAAGAATAGGATGCATCAAGCGGTGTGGTTCCTTTGTCTGGCATTAATCATGGTGCTGGCAACGATTGTCGCTCCTTTTAATTCGAACATTGGAACGGTCAAAGCAGGTGACATCGCAGTGATTTCAGGAGGCGCAACGATTGCCAATTCAAAGAATCTGGCAGATTATATTGGGGGCATGACGCTCCAAAAGATGAATGCCGATGGTGAATGGGTAGACATAGAGACTGGTGAGGATATTGTCTTAGGCAATAATTATAAGCTTAAGGTACATTTTGAAGGCGGAGTAGGTGGGTTTCAAGAGGAAATGACGTGGTATATGGGGGACAGTGTTACTTGCAAACCTAAAACAGGAGCGCCTGTCCGATATGGCAATACTCAGATCGGTACCTATGACCTAACAGAAGATGGACATGTGACTGTCCATTTTAATCCTGATTTTCTGGATGAAGCCAACCAGATATTGGATATGGAATTTGAGATGATTGCTACTGGCAATGGAGAAGGAGGAGACAGCCATTTCCCCTGGGAAGGTAAAATTGAAGGTCATGATGTCGTAGCGAATAAAGGTTCTCTCGATGTAGAAAAGACGGCTGGTTCTTATCACACTTCTGATAACTGTATTACATATACAGTTGATGCTACCGTTACCCAAGGTATGATAAAAGAAGGTAAACTGGAAGATACCATGCAGGGAGACATGACTTTTAACAGGATTGAAAGCATGAAGGTTTACGATTCTGAAGGGCATGATGTAACTGATCGCTATCAGAAAGAGATTGATGACTTAATGAAAAAGGCAGAAGCCTATGTTGGTAAAGAGAAGTTGGTGCTTGGACCGTTACCGACTTTAAGCCAAGGTATGAGATTTGAAGTTGTGTATAGAAGCCTTGTACCTGAAAAAGAACGGTTAAATCCGAATTTTGTTGCGAAAAATACTGTAACTTTTGATGGAAAGAATCCTGATGGATCCTCAGCCGATCAAGTCTCTGATGATGCTGAAAAGCCGTTAGCTAAAGATCAGCTTGTTAAAACTGGCAACATGTTTTATGTTGGAGAAGGAGATGCCACAGAAGAAGTCATTCAGTGGCAGGTTCGGGTTGGCAGTGGTCAATGGGATCCTTTTGGTGGGGATGCTCACTCTGATTTGGAAATCGAAGACACCTTGGGCAAGGGTCTAACGTTTCGTCAAAGCGAAGAAATACATGTTCAATGGTGTGGTGAGGACGGAACTGTTAAGGGTAAATATGATATTCCTTGGGAAGACGTTGTTATTACGCAGGAAGGTAAGAAGGCCACATATCACTTAAAAGAAAGTTCTATTATTCCAAAATACGAATGGGAAAATGGCGATTATCTTATGGTAACCTACAACACTGATTTTGATCGCAATAATCAACCTGAAAGCGGATACGAAAACACCGTAAGAAATGATGTTCTGGCGCCCGAAGGAACAAGCGGGAAACTTCCCGTAGGTGAAGCGATACAAAAGACTGTTATGGATAATGAAGAAGGTGGATATCTTACCTATACTGTGGTGGTAGATATTCCTCCTGCCAGTCACATGAAGTCTATGTTGGGTGATAAGGACGATGGACACGAAGACCTCGATTATCCTTATTTCTATATACAGGACGAACTTGATTTTGACGGGGATAAATATTATGCTTATAATGTACCGGAAGAAGTCAGCATTGAAGTAAAAGGCAAGACGACTGGTAAGGTACAGACTTTTGTGAACATGCCTTATACCGAAGGTGATGGAGATCGGAGCCTGTCTGAGGAAACTTTTCAAATTATACAAGGACCTAATTCTCCTAGTACTTCAATAAAAGGCCAAAACTTTAGGGCATTCCTTATTTATTTTAATACTGCAAAATACGGGCTTGGGAGTAATGGAAAATTGGATAGGCATGACTCTATTTGGGATATAGATGAGGCTACTCAAATGACCATTACGTATAAGATCCCTTATGATACACTTGTTGTTGATGCGGATGGCAAGATGGTTGTCGGAGAAACGTTAGGCAGTCTGCTTAATGAAGGGGAAAAGCTGAAAAATAAGGCAAAGTATCGCCGCAGTGGTGTTGATTTAGAGAATTTTTGCAAGACGGAGAAGAATCCCAACAAAGGTGATATCGATAAGACAGCCCAGTATTTAGGGGAAGGTATCGTGGAATACCGTGTTACTTTTATTAATAGTGATGCCGGAGATAGCCGCTATATCAATGATAGAGTGGGCAGTTCACATCATTATAGTGCGTTAGATCCAACCCCAACCCTTAATGATACATTTGATCCCCGTATGGAGTATGTGGACGGTTCGTTGTATGTAGAGATTCGTAGTAAGAGTAGTAATAGTGTTTATGCAAAATTTAAGTATAATGGCGAAAATCCCATAAAAGGTTCTCAAAACAATGAATTGTCTGCCAAATTATTAGATTTTAATGAACTGACCTGGTATGATAATACGAATTATAACGAAAATGCTACTATAGTAGATACTTTTCATGATCAACGCAAATATGTATTTGTCTATAAGTTAAAGCTTAAAGATGATTACAGAAGGGATTGGAAACCTGACACAAATATTAAAAATAATGCTCAATTTATATTTGGGGATCAGCACCCTAATGCTGATGCCAACATAGACATCCCATCTGATATGCTGCAAAAGGAATTCGAGACAGTTCCTAATGAAGAAAATGTATTGAAGTACACTATAAAGGTCAATCCCTTGGCGATAAATTTGGTAGAGGTCAAAACGGATGAGGGTACTTTTGTTAATCTGGATAGCTATAAACTGGTAGATCAAATGAGCGACAATTTGGAATTCGCTACAAATTTAGACGGGGAATATGATATTATAGTTGAATACTATGATGAGGACAATGCTATATGGCAACCTCTGAAACGGTCAAGTACTACAACAGAAATCAATAAAGATGCACATAATTATTTTATAGGCAGTGAAGGGGATAATGATATTTACTTTATTTTACCAGATGAACTGTATATCCGTATTACCTATAAAGTAATTGTGAATGGATCCCTTGACTCTCAGGTACTGGCAGAAAATACGGCTACACTCTACGCCGATCATACGGAAGAGGAAAAGAAAATTACCTTTTTTGAAGTTGGCGATTCCGGGGCCACAGCCAGCGGTGATCCTACAGTAAACCTTGAAAAGGTAGATTCAGAGAATGGGAGTCTGCTAGAAGGAGCAGTGTTTGCCCTGTACAGTACCGCTGCCAAATCTGGTGAGCGCATAGAAGTAACTGTGAATGGGGAAACGGTAGGACTGTATAAGTTATCAGAGGACGCCTACACTTATACCACAAACAAATATGGAAAAGTTAATAAAATTCAACATCCTGCTGGGGAAAAGAATGCATTGTATGCCTTAGTAGAGTTACAGGCTCCTGAAGGATACGAGAAGACGGATTCTCCTATATTTTTCTATTTCCCTGACTGTGAGGAGCCGGACTATACAGCGGTTATTTATAACGGTGAGAGTAAAAATGTTTCTAAGACAGCGAAAAGCGAGACGATAAGGGTAGAAAACCCAAGGAAAGAGTATCTGCGCATTGTTAAGACAGATGAAAACGGTGAAAACCTTCTGGAGGGTGCGAAATTCTCATTATATAAGTATACCAAAGAAGAAAGTGGTGAATGGAGCAAAGAAAATGAGCCTCTATGTACTGGCACTTCAGTTACAGGCGGTGTCGTACAGTGGGATGTCGCATCACCTCCTGCGGATTGGTTAGATCTGGAAGATGGCACTTATTATCTGGAAGAAACGGATGCTCCTTTAGGTTATAGATCTTTGGAGGAACCGATTATTATTACCGTAGAGAACGGGCAGGTAACCGCCAGTACAATGGATGGAAATCCTTTGATACCGATTGAGGAAAAGGTAATTTCAAATGAAAAAGTCACCGGATTTGCAATGAAGTATCAGATAAAAAATAAAAAACAGCTTGCACTCCGTCTCATTAAGCAGAATATGTTTGCTAACAAGTTCCTGCCTGGTGCTGAGTTCAAATTATACGCAGACAAAAGCGACAGTGAATCAGGAATGGGTGATTGCCTGTGGACAGGAAACTCATTTGAGGACGGAACGGTACACTGGTCTTCCGGAGACAAAGAAGCCACAGTTGACGACAGGGACTATATAACTCTTTCCCCTGGCACTTATTACCTGGTGGAAACAAAGGCTCCTGAAAATTATAATAAAATGGAGGAAAAGATCACCGTCAAAGTTGGCGAGGATGGTGTTGATTTTGAAGGGAATGTGGAATACTTCAAGCTTTTAGAATCTGGTGATAATGGTATCATACAATATTCCATCCTCAACCCTGAAAGCTATGCCCTGCCTGAAACCGGTGGATCAGGTAACTCTATTCTATATTTGTGGGCTGGTCTTGTGCTGGCATTTGGTTGCGGAATGGTTCTGCTATCCTGGAAACGGTCACGCAGAGTAGGTTAGAGGACAATGCTAATACAGGCTCCCAAAAGCACTAAAAGCAGAAAACATTTGGAATATAAGTTAAGACCACCGGCTAAGCAGGTGGTCTTAACTATACGCTTTAATCTCATCTTTTACGACAATTATTTTTTAATATTGTACCTCTCCGCCCCGCCGATCATAAATGCTATGCATCGGGCGGGTAACCAGTATAAACTCCAATCGTTTTGCCGCTGGCGGAAAGCTTTTGCCTGTCGAAAGTTATTGGCCGACATGGATGCCATGGCTCCGATCAGCAGTATCTATAATAACTCTTGGCATCTTTCTGTGATCCTCTTCAACATTTCCACTTCTTTTCTTGCAGTAGCGTTTAAAAGCGTTTCATCCTTCGTGCGGCTGAAGGTTGTAATGGGTAATCCCTCCAGTTGAAGATAATACTTCGCATTCACCGGATAGACCTGACGCTCGATCAGGGCGCAGATGGTCAGGATATCCGACAGGGCATTCATGCGGTTGTCGGAAGGATTTTCACAGAGTGCCGCATAAAGCCGGCACTGCATGTTCGCCATGACGCCGCTGTAGCCCGCGGCTCCCAGCCGGAGGGAATCCAGCAGGGTGGCGGTGTTGGCGTTATAGAGCTTCATATTGGTGCCCTGTATCGCGGAAAGCTTTGCCCTGATCTGGTCGATGTCGCAGCAGGTATCCTTCAGAAAATAAAATCTTCCGGTTCCGGCACATCTGCGGATCATATCTGCCGACAGCAGCCGTTTATAGGGATAGGGGCATTCATAAAAACCCAGCTTGATATCCTCTGGCAGAGCTTCCAGCAGGCGGCACATATTTTCCATCCAGATATCATCGCTTTCCTCTTCTTTCGCAAGACGGTTTGTGATCAAAATAACCGCGTCCACTCCGGTGGCGGCAATCGCCCTGATTTCATTCACCTGGTCTTCAAAGGAATCGGATATATGTCCGGAAGCGATAACGGGAACCCTGCCTGCCGCTTTTTCCTTCACAAAGCGGGCATATCCCACGCGTTCCTCCAGCGTCAGGTAAAACATTTCCGTGGACTGGCAGACCGCGAAGAGCCCGGACGAACCGTTCCTGATATACCATTCCACCAGCTCCCCCAGGGCTGTGTAGTCAATTTTGTTTTCCCGGGTAAAAGGAGCCAGCATGACTGGCCAGACCCCGCCCGGAAAGTGATTATCGTTCATAGGAAGCCTCCTGTCTTTATGGGTATATTTTGTTCAAAGGTATACTTCGGTATCATATTTCCCGCTATGAAGCTATGCTGTCACGTTACCCCTTAGCCTTTTCCATGCGCATGTCGCGCAGTTTAAGCGCGACTAAGACGGCTGCCAGTAGGACCGCGCCTGCGATCAGGCCCAGTACACTGTTCTGTGTGACTCCTGCCAGTATGTAGCATAGGAAGGAAATGGAAGCTACCAGCGCACCGTAAACGATCTGCGTCTGTACATGGTTCAGGTGGTCGCACTGTGCCCCCGTGGAGCTTAAGATGGTGGTATCGGAAATAGGCGACAGGTGGTCTCCGCATACGCTTCCGCCCAGGACTGCCGCCGTGGTCATCACCATGAGCGCGGTGTCCGCCCCCGCAAATACGCTGATCTCCATGGGAATCAGGATAACGAAGGTTCCCCAGGAGGTGCCTGTCGCAAAGGAAAGTATGATCGCTGCGATAAAGAAAAACATGGGCATGGATTCCAAAGGTACATGAAAATCATTTACAATTCCTGCAATAAAGGAACCGGCATCCAGGTAGCTTTCCCCACAAATGTTGCCCAAAGACCATGCCAGGCTCAGAAGGAGCATTGCGGGCACCATGTTGCGGAAGCCCTGCTCCAGGGCGTCCATATATTGATTAAAGGTATAAATTTTTCGGGGCACATAAAGAATCAGCATAAACAGATCAGCTAGGAAGGTTCCGATACAGCATGCCGCCACCGCGTCGCAGTTGGCGAACGCGTCCACCAGTCCCACTTCCCCTGTAAAAAAACCGCCTGTATAAGCCATGAAGAACACGCACGCCGCCACCAGGAAAATCACCGGCAGCAACAGATCGAATACTCTGGCGTGACCTCTTTTCCCGGAGTCCTGCGAGGAAACAGCCCCGGTGTCGCTTCCACCGTTCCGAGCCCCAGCAGCAATATCCGGGGTGTCGCTCCCGCCGCCCGCAGCCCCCGCGGCGACGTCCTCAATTCTGGGATGCAGCATGGTCTCTTTTTCAAAATGCTTCATCGGACCGAAATCATAGTTCATTATGATGATCAGGAACACCATGAAAATAGAAAACAGTGCATAATAATTCATGGGCATGGTGCGCAGGAACAGATTGAACCCGTCCAGATCGGATCCGGGCGGAAGAGAAGAGCTGACGCCTGCAGCCCAGCTTGAGATCGGGGCCAGGATACAGACCGGCGCGGCGGTGGTGTCGATGATGTATGCCAGCTTCTCCCTTGATATTCTGTGCCTGTCCGTCAGCGGGCGCATCACGGTTCCCACGGTCAGACAGTTGAAATAATCATCCACAAAGATCAGGATGCCCAGACCGGCGGTCGCCAGCAGGGAGGATCTTTTTGTCTTTAGTTTGCGGACTGCCCATTCCCCATAGCTCTGGGATGCGCCGGACTGTGTGATCAGATAGACGAACATTCCCAGGAGCACCGCGAACAGCAGATGCCCGATATGGCTGGACACGCTCTCATTGATGACGTTTACCATGGTCACCAGGGATGAGCCAGGGGCGAAGCCGCAGTACAGGAGCACGCCCAGGAGAAGACCTGTGATCAGGGACAGGTTGACCTTCTTCGTGGCAAGTCCCATGATGATTGTGACGATAGGGGGCACCATTGCCCAAAAGGTTCCGTTCAGCTGCATTTGTAACACTCCATTCTATAGTTATTTACTGGGAAATAGTATATATCATCTTGCGGCAATTGTCCATTAAAATATTTTTGAAACTATGGCAGAAAACAACACAAAACAACAGGAAAGAAGGATGGAGGATGTTGACTTTATGAAGGATAGGGAGTATAATGCATGATAAGATGTGAGAATTGTAGAAAGCTTTAGAAGATAAACAGAATGGAGGAAAATATGGAGCGCTTTTACACACAGGAGATCCCGAAGACGGACCGTATCCCGAAGCTGGTGGAGCATTTGTTTGCGAAGATGCCGGAGATTGAATCCGCCAGGGCGGTGCTTTTGACGGAAAGCTATAAAGAAACGGAGGGTCAGCCCATCATCATGAGAAGGGCTAAGGCCTTTGCCCATATTTTGGACAACATTCCTATCATCATCCGGGACGGCGAGCTTGTGGTGGGCAGCACCACCATCGCGCCCAGGGGCTGCCAGACTTACCCGGAGTTTTCCTTTGAATGGCTGGAAGCGGAGTTCGATACGGTGGAGCACCGGACGGCGGATCCCTTCTATATTTCTGAGAAGACCAAGGCGGATCTGCGGGAAGTACATAAATATTGGAAGGGTAAGACCACCAGCGAGCTGGCTACCTCCTACATGGCCCCGGAGACTTTGAAGGCCATGGAGCATATATGTTCACCCCGGGCAACTATTTTTACAATGGCGTGGGACATGTTACCGTAAAATATGAGAAAGTGCTGGAGATTGGCTACCGGGGCATCATCAACGAAGCCAAGGAATTGCTGAATCAGTGCAATTTCGGGGATGGGGATTATGCCACCCGTTCCAGGTTCCTTCAGGCTGTGATCATCAGCTGTGAGGCGGTGATCCGCTATGCCAACCGCTACGCCCTGTTGGCGGCTCAGATGGCGCAGAAGGAAAAAGATCCTGTGAGAAAGGCGGAGCTTGCGCAGATCGCGAAGAACTGTTCCCGTGTGCCGGAAAACGGCGCCGCCAGTTTCTGGGAGGCCTGCCAGAGCTTCTGGTTCGTACAGCAGCTTTTGCAGATTGAGTCCAGCGGACATTCCATTTCCCCGGGACGCTTTGACCAGTATATGTATCCTTATTATAAAGCCGATCTGGACAAAGGAGTGATTACCCGGTCGGATGCCCAGGAACTGATCGACTGTATCTGGGTAAAACTAAATGACCTGAATAAATGCCGTGACGCCGCCAGCGCGGAGGGCTTCGCAGGCTACAGTCTGTTCCAGAATCTGATCGTAGGCGGACAGAATAAGGAAGGCCTGGATGTGACCAACGACTTGTCCTTTATGTGCATCAGCGCTTCCGCCCATGTGTTCCTGCCTCAGCCGTCCCTGTCCATCCGGGTGTGGAACGGCTCGCCCCAGTCCCTGCTGCTTAAGGCTGCGGCCCTGACCAGGACAGGCATCGGGCTGCCGGCTTATTACAATGACGAAGTGATCATTCCTTCCCTGATGAGCAGGGGTCTGACCCTGCAGGACGCCAGGGAATACAATATCATCGGTTGCGTGGAGCCCCAGAAGGCGGGCAAGACAGAAGGCTGGCACGATGCCGCCTTCTACAATATGTGCCGGCCCCTGGAGGTTGTGTTTGAGAGCGGCTATGACAAAGGGGAATTCATCGGCGTGGCAACAAAGCCGGTGGAGGAGATGACTTCCTTTGAAGAGTTTTACGACGCCTATAAGGCGCAGATGAATTATTTTATCTCCCTGTTGGTGAATGCGGATAATTCCATCGATGTGGCCCACGCTACCCTGTGCCCCCTGCCCTTCGAGTCCTGTATGGTGGACGACTGCATGAAGCGGGGCAAATCTTTGCAGGAAGGCGGCGCTGTCTATAACTTCACCGGTCCCCAGGGCTTCGGCGTGGCGAATATGGCGGACGCCCTCTATGCGGTGAAGACCCTTGTTTTCGATGAGAAAAAGGTGACCATGGCGGAGTTAAAGCGGGCTTTGAAGCTGAACTTCGGCAAAGGTCTGGACGATGTGAGCGTGGGAGACATGGCCATGGGCATTATCCGGGGCATGCAGGCCCAGGGCGTTGCAGTTGGCAGCGGGGATGTGGCCAAGGTGGTGGCGCAGATCCGTTCCATGGATATTTCCGATGCGGATAAGAAGCGGTTTGCGGAAATCCTGGAGATGATCGATCAGGTGCCCAAGTTCGGCAATGATGATGAAGTGGTGGACGCTTTCGCAAGGGATGTGGCCTATACCTACACGAAGCCCCTGCAATATTATAAGAACCCCCGCGGCGGTATGTTCCAGGCGGGTCTTTATCCCGTGTCCGCCAATGTGCCGCTGGGCGCACAGACCGGCGCCACACCGGACGGCAGACTGGCCCATACCCCTGTGGCGGACGGCGTTTCCCCTTCCGCGGGGAAGGATGTGCATGGACCGACGGCGGCGGCAAACTCCGTGGCGAGACTGGATCACGGCATCGCTTCCAACGGAACCCTGTTTAACCAGAAATTCCATCCCACGGCTTTGAGCGGCGAGAAGGGTCTGGATAACTTTGTGGCTCTGATCCGTTCCTATTTTGACCAGAAGGGCAGCCATATGCAGTTTAATGTGGTGAGCCGCGAAACGCTTCTGGATGCTCAGGCGCATCCGGAGAATTATAAGCATCTGGTGGTGCGAGTGGCTGGTTACAGCGCCTTGTTCACCACGCTTTCTAAATCTCTCCAGGACGATATCATCCGCAGGACGGAGCAGGGGTGGAAGTAAAAGTAAAGAACCAGGCAATGGCGAAAGACTGCCGCCCTGGACAGCGTTGGAATAGGCGTTTCGGGAAGGGGCGTTTGCAAGGAGCTTAGTATGGAATATTTGGAGACAAAAGGAAGGATTTTTGACATACAGAGATATTCCATCCATGACGGAACGGGGATCCGCACCATCGTGTTTTTGAAGGGCTGTGTGCTTCGATGCAGATGGTGCTGCAACCCGGAATCCCAGGAGTATGCGATCCAGACCATGATGGTCCAGGGGAAGCCCAAGATCATCGGCCGGGATGTGACGGTGCGCGAGGTGATGGAGACGGTGGAGAAGGACAGACCCTATTACCGCCGCAGCGGCGGCGGCCTGACCCTGTCCGGCGGGGAGAGCCTATGCCAGCCGCTCTTTGCCAGGGATCTGCTCCATGCGGCGAAGGCCATCGGCATTCCCACCGCTTTGGAGAGCATGGCATGCGCAAAATATGAGGTGATTGAGAGTATCCTTCCTTACCTGGATCAGTATCTCATGGATATCAAGCATATGAATCCTCAGAAGCACAAGGAATTCACGGGCAGGAGCAATGAGCTGATGCTGGAAAATGCCAGGAAGGTGGCGGCTTCCGGCATGACGGAGCTGATTATCCGTGTGCCTGTGATCCCTACCTTTAACGATACCCCGGAAGAGATCCGGGACATTGCCCGTTTTGCGGATAAGCTGCCGGGTGTGAGGCGGATTCATCTGCTGCCTTACCACAGGCTTGGGCAGGATAAATACGACGGTCTGGGCAGGGAATACCTGATGAAGGATATCCTGCCTCCCGCCAATGAGCATATGGATATGTTAAAGCGGGTGGTGCAGGAAAACAGCAAGCTCATCTGCCAGATTGGCGGGTGAGGAAAGCCCGCCGGAATCCATATTTGCCAAACAGTGAAGGAATTTGTAGTGCTGGTTGGATGGATGGGAAGGGTGTTGTGCCGACATAGAAAAAGAGTGTAGATCGAGGTGACAGGAATGGCGCAGACAGACGAGATCAAACAGAGAATTGTACAGGAGCTGGTGCCCGGGCGGGAAATCACCCTGGCCCATATCATAGCGAACCCGGATCCTGTTTTGTATGAGAAGCTGGGGCTGGATCCAAGGGTGGAGTATTCTAAATCCGCCATCGGCGTTATGACCATTACCCCGGCGGAGACCGCCATCATCATTGCGGATATCGCCGTGAAGTCCTCCGGGGCACAGCTGGGCTTTGTGGACAGGTTCAGCGGCTCCCTGATCATCACCGGCAGCGTATCAGAAGTGGAATCCGCCACCAACGCCATATTGAATTATGTGCAGGGCAATCTGGGATATACGGTGTGTAAGATTACGAAGACATGACGGTGTGTAAGATTACGAAAACTTAAGGGTTTATCGGGGATGAAATTAGGATGATATTGACAAAGGATCTGATCCTGAAGAAGGGCGTTTTTGAAGACTGGAAAGCCCTGTACGAGAATCTGTGGCGTCATGGGGAAAGCGCGAAATATATGTTGTGGAAGCCCACCTTTTCGGAGGAAGAGGCGAAGGAACGGATGCGGAAGAGCCTGAAGCATCAGCAGGAAAGCGGGCTGGCATGGTTTATTTATAGAAGGAAGGCTGAAGAAGCCGGTGAGAAGGTCGGTGAGGAAGCCCTGGAGCCTATCGGCTTTGCCGGATTGATTCGGCTTGATGAAGAAACCTACGAGGATACCGGTATCGCTATTGGCCCTGGTTTTGTAGGAAAAGGGTATGGAAAGCAGGTTTTAAATGCTTTAACGGACTATTGCTTTGATGAGTTGGGAGCCAGACGTTTGATCTGTTCCTGCCGGGCCGGGAACGCGGCTTCCCGGGCGCTGCAGCTTTCCTGTGGGTTCCGGTACACCCATTCGGAGGAACGGAACGATCCGCGAAATGGAGAGAAATACATTTTGGAGTTTTATGAACGGCGCAGGGAAGAACGAGGGATTTAGGGAAACTCAAGGAATAGGGTAATCATAGGAATGAAGACTAAGATCGAATATATTGTTCCGGACCCGGAAGGCCGGCTGATCGCGGTCAGCGATATCCACGGCTGTGTCCGTTACCTGGAGGGTCTGCTGAAAAAACTTTCCTTTACCAGACGGGATACCCTGGTTATTGTGGGAGACAGCATAGAAAAGGGGCCAAAGAGCCTTGAAACAGTGCGTTTCATCCTGAAATTGATGGCCGGGGGCTATCAGGTCCACACCGTAATGGGAAATGTGGATTATGGCAGGACAAGGCGTCTGATGGAGGATGGGCCGGAGGCGGGAATCCATCTCTTGGACCTCCTGCGCTGGACAAAGCGGGTGTGGAAAAGGGGTTTGCGGAAGAGACCGCGCAGGCAAATGGAGCCCTGCAGGAAAACAGCGTCGGTTTGGAATCGTTGGAGCCCATGGATAACGGAATCCCTCTTGAGAATCTTGTCCGGCTGCGGCATTTGAGCTCGGGAAGGGAGTTCCTGGCTCCGGAAAGCTATGTATACCACCGGAACGGGAAGGTTTATTGTAAAGACTATTCCGACGCCTGTCTGGAGATTGCCGAAGGGGACAGGCTGTCCGTGATCAATGCGACTCCCATGGGCTATCTTGTAAAGAAAAACGGTGTGATCGGCTGGTACCGGCTGTCGTAAAGAGGCGTGATGCTATGAAAAAGATTATCTTCATGGGGCGTAGCGAGTGCGGCAAGACCACCCTCACCCAGGCTATGAAGGGGAAGGAAATCACTTATCACAAAACCCAGTACATCAACAATTTTGATGTGATTATTGATACGCCGGGAGAGTACCTGCAGACCCACACCCTGGGACATGCCCTGGCACTCTATACATATGAAGCCCAGGTGGTGGGGCTGCTGTTGTCCGCTACGGAACCCTTTTCCCTGTACCCGCCCTGTATTACCTGTATGTGCAACCGGGATGTAATCGGGATCGTCACCAAGATCGACGACCCGAAGGGCAATCCGCAGCGCAGCGCCAGGTGGCTTAGGCTGGCGGGCTGCAAGACCATCTTTTTTGTGGATTCCACATCGGGGGAGGGAATTTCAGACATTTTGGAGTATCTGAGGGAGGATGGGGATGTGATGCCCTGGGAGATACCCTGCAAAGAAAGCCCAAAGCAAATCCCCGACGCTTCTTCCCATAAATGAGGTTCCTATGAATGTGGTTCCTATAAATGTTGACTTGTTCCTACATATAAATGTTGACTTGTGTGGGATTTAGAGATATAATGTCACTAAAAGCAACAGAAAATAAACCAAAATCATATAAATTTTAAGGAGGACTCAAAGAATGGTAAATGAGTACGAACTGAAACAACAGATTTGTGAGATTGGTAAGAGAATCTACAACAGGAACATGGTTGCGGCCAACGACGGTAATATTTCCGTAAAGCTGAATGACCACGAATTCCTGTGCACTCCTACCGGTGTTTCCAAGGGCTTCATGACGCCCGAATTTATCTGTAAGGTGGATGCCGAAGGCAATGTGATCCAGGCGAACAAGGGCTTTAAGCCTTCTTCTGAGATCAAGATGCATATGAGAGTGTATCAGAAGAGGCCTGACGTAGGCGCCGTTGTACATGCCCACCCTACCTTTGCAACCGCGTTTGCCATCGCGGGGATTCCCCTTACCCAGCCCATCATGCCTGAAGCGGTCATCGCCCTGGGCTGCGTTCCTATTGCTGAGTATGGAACCCCTTCCACCATGGAGATTCCTGATAATGTAGAAAAGTATCTACCCTATTATGATGCAGTGCTTCTGGAGAGCCACGGCGCGCTGACCTGGTCCACCGATCTGCTGGCAGCTTACCATAAGATGGAGTCCGTTGAATTCTATGCAGAATTGTTGTACAAGTCCAAGATGCTGGGCGGTCCTAAGGAATTCGACCAGGCAACGGTTGAGAAGCTGTATGAGATCAGAAGAAAATTCGGTCTTCCCGGCAAGCATCCCGCAGACCTCTGCCTGAACAAGGGTAAGACCAACTGCCATAACTGCGGCGGCAGATGCTCCGGATCCGTGAACGCCGAGCCTAAGAGCGTGAGCCCTGAGGTAGTGGCTGAGATCACCAAGCAGGTTCTGGCACAGCTTGGCATGAAATAAGAAGCCTATGAATAGCAGTAAAGTAAACGGTATTCATAAAGTAAGCGGTATTCATGAAGCAAACGATGTTGATGAAGCGACCGTCGCCCGGATTGTCAGAGCCATACTGGAGCAGAAGGAACTTTCCGGCACAGGGCAGGGCAAGATCGGCTCCGCGCAGATGGAACCTGTGGACAACAGCCCCCAGACAGCCCGCCTGAATGCCAGCATCACACTTGATTTCGCAGAATGTCTGATGAAAAGGGTGGAAGCGGAGGCGGCCGGGATGGGCATGAAGGTGGTTACTGCGGTTGCGGATGCGGCGGGCAGACCGGTTGCAGTGCGCTGTATGGACGGCGCTTTTATCGGAAGCTATGATGTGGCTTTGAATAAAACCTATACTGCCATCGCCTTTCAGATGACCACCGAAGAGCTCGGCACCTTAAGCCAGCCCGGTGCTCCCCTGTACGGTATCCAGTTTACCAACCAGGGCAGGATCGTGATCTTCGGCGGAGGGATTCCGTTAAAGCTGCACGGAAGCATCATCGGGGCGTTCGGGGTCAGCGGCGGAACGGCCGAGCAGGATACTTATCTTGCACATTTTGCGGAGGATACGTTCCGCACGATGACAGGACAATAGAGAAAAGGACGGCCGGCCAGGAAGAAGCGGATGGAACAGCCGGCGCGTATGTGAAAAGATTATAATATGCGGCGCAGATGCCGCAATAGGAGCAAAAAAATGAATGAGCAAATGGTGAATGATATTGTAAAAGAAGTGATCGCCAAGCTTCAGCTCTCGGGGGATTCGGCAGGGATGCACGGAGTCTTCAAGGATATGAACGACGCCATCGCCGCGGCTAAGGCAGCACAGGCGATTGTCCGCAATATGTCCATGGATCAGCGTGAAAAGATCATTTCCAACATCCGGCAGATGACCAAGGAGCGTGCGGAAACCATCGCGCGCATGGGCGTCCAGGAGACCGGCATGGGCAATGTGGGACACAAGATCCTGAAGCATGTACTGGTGGCGGAGAAGACTCCCGGAACGGAGGATATCAAGACCACCGCATGGTCCGGCGACAGGGGTCTGACCCTGATCGAGATGGGTCCCTTTGGCGTGATCGGAGCCATCACTCCCTGCACCAATCCCAGCGAAACTGTGATCTGTAATTCCATTGGCATGATCGCCGCAGGCAATACGGTGGTGTTTAATCCCCACCCCCAGGCCATTAAGACCACGATCTATGCCATCAATATGATCAATGAGGCTTCCCTGGCGGCAGGCGGTCCCGATAAC
The DNA here is from genome assembly GCA_947588205.1 of uncultured Acetatifactor sp. Lineage (GTDB taxonomy): Bacteria > Bacillota > Clostridia > Lachnospirales > Lachnospiraceae > Acetatifactor. The sequence goes on along the minus strand of CANPYG010000055.1, from coordinate 3,127 downwards.
GTAGCTTGTACAGTGGAAAATCCTACGTTAGAGACCAGCGCCATCATGATGAAGCATAAGGACATTCCCCTGCTGGTTGCCACAGGAGGTCCCGGGGTTGTGACGGCAGTGCTTTCCTCCGGTAAGAGAGGAATCGGGGCCGGCGCAGGCAATCCTCCCGCGCTGGTGGACGAGACTGCGGATATCCGCAAGGCTGCTGGAGATATCGTAAACGGATGTACCTTTGACAACAATCTTCCCTGCATCGCGGAAAAAGAGATCGTGGCGGTTTCATCCATTTTAGATGAGCTGATGCATTACATGGTGACGGAGCAGGGCTGCTATCTGGCGTCCAAGGAAGAGCAGGATAAGCTGGTGAAGACCGTGCTGACTCCGAAGGGCCTGAACAGGAAGTGCGTCGGCCGTGATGCGAAGACTCTGCTGGGCATGATCGGCGTGACCGTTCCTGACAACATCCGCTGTATCGTATTTGAGGGCGAAAAGGAGCATCCCCTGATCTCAGAGGAGCTGATGATGCCCATCCTGGGCGTTGTCCGCGCAAAGGATTTCGATGACGCTGTGGAGAAGGCAGTTTGGCTGGAGCATGGGAACCGCCATTCCGCACACATCCATTCCAAGAACATTGATAACATCACGAAATATGCAAAAGCGATCGACACGGCGATCCTGGTGAAGAACGGACCTTCCTATTCCGCCCTGGGCTTTGGCGGGGAAGGCTATTGTACCTTTACCATCGCCAGCAGGACCGGCGAGGGGCTGACCAGCGCCAAGAGCTTTACCAAGAGCAGAAGGTGCGTTATGACGGACAGCCTGTGCATCCGTTGATGAAACCATAAGAGCGGAGGAACTTGATCGGCAGAAAACCGGATTGTTGTATGGGAACCGGCAATATACAGTCGGGCAGCAGGAATCCGCTGAACATGATTTTGCAAGATTTTAGATAGAAAGGATAAGAGCACAATGGATTTGAGTAATGTAAATGTGGAAGAAATTGTGAGACAGGTTATCCTGAACATGGAAAATAAGGGACAATCCGCAGGCACAGCCCTTACGGCGGCAACCCCTGCGGCGGCAGCCTCCGGCGCAGGCAGGCAGATCCCTAAGACCGCCAGGGTAGCAATGCTCACGGCTTTGGAGCATTTCGATATCAAGGAATTCCCCATCCCGGAGGTCGGAGACGACGATATCCTGGTAAAGGTAGAGGGATGCGGTATCTGCGGTACGGATGCCCATGAGTTCAAGAGAGATCCCTTCGGCCTGATCCCGGTGGCGCTGGGCCATGAAGGAACCGGCGAGATCGTGAAAATGGGCAAGAATGTGAAAAAGGACAGTGCAGGCAAGGATTTACATATCGGCGATAAGGTGGTTACCTGCATGATCTTCAAGGACAATCCGGACATCACCATGTTTGACCTGAATAAGCAGAATGTGGGCGGCGCCGATGTATACGGACTTCTGCCGGATGATGACATTCATCTGAACGGCTGGTTCTCCGATTATATCTTTATCAGAGGCGGCTCAACCGTATTCAATGTAAGCGACCTGGATCTGTATTCCAGAATTCTAATCGAGCCCTGCGCGGTGCTGATCCATGCGGTGGAGAGGGCTAAGAGCACGGGAATCCTGCGTTTCAATTCCAGGGTAGTAGTTCAGGGCTGCGGGCCGATCGGTCTGATCTGCATTGCGATCCTACGTACTATGGGGATCCAGAATATCATTGCTGTGGACGGCGAGCAGAAGAGACTGGATTTTGCAAAGCAGCTGGGCGCAAGCGGTACCGTGAACTTCAAGGAATATAAGGGAATCGAAGCCCTGGCGGGCGGCGTGAAGGACGCTTTCGGCGGTTATCTTGCCGACTTCGCGTTCCAGTGTACCGGTTCCCCGGTGGCACATTCCAATATCTATAAGTTCATCCGCAACGGCGGCGGGCTGTGCGAGCTGGGATTCTTCATCAATGGCGGCGATGCGACCATCAATCCGCACTTCGATATCTGCTCCAAGGAGATTACCACGGTGGGCAGCTGGGTATATACCCTGAGGGACTATGCGACCACCTTTGATTTCTTAAAGAGCGCGAAGCAGATCGGTCTTCCCATTGAGAAGCTGATCACCCATACCTTCCCGCTGGATCAGATCAATGAGGGCCATAAGACCAATCTGGCAATGCAGGGACTTAAGATTGCCATCATCAATCAGTAGGGATCCTTAAAAGGATCAGGAAGGAGCCACAGTGAATCAAGCGGTAGGGATTTTGGAGGTATATGGTCTGGTGTGCGCCTTTATGGCAGCAGATGCCGGATGCAAGGCAGCCAGCGTTACCCTGGAGAACTTTGATAAGAATAAGCCTGCCAATGCGGACTCCCTTCCGGTTCCCTTGTTGGTGACGGTAAAGTTCCGCGGAAGCGTGGCGGATGTGGAAGCGGCGATGGAAGCGGCAATGGAAGTGGCAAAAAACGTATCAGGAATTGTTCAGCATCATATTATTGCAAACCCTACCGAGGATACCTGCAAGATGCTGAAGCTTAACGCTTTCGATAAAACCTGATGAAGTCGGGCGATCATTATTATAATAAAAAAAGAAAACAGGAGGATACAAAAATGGCAAAGGAAGCATTGGGAATGGTGGAAACCAGAGGACTGACCGCGGCAATTGAGGCTGCAGATGCAATGACCAAGGCAGCAGAGGTGACCCTGATCGGCACAGAGAAGATCGGCTCCGGTCTTGTAACCGTTATGGTACGCGGAGATGTAGGCGCTGTAAAGGCAGCGGTGGAGAGCGGCTCCGCAGCGGCCGGCAGGCTGGGAGAGCTGGTAGCGGTCCACGTGATTCCCAGACCTCATGCGGATGTGGAGAAGATCCTTCCGACGATCTGATGAAAAGAAGCTTTGCCTTCGGGACATACAGGAATGGAAAGGCGGCTTAAGCATAAGCGGAAAGAGGGCGTCACAATGGGCAAATCATATGGCTTTATCGAGATAACCGGCGTAGTGGCGGCGTTGGATGCGCTGGATATTATGTGTAAAACTGCAGATGTGGATCTTGTTACCTGGGAACGTAAGCTGGGCGGCCGGCTGGTCACGATGGTGATCCAGGGGGAGGTCGCCGCAGTGAGGCAGGCGGTGGAAG
>CANPYG010000054.1 GCA_947588205.1 uncultured Acetatifactor sp. | reverse complement strand
CTAGCAAAAGTCCCAAAAGCCGCTGTTTAAGCGGGTTCTGGGACTTTTTTCCTCAAAACACTGTCAAAAACCGGATTTTATTATAGAGACAAAAAAAGCAGAAATCAATAGCAGAAACGTGAAAAAAGTGTGATTTCTCTTAAAGATTTATGAATCACAAAATTTTTCTTCCATTTTTCCTATGGATTTTTTCAGCGGATTATAGTAAAATAAGACGGTAAATTTTTTATTCCGCAGGAAAGAAAAGCTTATGACGAGAAGGCAGCCGGACTGTTTTCTTATAAACGGAGGAGAAACCATGCCAGTAAAATATGTATTTGTAACAGGAGGCGTTGTATCCGGCCTCGGGAAGGGCATTACAGCCGCATCCCTTGGGCGGCTGCTGAAGGCCAGGGGATATAAGGTGACAATGCAGAAATTCGATCCCTACATCAATATCGACCCCGGCACCATGAACCCCATTCAGCATGGGGAGGTATTCGTGACCGACGACGGTACGGAAACGGATCTGGATCTGGGACATTATGAACGGTTCATTGATGAGAGTCTTGATAAAAATTCCAATGTGACCACCGGTAAAGTCTACTGGTCGGTGCTTCAGAAGGAACGCCGCGGCGATTACGGCGGAGGCACGGTTCAGGTCATCCCCCATATCACAAACGAAATAAAAAGCCGTTTTTATCGGAATTTTACAGACCCCGACATGCGGATCGCAATTATCGAGGTGGGCGGCACCGTGGGCGATATCGAAAGCCAGCCCTTCCTGGAGTCCATCCGGCAATTCCAGCACGAGGTCGGGCATGAAAATGCGATCTTGATACATGTGACCCTGATCCCGTACCTCCACGCTTCCCAGGAGCTCAAGACCAAGCCCACCCAGGCAAGCGTCAAGGGGCTGCAGGGGATGGGAATCTGGCCGGATATTATCGTCTGCCGCAGCGAGCATCCCCTGGACCAGGGCATCAAGGACAAGATCGCATTGTTCTGCAATGTGCCCAGCGACCATGTCCTCCAGAATCTGGATGTGGAATACCTCTATGAAGCGCCCCTCGCCATGGAAAAAGAGCATCTCGCCGAAGTTGCGTGCAAATGTCTCCACCTGGATTGTCCGGAGCCTGATCTAACGGACTGGAAGGCAATGGTAGAAGCCCTTCGCCATCCCACCGACGAGGTGACGGTTGCCCTGGTGGGAAAATATGTTGCGCTCCACGACGCCTACATCAGTGTGGTAGAGGCCCTCAAGCATGGGGGCATCAGCAATCACGCGACTGTTCATATCAAGTGGATCGACTCCGAGACTGTCACGGATGAGAATGTAAATGAACTGCTGGGAGATGTGAACGGCATCCTGGTGCCGGGCGGCTTCGGCTCCCGCGGCATTGAAGGCAAGATCAGGGCCATCACCTATGCACGGGTACACAAAAAGCCTTACCTGGGCCTTTGCCTCGGCATGCAGCTTGCGATCGTGGAATACGCCCGCAATGTGATCGGCTACAACGATGCCCACAGCATAGAACTGAATCCTTCCACCACCCACCCTGTCATCGCCCTTATGCCGGACCAGAACGGAGTGGAGGACATCGGCGGAACCCTGCGTCTGGGTTCTTATCCCTGTGTCCTTGACAAGGCTTCCAAAGCATACCAGCTCTATGGAACAGAGACCATCCACGAAAGGCACAGACACCGTTATGAGGTAAATAATGATTACCGCGCCGCCCTGACCAAATACGGGATGCGGCTCTCAGGGACCTCCCCTGATGGAAGGATCGTGGAGATGTGCGAGCTCACGGACCATCCCTTCTTTATCGCCACGCAGGCGCATCCCGAGCTGAAGAGCCGTCCCAACCGGCCCCATCCGTTATTCAGAGGCTTTATAGCCGCTGCCCTTGCGGATAAAAACGGTTGAACCAGACCCTATAATTTTTTCAAATAGTTTCCTTCCACGCTCACGCCTTCATTCACCACGATAAAGGCGTAGGGATCGTATTTATGGACGATCGCCTTCAGGTGATTGACCTCATATTTTGACAACATAATATACAGCACATGGGACATATCGTAGGTATAGGCTCCCAGGGCGGTCCATTTCGTAATGCCGCGCCCCAGTTCCTCCATAATTTCCTTTTCCATGTCCTCGCTCTTGACCTTCGTGATAATGCTGACCTCTACATTAATATTCTGGGAATGGACCTTATCGATTGCCACAGAGTACACGGCGGCGTAAATCACGGAATAAATGACCGTCTCCACATCGAACAGGAACAGGCACGCGGCATACAGGACCAGATTGATCCCGAGATTGACCTTTCCCACGCTGAAATCCTTTTTCCACTTGATCAGCAGGACGCCGATCACATCTGCGCCGCCTCCGGAGGAGCCCATCCGCAGCAGGATGCCCACGCCGATTCCGGAAATAATGCCGCCCACCACCGAGGCCGCCATGGTATCCTCCACGATGGGATGAATGGGGAGAACCGCGAGAAATACCGTCATCGCCGTAACGGTGATCAATGTCTTTGCAAAAAATTTCCTCCCCAGACGCGCATATGCGACCACAAAAATAGGGACATTGATCACATAATAGATCACGCCCGCGATATCAAAATTATGGAGGGGCAGCTGCATGTAATCCACCAGAAGGGTACGGATTACCTGGCAGATCCCCATGATCCCTGCGGTATATAATCCGCCGGGCACCACAAACAGATTCACTCCCACAGCATAGAGCGCAGCGCCTGCAATACAGCCGAGCGTTTTTTCCCCTTCCTGCGCCATTATCCTTCCAATGCTATTTTCATTTCCTTTCATCCCAAAGAAGCCCGCTTTCTTTAAATCCTTATCAGAACCGCCAAACCGTCACCGGTAAATCTGGTACTTACAGATGGGATTGCCCATGGAAGAAAACTTCTCCTCGTATTCCGTCATGATATTGCCTTCCATCAGCCCCTCATCCCCATGAAGGTCAAAGGTGACATAATCCGCCTTCCACCCGGCAGCCTCCATCTCCCCCAATGCGAAATCAAAAAGAACCCTGTTGTCCGTTTTAAATTCCAGCCGCCCTTCCTTTTTCAGAATGACATCGTAACGCGCCAGAAATTCCCTGGACGGCAGCCGCCTCTTGGCATGACGGTCCTTCGGCCAGGGATCTGAGAAATTCAGGTAAATCCTGTCCACCTCTCCCGCCCCAAAGACCTTGACGATATCCTCCGCATCCATCCTGAGGAACCTCAGGTTCGGAAGCGGCTCCTCTTCCATCTTCTGGACGGCGCGCAGCAGCACGCTGGAATATTTCTCAATCCCCACATAATTTCTCTCCGGATGAAGCTTCGCCATGGTGTGAAGGAATCTGCCCTTCCCCATGCCGATCTCTATCTGAATGGGGTGGTCGTTTCCAAAGATCCCATGCCAGCCGCCGGGCTTCCAATCTTCCTCATGAATTACAAAACCGCTGTCCGCGATCATCTCGCGGGAACCGCTGATATTTCTTAACCGCACTCCGCTTTCCTCTCCGCTTCCACGATATCCACACGCCCTATTACTATAGCCCAGGGACGCCGAAAAGTCAAGCGATGAAATCCGGCGGTTATTAGCCTAAAATTTTCTGCTTCCCTCCCCCTTCCTTCCGATAATATCCCGCCTGGGCGTCCCAGAGCTCGCGGTATTTGCCTGCCTCGGCATAAAGCGCCTCGTGGCCGCCGTCCTGCACAATCCGCCCCTTGTCGAAAACCAGGATGCGTTCGCAGAAGCGGCAGCTGGACAGCCTGTGGCTTATGAATACCGTAGTATGGTTCTGCGCGATTTTGTTGAAATTTTCATACACTGCGGCCTCCGCGATGGGATCCAGGTTTGCCGTGGGCTCGTCCAGAATGACGAAGGGAGCTCCCTTGTAAAGCGCCCTGGCGAGGGCTGTCTTCTGCTCCTCGCCGCCTGAAAAATCAATCCCACCGATGTCATACTCCCTTCCCATACAGTAATCCAGGGCAGATTTGCCCTCCTCCACGCCTTTTTGGTCAAGTCCTTTTAATTTTTCACCCATCCCGGCCCGTTCCAGGCAGTCCCTCGCCCTCGCCTCGTCATATCCAAGACCCGCCGAAACATTATCCCCCAAGGAAAAACCAAACAGGTTGAAATCCTGGAAAACCACCGAGAAAAGCCCCAGGTATTCCTCGTACCGGTATCTGGTAATGTCAATGCCATTCAGCAAAATCTTCCCTTCGGTGGGATCGTACAGCCGGCAAAGAAGCTTGATGAAGGTGGTCTTGCCGGAGCCGTTTTCACCGACGATGGCGATCTTGTCCCCGATCTTGAATTTCATGGAAATATGTCGCAGCACCCAGGCATCAGTCCTGGGATACCGAAAGCTGACGTCTTTAAATTCGATCTCATAGTCCAGGTCGTCCCGTTTTTCCACGGCAAGGGTGCCCTGATACATGCGGTTGGGCAGGTCAAAATATTCGTAGGTGGTCTTCAGGTAGCCAGTGTTGAACCGAAGCTCAGCAAGATTCATCGCAAGATCGTTCACCGCCCCCACGAAACGGCTGATGGCGCCCTGGTAAAGCACGAAACTGCCCAGCCCAAAGGCTCCGCAAAACGCCTTTGCCGCCACATAAAGATGGATCAGGATCTGCATGGCGGCGTTTTGGGGCGCATCTAAAGCGCCGAACACAAGCCCGGTTTTCTGAACCTTTAACAGCCAGGAGGGCCGCAGGGTGTATTTTCTGTATTCCTCAAGAACGATGGGGTGAAGCCCGAAGATCGTCATATCCGGACCAAAAAGCCTGCCATAAGCGCCATAGCGGAGGCTTCCAAGGGAAAGCTCGCTTCGCGCCTCGTTTTCCCGGCTGCGGCGGATTACCCCCAGCTTCACCGTCAGGGCAGAAAATCCCCCGATCACCAGAAGCATCAGGCACGCTGACAGCGGGGAGTTTAAGAACCCCAAGAGGCCGTAGAACTGCCCGGAGGCTCCCGCAAAGAGCGCGGCGACCGTTAAAGACAAGGACAGGATCAGTTCTGTCAGCGTATCCACCGTATTCGAAACATTGTATAACACCCCCATAAGGCCCCCGTAGATCGTTCGGGAGTTTGCATCGATTTTCTCGCTTAAAAGCCGGACATCCGGGTTTTCCAGGTGTTCAAACTGAAGCCTGCAGTTTTCGTCAAATATAATTTGTTCATACCTATAATAACTCTGACTATCCAAAACCGAGGCTTTCATCCGCAGCAGGCGGGTGAACACCGAAAACAGGAACCCGCCGAAAACCGTTAAGCAGGCAAAGAGGATCAGCCTGTCCCTGTCTTTGCTGCCGGAAATTTCGTCCAAAAGGAGGGCCGACATCGTAAGGGAAAAATAAGCGGAAACTCTTTGCAAAACCCTCTGGACCGTGGCGAAGCTCCAGTATTTCGGCGCGTATCCCCGCCAGATCTTTACCGCCCGCCACAGGCAGGACAGATCTTCTTTCAGGGTGATCTTAGCCATTTACGCCCACCTCCTCCTGATAATATTTGCTCTGGACATCGAACAGCTCCCGGTACTTTCCGCCCTTTGCCATCAGCTCGTCATGGGTTCCGACTTCCGCGAATTTCCCGCCGTCCAGGAGGAAAATCCTGTCGCAAAAGCGGGTGGAAGCCAGGCGGTGGGAGATGAATACCGACGTCGCATTCTCAGAAATCTCATTGTAGCGGCGGTACATCCTGTCCTCGGCGATGGGGTCAAGGGCCGCCGTAGGCTCGTCCAAAATCATGCAGAGGGGATTTTTATAAATGAGCCTTGCCAGCAAAAGCCGCTGTTTTTCGCCGCCGGAGAGTTCCACCGCATCCTCGTTTATGGTCCGGTCCAGGGGTGTTTTCAGCCCCAGGGGCAGGCTCTCCACCTTTTCCTGAAAACCGGAAAGCACAAGCGCCTTCTTAAGCCTTTCGCGGTCGATTTTTGATTCGTCCGACGTGCAGGCGATGTTTTTTTCCAGCGACACCGGCAGCAGATTATAGGACTGGGGAACGAAACCGAAGAGGGAATACATCTCGTTCCGGTTGTATTCAAAAAGCGTATGGCCGTCTAAAAGCACCTCCCCTTCATCGGGCAGGATCAGCCCGCACATCATTCTGACGAGGGTGGTCTTTCCCGCGCCGTTTAATCCCACAAGCGCGATTTTCTCCCCCGGTCTGATCTGAAAAGATATGTTCTCCAGGATGTTTTTCTCACCCTTGGGATACCGGTAGGTCACATTTTTAAACTCGATGGAAAAGGGCTTTTCCGGCAAAGGGATGCCCTCGCCATGGTTGAGTTTTCCATCATATTTAAGCAGCTCCCTGATGTCGCTGATCTGCGCCGCGCCTTCCCTTACCCGCTGAAAACGCCCTGCAATACCCCCCAAAAGACCCGCAAGGGAACGGATGGCTGAAAAATACAGGACAAACTGCGCCGCGTCCACCTCGCCCCTGAGGGCTTTATAAATCAGAAAAGCATAAGCGATCCCGTCGCGCAAAAGGACGATCAGAAAATCCACAAGAGATACCAGTAATCCGCGACGCTCATGCTTTTTCTGCCATTCAAGAGCCTCGCCGATGTGCCGGGAAAGACGCTCGTGCAAAGGCTTTTGCATATGAAAAAGCCGGATGTCCTTCTGATATTTGAGCTCTCTTCCGGAAAAAGCCACGTAATCGCGTCTGCGCTCAGCAGCATTCCTGAAATCCCGCTCCCCGTAACGCTTCCGCCACTGCCAGTTGGACATCTGTCGGTTTACCACCGCGCCGACGACCAGGAGCACGATGACAGCAGGATGGAGCATGGACACCGTTGCGCCGAAGAGGAAAAATTTCAAGATCTCTCCTGCGGTTTCCGCAAAAGTCATTGGGAAATGCATTGCCTGAGTATGATCACGCAACGCCTCTTCGGCCCGCTTTTCAATTTCCAGATAGTCCTCCTCATAATTCAGATACCAGTCCGTTGTGCGGTAAGCGACTTGCATCTGATACATTAAAATAGCAGCAACATTGAACTCGGCGCTTCCTGTAATCGACTGAAGCATCCCATCCGCAGCATCCGCAATCGCCTTAGCAAGAACGATCCCTGCAATCACAAGGGCCGCATAGCCGAAACTGCTGTAGCTTCCGATGGCGTTTAGGATCGCGGGGGTGGCATACAGCCCGAAGGCAGCCACAAGGAGGGACAGCGGCACCACCGCAAGCCCCACGAACACCAGAAACCGCTCATTTTCCCACAGCACGCGGTAAATATAGCCCACGCAGGAGAACATGCCGTACTTTGGCTTCCGTTTTTGATCCTTCTCTTTTTTCTTTTTTGACATTCTCATCTCTTTTAAACCTCTCATCTCCCTCACCGTGATGATTGAATATCCCGGCTTTCATATCCAGATTATAATACATTCATGAGAAAAAATGTAAATCTTGGGTACGAAATGCTCCTTTGGGTGTACGAAATGCAACTAAAAATGGGGAGTAGCTTCCTGCTCCCCATTCACAAGTTCCATTCCAGCTTTTTCAAAGGATTTTCACCCTCCGGATCCTTTTATCCCGCATCCCCGATCCCGATCAGCAGTTCCGCCGTGAACCCGCCATCCTCGCTGTCTGCGGAAAAATATCCGCCGTACTTCTTTACCACCGACTCTACCCTTGACAGACCAAAACCGTGCTCCACCCCTTTGGCGGACAAAAAACGGGAATCGGTTTTCGCCCGCTTTTTCCCGGCGGCGTTTGTAACGGAAAGGTAAAACTGGGTGTTCTTCCTGCCCATATAAACCCGGATAAAGCGGGAATCCCTGGGGAGCCGCTTATTTTCCTCGATGGCGTTGTCCAGCAGATTTCCGATGATGACGCAGAGATCGATGTCGGAAACCGGCGTTCCCTCCGGGATCTTCGCCTTCGCGTTGACCGGGATTTCGTTCTGGGCAGCGATGTTCATTTTACCGTTCAGGATCGCATCAACCATTACCCTGCCGGTCTTGACCACCGTGTCCACCGTGGTAAGATCCTGGTTTAAGTCCGCCAGGTACTGGTTCACCTCGTCATATTTCCCCAGGGCCATGGAAGCCTGCAGCGCCTGTATGTGGTTGTGATAGTCGTGCCGCCACCCCCGCATTTTGCGGTACATGGACTCCACCTCGTCGCAGTACTTCTGCAAAAGCTCCGACTGATACCGCTCGATTCTCCTGTTGATCATTTTATCGAATAGCATTTTTATACCTCTAAAATAATTCTATGATCTTTTTCCCGACCTTGTCCGCCATGCCCCGGCTTATGGGCACCGCTTCCCCGCTTCTTAGGATTACTTCGGTGCGGTTGATCCGTAAAACCTCCCGGAGATTGACGATAAAGGAGCGCTGAACCCGCAGGAAATAACTGTCCAGCTGGGCTTCCAGCTCGGAGATCGGCACCTTCAGCCGATACTCCCCCGAAGCCGCATAGATCACCGAATACTGCCGCATGGCTTCAATATAGCGTATTTCCTTCAGGGGCAGCGCGGTCTTGCCCCCAGCCGACGGAAGGAGAATTTTCTTTTCCGCCCGGGAAATCTTCTCCGCCGCCCGGGATAGCACCTCCGCCAGCTTTTCCGGCGTCACCGGTTTTAAGAGATAATGCAGCGCCTCCACCTCATACCCTTCTGCAATGAAGTCCGGATACCCGGTGATGAAAACAATCTGCACCATCTCCTGCCGCTCCCGCAGCTTTCTCGCCAGCTCCACCCCGTTCATCCCAGGCATTTCGATATCTAAAAGCAGGATGTCCGCCGCCCTGTCTTCATAAGCGAACAGAAGCGCCTCCGCCGAAGGATATTCCCGCAGGCAGACTTCTGCCCCCGACCGGGTCGCCCAGCCCAGGACGAGGGATTTTATATAAGCGCGCTCGGAAGCATTATCGTCGCAGAGAAAAATCAGCATGGCGGGCTCCTTTCCTTTGACAGGGCAATTATTTCGGGGTCTCATCGCGGTTTACGGGCTGCATAAGCAGGTGAGCTGCATAAGCAGATGGGCTGCGTAAACGGGAGGGATGCTTAAGCAGGAGGGATACGCTCATTGAGTCTTCCTCTTCCGTTTTGCCTGCAAACACCGCAGCCCCTCCCAAGAACCGATTTAGGATTATTATAACCAAGAGCCGATTGTTTGTCAAAGAGCTGTCAAGGACCCGTTAAAGAAATATGTCAAGGACCCGTTAAAGAAATACGGTAAAGCTCTATAGGCGGTCGGCTAGACTGTCAGGGTTTTACCGGTCTAAGGGGATCATCCTCATGTCCTTATCATTTCACTCTTCCTCTTCGATCATGGTCTGATCCGTACAGCAGAACTTCCAGTATCCTATAGCGCTTGTGAGGAAAATGATCACCAGGGCGGACAGACCGCAGCGCAGGTATGTGAAAGAGACAGCCATTCCACGGCTGATATAACCCACGCCGTTTTCCAGGGCAATCAGGGGAACGAACCAGGTCAAATCCATCCGGGGAAATAACGTCTCCAGAATGGGGCTGACCAGCTCTGCCACCAGCCAGACAAAGGCGGCTACCATGCTCGTACTCTGCTTTTTCATAAAGATGCTGAGCATATTGGAAATGGAACAATGGGCGCAAAGCTGCAGATAAGAGACAAGCAGCGCCGCAAAAAACTCTCCTGCAGGCGTAAGACTCCCGAATACGCCCTGCTCCTGCTGACGGTACAGCCTGCAGAGCACGAACAAAAGCATGGTTCCCCCAAAAAACAGAGCGGCGTAGAAAAACTGTGCCATGAGTCTGGAGCAATAATAAAAACGCCTATCGACCCCTTTGCTTAAGATGTTCTGTATCGTCCGTTCTTCAAAATCCTGGGAAGCCATATAGGCCGCCGCCAGAATAAGCACAATGGCCAGGGAACGCACCCCCGGGATATAACACAGAAGACCGATATAATTCAGACTCGGGCGGTCAAGAAGCAGCGGTTCCTGCAGATACCCCTTCTGCAGGGCCAGGGCTGCCCCGGTCAAAAAAGGTACCAGCGCTGCGATCCATACGATCTTTATCCGTTTTAATTTATACAACTCCGCTGAAAATAAGGTTTTCATCCTATACGTCCTTTCTCCGGAACAGAATCCAGGACAATAGGATCAGGAAGAGATCCATGCAAAGGAAGGGAAACAGATAGCGGGCGAAATCCGCTGTCAGGATTCTTTCTGTCAGGAAGAACTTTTCACGAATGATGAGAACTGCCCGCATGGGCGTGAAGGCATCCTCCGGCAGCAAGTTCAGGCAGGCAAAATTATCCAACGTTACCAGTACCGTTCCGGAAAGAGAGGTGACGGCTGTGGAACGGGACATAAAACCTATGCAGAAGATCAACAGCGCGGGCACAAAGTATACAATGGTGGAAGCCGCCACAAATACGAGATTCACCAGCAAATAATCCGGATAAGTCACATGAAAGGGATTAAACCCTACTATAAGTGTCCGCCCCGCCATATAGCCCAAAGCGCCGATCAGATCCAGCAAAAAGTTGAACCCCAGAAAGCAGACCAGCTTTACCAGCCAGTAATCCCATCTGCGGATCCCCCTGCCGAGCACATTATGGATGGTCCTCCTCTGTATCTCCTTTGTGGTCATCTCGGCTGCCACCACTGCAGAAAGAATCTGCAGCAGGGGCGCCACCTGGTTGTAATACCAGATCACGCTGCCGTAACCATATTCCAACATTTGGTACAAAGGCGGGTGCTTTCTATATTCGTCAAAACAAAAAATGATTTCAAATAACAGGAAGCATGCCAAAGCAATCCGCACTGCCTTTGATCGGTATAATTTAAAGATTTCATTGCGGAATAATCCGGCCATCCTCATGTCACTGCACCTCCTTTGACATTGCAGAGGAACTTGACGCCTTCTGCAGCAGTTCCACAAAGTAGGATTCCAGCCGGATCCCACGCCTTTCACACTGGACGCGTACAGTATCCGCATCCGACTCCTCCAAGAGCCTCCCTTTATGCAGGAAGCCATACCGGGTGGCAATCAGGGTCATTTCCGACAGATTATGGCTGCTGAACAGGATAGTGATCTTTCTCTCCCGGTTCAGCTTCTGCAAAAGCGCGCGCAGCTCCATGACGCCTATGGGATCCAGGCCGATCATGGGCTCGTCCAGCACCAGGAATTCCGGCTCCCCCTAAAGCGCCAGAGCCAGTCCCAGACGCTGACGCATTCCAAGGGAGAACTTCCCCGCCTTCTTTTTGCCTGTATCGCCCAGTCCCACCAGTTCAAGAAGCTCCTGGTTTTCCTTCTTCCCAGCTTCCCCCATTTCCAAATTCAGATACTTCCTCTGGACAGTCAGATTCTCCATGGCGGTCATATTGCCGTAAAGCGCCGGATGCTCTATAATGGCTCCCATCCTCCGCCTGGCAGTCTCCAGCCCCTTTACGGAATTCTCCCCGAAAAGCTCCATGACGCCGCTGCTGGGGAAAGCCAGACCGCAGACCATGCGCATGAAGGTGCTCTTGCCCGCGCCGTTTTCCCCGATGAAGCCGTAGATATCCCCCTTTTCGATGGTCAGGGATACATGGTCCACCGCCGGAACCTTCCCATAGCTTTTTGTCAGCTCTGTCGTCCTTAAAACCACTTCGCCCATAAGCAAATCCTCCTTTTGTTTTCTAAAAGAAATCCTCTTCTTATTTTTCTAAAAGAAATCCTCTTTATTTTCTAAAAGGTATAACGTTTGAAATAGGCAAAATGTGCGGGGGTATTATAAATTTATAATGGATATTTCTTTTCCGTGGTAGGTTATATTCTCCTGATATCTTTTCCCCTCAGCCGTCCAAAGGCATATGGCCCACTTCTGTGGATAAGAATAGACTCCTTCCACATCGGAAAGGGTAAGCTTTTGATCCTGCTCCGACCAGGAGACCGTAACCGCGGCGTACTCTCCTCTCTGATATCCATAGCCGTTTCCGCTGTCAAAATAACAGACAAAACGCCCATCCTTTCCCCCATAAACCTCCAAGGAGAGCTTATCCGTTTTCTGTGTGCGGTACAAGTCAGCCTTGCATTCCGGATTGACCGGCAGAATGCTGCCTCCCCGCACATAGAGAGGCATCTTGTCTACAGGCGCATCAGCCATGATTTCCTGCCCTCCACGGTACGTTTCTTTGGTCTCGTAATCGTACCACAATTCCCCTTCCGGAAGGTATACCTTTCTATAAGGCTCGCCATCTATTGGCTCGCTGCCCGGGCCAAACTCCACCGGCTCTGTCACCGGACACACCAGAAAGTTCCCGAACAGGAACTGATCCGTGGTCTCCACAGCCTTTTCATCCTCCTGATAATCAAAGAAGAGACTGCGCATCATCAAGCAATCCTCCCGATATACCTGATAGGCCAAGCTGTAGATATAAGGGATCAGGCGATATCTCAGCCGGATATATTTTACAATCGTATCGTAATACAGTTCCCCGGGTTCCCCAAAATACCAGGGTTCCCTGGGCGTATCCGTGCCGTGGGAGCGCATAATGGGAAGGAAGGTTCCATACTGCAGCCATCTGACATAAAGCTCCCGGTATCCCTTGTCCTCCACGCCTTTTTCAAAATTTCCGCTCCAAAACCAGGGGCGCACCAGTTCATCCCCATTTTCCTCCAAGGATTTCTGAGGCTTTGTAAAGAAAGCCCCGATATCCAAAGTCCAGTAGGGAATCCCGCTACTGCACATCTGCAGTCCTTCCACGATCTGTTTTTTCAGGACGTCCCAGGAAGCGCAGATATCCCCGGACCAAAGAATTGCGCCATATTTCTGAATGGAGAGAGAACCTGACCTGGACAAAACCAGCACCCTCTTTAACGGATCAGCCTTTCTCTGATTATCGTGCATCCCTTTTACATGGTGCAAAGCATAAGTATTTGCCCTGCGGGCATCCATGAACTTGGTCATGGCGTCCCTTGCCACAAGATACCTTTCCTCCTGCCCCAATTTCTCCGTTCCGTTCCAGTCAAGGGTAAAGGGCTCTGTGGAATCACACCACCAGGCATCTACGCCTTCCGCGAAAAGTTCCCGCTCACACTGCTTCCAATAAAGCTCCCTCGCTTCCTCCCGGAAGGCATCATAGGTGAAGGAATCCGCAAGCAGAAGCCCGGCAGCCTGCATCTCTTCATTGTCAGGGCAGCCTTGGGCCATATTGGGCCATATGGAAAGCAGGAGGCCGATGCCCTTTTCATGCAGCTGATCCGTGGCTTGCTTCAGGTCCGGATAACGGCTCCTGTCAAGACGCTTATTTCCCCATTTCCCATACTCCCAGGTCTGCCAATCCTGGACCAGACAGGAAACAGGGATATTCCTTCTTTCAAATTCTTCCGCCGTTTCCAGAAGCTCCTTCTGGGAGCAATACCGCTCCCTGGACTGGACGTAACCATAAGCCCACAAAGGAAGCAACGGCGCTTTCCCGGTAATTCTCCGGATCCCTCTCATTAATTCTCCGGGCGTGTTCCCTTCAATGAGGAAATAGGAAATCTGCTCTACCGCGTCAAAAGAGATGGTAATCCGGTTCTCATGTTCTTCATAGATCATCAGGCAATCCGCATCCAGCAGGACCGCATAGCCTTCTGTGGACAGAAATACCGGCATGGGGATCTTCATATTATTCTGATACATATACTGGGAACAATTACGGTAATTGGGCACGCCTTCCTCATGCTGCCCCAATCCGAAGATCCGCTCCGAGGGCTTTATGGCAAAACATAATTTCCCCTGATAGGCGTGGGCAATACAGGCTTCCTGGGCACTCTCCACAAAGGTACGTTCCCCGTCCGCCGTCTGCCTGGTCTCGATCTGAGTGTCCTCGCTTATGATATATTTCCTAACCTCCACAGGGAACAGCTCCCAGCCCTCCTGCATTAACAGGATGCCGCCGGAGGTTCCATCTGCGCCGTTCCTGCAAACTGCGCCGTTCCTGGGATTTGCGCCATTCCCGGAGTCTGCGCCCTCCCTAGAGTCTACGCCCTCCCTATAAAAAACAATGGGGCTGCTTTTCTCCTGCAGAATCACTTCATCAGGAATATAATCCTTTTCAATCTCGCAGCCATAGCCGCAATCTTTTTTCCCCGCCATTCCGATTACTCTTGTGATTCTCATGTTACCTCTATTTACCTCCTTCACCGAAACTCTCCGTCGAAATTTTTGTACTTTTATTATACTAAGAAATCCGCAGATGTCCATAATTTCCCTCATTTTTTCAACAAGCTCTGTCTAACTTCTCTGTCTGATTTCTCTGTCTAATTTAGTGCAGCGGCCGCACTTTGCAACAAATGTTTTTCCAGGGGTAATCACCAGAAAAACTCTGGGAAAAAATCTGAATGTATACAACTTGTATTTTCTCCGCTCCCGTTATATAATAAAAGCATAGAATTCCTCTGCAAGAATGTGGAGGAGAAATATGACAACAAAAAAGAAATTAGAAGACCTGACATTGAAGGACAACTTCATGTTTGGGGCAGTGATGATCCATCCTGCAAACTGCAAACCGTTCCTGGAAATGGCACTTGGCATCCCCATCGGGAAGCTGACGGTCAGCATGGAAAAGAGCCTGATCTACCATCCTGAATATAAAGGAGTACGCCTGGATATCGAGGCAAGGGATGAAAATAAGACCCGGTACAATGTGGAAATGCAGGTCGTCCAAAAACCCTTCCTGGAACACAGGGCGAGATACTACCACAGCCAGATCGATATGGACCTGTTGAATGCCGGCGGAAGTTATGGGGAGCTACCTGATGTCTATGTGGTCTTTCTCTGCGATTTTGATCCGATCGGACTCGGGGAGTATAAATACACCTTTCAAAGCACCTGCCAGGAGGATAAGGAATACGTGCTCCCGGATGGAGTGACCACCGTATTTTTGAATACCCATGGAACAAAAAGGGGAAATGTACCGGACGGGCTGATTAAATTCCTGGAGTATGTGGGATCGGACCTACAGG
Source organism: uncultured Acetatifactor sp. (assembly GCA_947588205.1). Taxonomy (GTDB): domain Bacteria; phylum Bacillota; class Clostridia; order Lachnospirales; family Lachnospiraceae; genus Acetatifactor. Next base: position 5,819 of record CANPYG010000054.1, on the reverse strand, counting down.
GAAGCAATGGAGATTTCCAGGATGGATATGTGGAGCAGCTGCAGACGGCAGTGCGCCAGATAAAGGCGAACCGGGAAATGGAGGAGAAGTTTATGCTGTTAGAGGAACTGCTGATGGATGAACGGGAAGCCGGAAGGGCCGAGGGGTTGGAAGCTGGCAGGGCCGAGGGGCTGAAGGCTGGGCTGGAAGCCGGCAGGACCAATGGTCTGGCGGAGGCCGTGCTGGATTTATTGCAGGAATTGTCCAGCGAGATCCCGGAGGATCTGAAAGGACGGATCCTTGCAGAAAAAGACAGCAGCATACTGAGGCATTATTTGAAGACGGTTTCTTCGGCTGGTTCCGTGGAAGAATTCATGGCAAAGCTATCCCATTGATCACAGGAAGATTTTAATAGGGGATTTTATATCCTGCAAAAACTTGTATATCTTCCTGTGTACCCCAAAGGGATATTGAAAAGAAGACCGTTTATCTGACAACCGGGGAATACCCCCGGATCTTGTAGGGCATTTGTAAAGTGCCCCAATCTGGTAATTAGAAAGCTGATTTCGGCTATTTTTCAAGATTTTAAAATTGTATTTTGCAGAGGGATTCTATTTTTAATGTCTATGTTTATGCCTATGTTTATTTATGTTTATGTCTATGTTTATGCTTATATTTATATGTATGTTTGCGCCCTTCGACGCATTCACACCCATCAGAAACCTGGCGTGCGGCCCTCCTCAAAAGGGAAATGATAATCCAGACCGCATTCATCCCGCAGGGCAAGGAATTCTTTTTGGAGGGCTTCCCCCAGAGGAACTCCCTTATCCTTCCTCTCCTGCCATGCCAGATACTCCTTTTCACCAGCCGTATAGATTCGTTCTGCGCCGGGCGCTTTTTGAGAACTGCGAAGCTGCCTGCAGATGCCGCCGGCGGTTTCCCGGAAGGTATCCAGTCCCATAAAAAATTCCGGATTTATGACAAAAAAGAAATGTCCCAGGCGATACATCCTGTGATTTCCCGCCTCGTCCTTGCCGTTCAAATCCTTTAGATAAGGACCCCCGGCCAGGGCGGCGGAAAGAATCTCCACGGCTGCCGTAAAGCCATAGCCCTTATAACCCCCAGTTTCTTCTCCAGGACCGCCGAGGGGAAGCAGGGCGCAGCCGCCAGAACGCATTTCCCGGAGGATCTGTCCGGAATCCGTTAAAGTATTGCCGTCCTTCGTGATGACAAGTCCGGCAGGAGTAGGCTTCCCGCTGCGTTCGTAAAATTCAATCTTCCCATTCTGGACAATGGAGGTGGCACAGTCAAAATTAAACGGAAAAGCTTCGTCCGTAGGCATTGTGAAGGTGAGGGGATTCGTGCCCATCATAGGCTCCACCCCGAAGGTAGGGGCGACAGAAGGACGGGCGTTGGTGCCGCTGATACCGATCATTCCGGCCTTTTCTGCCATACCGGTCCAATAGCCTGCAATGCCATAATGGGTGGAATTGCAGATCGTTCCCCCGGCCATGCCGTAAAGTCTCGCCTTTTCAATCAGCATTTCCATCATGCGGTGGCTTGCCACCATGCCGAGGCCATTGTTTGCATCCATCACCACCGTGGTGGGCGTTTCTTTTAAAATATCGATCCTGGTAACGGGAAGCAGGGTGCCATTTTTGATCCGGTCCAGATAGATGGGTTTGAAACGGTTGCATCCATGGCTCTCAATTCCCCGCCTGTCAGACTCCAGCAGAACGTCCGTACAGATCCTGGCATCTTCTTCAGGAACCCCGTAGGCTTTCCAAACATCTATCATAAACCGTGTGATCAAATCCCAGGAAATATAAGGTCTTGTTTCCATATCCCGCCGCCTCCTTCCGCGATATACAGTATCTGTCTGAATTATATCACATTCTCTTCATTTTGCATTAAAAAATTTTTGCTTTAAAAAAATGCTTCCTTCCAATAAATCTGCCCTTGCTTCCGGAACATATCGGCATAAACGCCATTATGCCCCATCAGTTCCCCATGGGTGCCGTATTCCACGATTTTTCCCCCTACGAAGACAGCGATATGATCCGCCCGGGTGGAAGCGGCTAACCGATGGGAAATAAAGAGGGCTGTCCTGTTCCTCGCCGCATGGAAGAAATTCTCATAGATCTCGTTCTCCGCCTGGGGATCCAGGGCCGCCGTAGGTTCATCCAGGATCACCACAGGGGTGTCCTTGTACAAAGCCCTGGCAATGGCCAGCTTCTGCCCTTCCCCTCCCGATAGGTCCGTGCCCTCCCGGTCGAAGTTTTTGGATAAATAGGAGCGGATGCCATGGGGCAGGCGGCTGATTTTCTCCGAAAGCCCTACCTGTTCCAAAACGGACAGGACCTCCTTCTCCGGCACTGCTTCACGCATCGCCACATTTTCCCCGATGGTAAATGCGAAATTCCTATAATCCTGGAATACAGCGGAAAGGAGCTGCCCGAAGGCAGCATCGGACAGTTCCCAGATATCCGTGCCGCCTATGGTGATCCTTCCCTCCGTGGGGTGATAAAACCTGCATAAAAGCTTGATAAAGGTGCTTTTCCCGGCGCCGTTTTCCCCCACTATGGCCAGCTTCTCATTCTCCGCTATTTGGATATTGATATGTTCAAGGCTGTACTGTCCCGCCCCTGGGTACATAAAGGACACATCTTCAAAGCGGATGGTTCTGTCCTCCAGGTCGGAAAGTTCCTTCCCCGCCCCCGTCTTCTCTTCTTTACGGATGCTGTCAAAATCCCACAGATATAGCTGCATGCGGTTGTACTCGCCAAACTTCTCTATGACCCTGGAAAGGGAGGCCGAAACCACCGTCACCGCCGAAAAATACATGGTAAAATCGGCGATGGTGATGGAGCCGTCCAGGTACTGCAGGGACAAAACCCATAGCATGAAAAAGGTCTGCACACCCATCACCACGGACAAAAATATATCCGCCAGGGCATAACGCCCAAAGTCCCCATACTGCAGCCCCAGCATCTCCTCCCGGTATTCCCGTATCTTCCCCATAAACCAGGACTGCAGATTGTTCAGGCGCAACTCCTTGGCAGCGCCCTTATTGAAATAGGCCACTCCGTTTAGGTAGTTGCCCTTCCTGTCATTCTGGGCAAAGGAAATACGCCGCATGGCGAGGCGCTTTTGCATCAGATAGACCAGGCAGACCTTCACGGCCAGCACTGCCCCGATCAGCAGGACAAAGAGGAAGTCCAGCCGGGCTATGACCGCCGCCAGCCCCGCCACCGTAAAGAGGTCCGCAAGGATTCCCTGGAGCAGCGCCACAGCCCCCAGGACCTCCTTCACGTTGTTTGCCATATATAGCTTGTCGTGGAAGTCCGCGCCCTCCATGACCTCAAGCGGAAGCCCCATGGTGATCCCTCCTGTGGTTTCCCGAACCTTCTTGGCGAATCGGTCTGAAAAGAATTCCGTCTTGTTCTTCAGGAAAATGTTCAGCCCGCTTACTATAAGCAACAGCAGGGCGTACAGGAGGATCATTTCCAAGACTTCCCCATAGCCGCTTTCTCCCATCAGCTGTTCAATAAACAGCTTGGGAAAATAGGCTGCAAGCAGAGCCTGAGCCGCCGTCAGGATGGTCTGGGGAAAAGAACAGACCAGGTAGTACGGCTCGTATTTCCAGATCATTTTATATATTTTCAAAATTCCATGCAGCTTTTTCATCACATATCCCTCCATCGCTCCTGCCCCGTCTCCTGGAAATACTGAGACTGCATCCGGTACAATTTGGCGTAGAATCCGTCCTGGGCCATCAGAGCCTCGTGGGAACCGCTTTCCAGGATCCCGCCGTCCGCGAGCACGTAGATCTTATCACACAGGCGGGTGGAAGAAAGGCGGTGCGAAATAAACACGGTGGTCCTCCCCTCCGACATCTCCTTCAGCCTGGAGAAAAATTCATACTCCGCTATGGGATCCAGGGCGCTGGTGGGTTCGTCCAACACCAGGATATCCGCATTTTTGTATAACGCCCGGGCCATTGCCAGCTTCTGCCCTTCCCCGCCAGAAAACTCCACCCCTTCCCGATCCAGGTCTTTATAAACGGAGGTTCCCAGCCCCTTCGGCAGCTTCCCCACCTTTCCCGACAAGCCGCTTTTGGCGATGCAGGCCTGCAGCCTTTTTTCATCCGCAGCCTGGTCAAACAAGATATTTTCCTTCACGCTGTACGCAAACAGGGCAAAATCCTGCAGGACGATTCCGATATGCTTACAATAAACCTGATAGGGGATCTGCCTGATGTCAACGCCGTTCAGCGTGATCCTCCCCTCCGTGGGGTCATAAATCCGGCATAACAGCTGGATCAGCGTGGTTTTCCCGGCGCCGTTTTTCCCCACGATGCCTATTTTTTCCCCATGCCTGATTTCCAGGTCCAGATCCCGCAAAATGTACTGGGTGGTATTGGGATAGGCAAAAGAAACCTTCTCAAACCGTATGGTCTCATGGGAAAAGTCCAGCTCCGGCTCCGGCAGCTCGTTGCTTTTACAGATCTGGCTGTTCTTTTGAACCGCTTCCAGGTAGGAACGGTAAAATTCGATGGATTTGCAATTATTGTTAATGGCGCCCACCGATTTAAAAAAGGACAGCAGGGTGGTGGCAAAAAGAGTGGTGGAGGACAGCAGCACGGTATATTCCGCAATACTCACCTGGTTTTGGGATACCTGGTATGTAAAATAGGCGTACATGACCGCCGTCTGCAGCGCCGTCAGCACATTGCCCAGGCTGAGCACACCCAGCTTTTTGCGGCATAACACCTTAAGCTTTTCCAGCTGGGTTTTCAGGACGGAGGCATATTTTTCCCTTATAAACTGATCCGCATGGTTGATTCGGATCTCCTTCGCATATTTGTATTCCGTCATGGCCGAATAAAGATAATCCAGCCTGCGGTCATCCTCCACCCTGCCGTTTTTGAAATCAAACTCCTGCTTCTGGGTCAGGAAGGACATCCAGATCAAGGATGCGGAAATGGCCAGGATGACCAGCACAAACCAGGGGCTTAAGACGGAAAAGAGGAACAAAATCCCCGCAAACTGCACCAGATAACTGAAAAAATTCCCCCATTCGGAGATAAAAAAGGCCGGATGGGCGGTCATGGATTTCTGCTTCAAATTCAGCATGGTCCTGTCCTGCACATAATGGTAATTCACGCAGATGCAGTCATTCATATATTCGTATTGCACGACATTAGTGATCTTCCGCATGGCAAAATTGTCCAGAAGGGTGAGGATATGCTTAAGGATCTGCAGCGCCAGGTTGACGGAAATGTACAGGGCGATGACCCCCAGGACCTGCCTCCTGGATTTCCCCGCCATTAACGCATCCACCACGATACCAACCCCAAATACATTGGCCAGGGGCAGAAGTCCGGCAAATAAATTCTTTACCAGACACAACAGAAAATACCCTTTTGCCAGCCTCCAGGCCCTTACAAATAAAAACTTGAGATTTTTCAGCTTATTCATCTTAGATAAACCCGCCTTTTATCAAGAATCGATCCGCACTTTCCCCAAAACTGAAGTTTCCAAAACTGCATGGGATTCATAGGTTTCCCGCCGTTTTGTTGATACCTGCATTATAATATATTGGAAGTAGATATGTAAAGAGAAGTAAAGATGATTAAACCCAAAACAAGGTCAAAAACTTACCCTGCTTTGTAGCTGAAAAGCCAGATGAAAAGCTGTATATCCAGGTAACGGAAAATATGCAGTCCCCCGAAAAGCTCCTCAACACAGTCCCCCAAAAAGCTCGCTAAGTTTTAGAATTAAATGCGAAAAGAGTTAAGAACTCGATTCGCATTTATTTTTTTACCATATTTTCGGCGT
>CANPYG010000053.1 GCA_947588205.1 uncultured Acetatifactor sp. | reverse complement strand
GAGGTTGAGATCCTTACGCGCGGGGAAGAGTGGAGCCGCGTTAAGACCTCGGATTCCCTGATCGGCTATGTGGAGAATAAGAGGCTTGCCGGCTTATCAGAAGGAACGGAGAATTACGAGGAGGCCCCCCGGCAGGACTTTGAGGCGCCGGAATATGAATATACTTCACTTTCCATGGATGGGAAGGTGGTGCTGGGCTTTCATGCCATAGGGGCGCAGGCGGGCAATGCCACCCTGAAGGAGATGATATTGGGTGCGGAGGGCATGAACGTGATCGCCCCTACCTGGTTTGGCCTGAAGGATGAAGAGGGAGGTTTTACCAGCTACGCCAGCAGCGATTATGTGGCGGAGGCCCACAATGCGGGCCTGCAGGTCTGGGGCGTGTGGGATGATTTTAATGCTGTGCAGGGCAATGCGGATGTAGATGTCCACGCTGCCTTTCTGTCCACAGATACCAGACAGAAGCTTGCAAGATCCATCGTCAGGACAGCCCTTGAGCTGGATCTGGACGGCGTAAATATTGATTTTGAAAACATATCGTCGGAAATCGGCGCGCATTATGTCCAGTTTTTGCGGGAGCTTTCTATCCTATGCAGGAAGTACGGCCTGTTCTTCTCGATAGATGATTACGTTCCTTATGATTACCGCGCCCATTACGGGATAGAGGTGCAGGGTCTGGTGGCGGATTATGTGATTATTATGGGGTATGATGAGCACTGGCATGCCAGCGGCGATCCCGGCAGTGTGGCAAGCATCGGTTATGTGCGCGACGGAATCAGCAGGGCATTGGAGAAGGTGCCCGCAGGGAAAATCGTGAATGCGCTGCCTCTTTATACGCGTGTATGGAAAAACGACGGCACCGTGACGGATGAGACATTGTCCATCAGGAATACGGAGGAGTACCTGAAGAACCATAACATTACGCCGCAGTGGGATGAAGAGACCTGCCAGAATTATGCCTCCTGGACGGAAGGGGATACGTTCTGCCAGGTCTGGCTGGAGGATGCGGAATCCATTGCGGTGAAGCTGAATGTGATGTCTGTCCAGAATATCGGCGGAGCGGCAGTGTGGAGACTGGGCTTTGGAACGCCGCAGATATGGGAACAGATCAGGACTTATGCCGGGCAGTAGGCGCCGGACGTTCAAATGTTATTTTGCAGATGCCCATATCATAACCCCGATGGATCGTTCATATAAATGAAAGGAAGACAGGGGAGAGGCGGGGAATGCCATTATCCGGATGAATGATTTTGAACATAAATTATTATCCATGGTCATGGGTTTTCTGCTCGTAGTGTCCATGCTGGCAGTGGCGAGGGAGGCTGCCATATATGTGGCGGCGAATGCCAAGGCGGCCAATGAGGATCAGGATCTGCCCTGCGTCGTGATCGATGCGGGACATGGGGGAAGGGATCCGGGAAAGGTGGGCATCAATGGAGTCCTGGAGAAGGATCTGAATCTGGAGATCGCCCTGCTTTTGAAGCAGTTTCTGGAGGCAGATGATATCCGTGTAATCCTGACCAGGGATTCCGACGTGGGACTGTATGACGAGAATGCTTCCAATAAGAAGGTACAGGATATGAAGCGCAGGGTTGCCCTGATCGAAGAGGCGCATCCCGTGATCACAGTGAGCATCCACCAGAACAGTTACCATGAGGAATCCGTCCATGGGGCGCAGGTCTTTTATTATACCAACAGTGCAGAGGGCAAAAAGCTGGCGGATGTGATCCAGGAGGAGCTGATCGAGAAAGCTGATCCCGATAATAAAAAACAGGCTAAGGCCAACGACAGCTACTATCTGTTAAAGAAAACAGGAACGCCCATCGTTATTGTGGAGTGCGGCTTCCTTTCCAACAGCGCGGAGGCGGAGAAGCTCTGCACGGACAGCTACAGAGAGCGCATCGCGTGGGCGATCCATATGGGGGTCGTGAGATATTTGAATGCGCAGGAGCTTAAATAAAAGCAAGAGCTTAAATAAATTAAATAAAAAAGAAATAAAACACGGAAGGCTGCGGCATATTCTCCTGAAATATGCCGCAGCCTTCCGTGTTATCCTAATGGACATTTTCCGAAGGATTCGGATCCGATAATTCATGGACCAGGTGCCTGCGTCTGTAGGAGCTTGGGGTCATACCGTATTTCTCCTTGAATTTTGCGAGAAAATAGGCCGGCGAGCTGTATCCGAGCTGGACTGAGATGTCCCGGATGCTGATATCCTGCGTCAGCATCTGCGCGGCGCGGTTCAGCTTTCGCTGCGTGACGAAATCGGAAAAGTTTTCCCCCGTGTAGCTTTTAAAGGCGCGGCTCACATAGGCGCTGGTGAGATGGAAGCATTCCGCCAGGGAAGCCAGCGTTACGGTGGGGAGATTCTGCTCAATATGAAGGATCATCATATCCATCAGGTGTTTGTGCCCGTTCATATTCGGACGTATGAAAGCCTCATACTCAGTGAGGCAGTTTTCCATAAAAAGGAAAAAGTCATGGATATCCCTTTGTTCGAGCAAAAGTCCCGGCAGCGTGAGATCGTCCAAAGGGTTCCGCCAGGAATTGGCCTGGAAGAAAATCTTAAGGGCATACATCAGCGTTTCCATAAAAAGGTATATGCCATGGGAAGAAAAAGGAACGCCTGACACATGCCTCCAGGTCATGATCTGATTCTCCTGCCCTTCAATGTATTGTTTCAGGCCGGGGAAATCCCTCCGTTCAAGAAAAGCCGCAATCTCAGCAGCCGCATCCGGAACCGGAAGCTCCTTATTCTGTTCCGAATCATAAATAAACGAGTAGGGAAAACGCTTCCAATAGCCGTAAATCAGACTGTAGACGAGATGCCCTGCCATATAGTCAAGCTGTGTCCTTACCTCTTCTTCGCTTTTCAGGCAGTCGGTGTAATAAATATTGACGGGAACATGTTCCCGCTGATTGAACAGCTGCTGCTTGATCGTATCCACGAGTACCCTCATATTGTAATTCCCAAAAGTCAGAAAAAAATAAATGCAGTCAGGATGGTCTTCCATCCGGTATCCGATATCGCAGACCTCGAGGATTTTCCCCGTGACGGAACAGATACCGGCCCTGACCTCAGATCCGGTTCCGGCGTTTCCGTCTCCCTGGGAGGGGAGGTGGTCGATCAGGAGCCCGGCCTTTTGGGAAAAATTCTTGTGTTCATCAAAAGCATCTATGATTTCTTTATTGTTTTGTGCATTATTTCCAACAACCCTTGACAAATTATCGTTTCCATCCTTTCGTTATTTTGAAAGCACCTGAACTGAAACCGCATATTACTTATATCATAAATGCGCAGGAAAAGCAATCCTCAGAAAAATTGTAAATTTTTTATGAAAAAAACATGGATAAAAAAATGGGAAAGTGCAAAAAAATATATATAAGGTCAAATTTTTCTAAATTGTCAAAGTACCCAATAGGAATTATGCTTATATGGTAAACGACAAACAAAATGCACAATGAATTTAAATTTGTAAGCGTTTACATTATAAAAATAACAAAAGGAGGGGACGCAAACATGAGACGAAGTGGGATAATTGATTCCCTTCAACATCGTAAAAGCGGCTGGAAGAAGCATGTTGCCCTGCTTCTGGCGGTTTCCCTGGCGTGTACTGGCGTCGCCACGGTTTCCTTCGCCGCCGAAGTCGGCGATACTGCCGGCGTACTGTTAAAAGACAAGTATACCGGATTTGAAGGCGTGGAGATTGACTGGAAGTACGGCAGCGGAGAGGTCGGGACCTATTCCGAGTATCTGAACGCGCATGCGGATGCACCCAGTGCGGCAGAGGCCATCGAGATTCCGCTGTCCGCCATCTATGATGAAAACGGCGCCCTGGCGACACAGGATTATGAAGGCAGAACGGCGGTTTTGTCTGAAAAATCCTCTGAGTACATGGAGTTTGCGGTGGATGTGCCCGCAAATGCTTTTTATCAGTTGGAGATGGATTATTATCTTGTTCCCGGTGAGTCTGACGAAGGTAAGAGGATTCTGTACATAGACGGTATCGCGCCCTTTAACGAGAGCAGCGATATTACCTTTGTGCGGTATTTTAAGGACGAGAGCGAGCCTGTCATCAACAGTATCGGCGATGAGACCAGGCCGGCGCAGGTGCAGATCCCGGGCTGGAGGACCACAGGCCTGGAAGATACATCCGGCATCTATGCCGATTCTTTTGCCCTTTATCTGGAAGCAGGCGAGCATACCATCCGGTTAATCTATAACAAGGTGGATATGTATTTCTCCGGTATCAGGCTTGTTCCCCGTAAAGAATATAAAACATATGCAGAGGTCGCTTCGGAGTATGCTGTGAACGGATATCAGGCAGCCGACGTGGATAAGATCCATTTCCAGGCTGAGCTGACCACCATCGAGAAGAACGATGTGACCTTAAGACGTGATAACGACGGCGATCCTTTGGTGGAGCCGGCGTCCTCCGTGAACCGTATCCTGAACGTTATGGGCGGCTACCGTTGGCGTGCGGGCAACCAGAGCATTACCTGGCAGTTTGACGTTCCCCAGGATGGCCTGTACAAGATCGCCATGTATGTGAAGCAGTCCTGGAACGACGGCCTTCCTTCCTTCCGGAAGATCGAGATCGACGGTCAGGTTCCTTTCTCCGAGCTTTTGGAATACAAATTTGATTATGATACGGCCTGGAAGCTGAAGACCCTGGAAGATGAGGAAGGGAATCCTTATCAGTTCTATCTTACGGCTGGAACCCACACGATCACCATGACCGTGAAGCTGGGCGAGCTGGGGGCGGTGTTGGAGTCCATTCAGGAGGACATCACCATCCTGTCCGATATGCTGCTTGACATCAACCTGATCGCAGGCAGTGACCCTGACCCGAACTACGATTACCAGTTCTTCACCAGGATCCCGGACCTGAAGGAGAACATGGAGTTCATTGAGGCCAGCATGCTGAAGAAGTACGACATGGTGAACCAGATGGCTTCCCAGCGTCCCGCCATGGCGAACAACTTCCTGACCATTGCGACGCAGGTGCGGGAGATGCTGGATGACGAGTTCAGCATTGCCAAGAAGATCGGCGACCTGACCACATCCCAGAACAGCTTAAGCCAGTGGTATCTGTCCATGCAGAGCTGTCCTTTGATTATTGATTATTTCGACGTAGGCAATCCAAACGAGACCTGGAAGAGCGTTTCTTCCAATATTTTCCAGAGGATTGGGGCGACCATTACACAGTTTTTCTCTTCCTTTACCAAGGATTACGATAACGTAGGCGGCGTGCTTGCGGAGGATGTGGTGGTCAATGAGACCATCGATGTCTGGATCTCGAGAGGTACCGAGTGGGCTGAGGTCATCAAGGAGCTGGCTGACGAGAGCTTCACCCCTGAGACCGGAATCGCCATCAAGGTAAACGTGCTTCCTGCTTCCCAGCTGAACGCGGGCAACGTCAACGCCCTGATGCTTTCCATCACTTCCGGCAAGGCCCCTGACGTGGCGCTGGGTGTCGATATCACCTCGCCCGTGGAGTTCGCCATCCGTGACCAGGCTTATGACCTGTCGCAGTTTGAGGGTTTTGAGGAAGTGAAGGACAGATTCGTGGAAGCGACCCTGACCCCTTATGAATATATGGGCGGCACCTACGCCATTCCCGAGACCATGAACTTTAACGTCATGTTCTACCGCAAGGACCTGCTTTCCGAGTATGGCATCGAGCTTCCCAACACCAGGCAGGATCTGTACGCCTATGTGCTGCCCGCCCTGTACCAGAACGGTCTGCAGTATTATTTCAACCGTGACTTTACACAGTTCCTTTTCCAGAACGGCGGAAGCTATTATACCGAGGACGGCATGAAGTCCGCCCTGGATACCCCGGAAGCATACCAGGCATTTAAGGAATACACCGAGCTCTTCACCAACTACGGCGTGCCTGAGACGGCCAACTTCTACCAGTACTTCCGTTCCGGCCTTATGCCCCTGGGAGTGGGAGACTTCAATATGTATATGCAGCTTTCCGTTGCCGCCCCTGAGATCACAGGTAAGTGGGGCATCGCTCCCCTGCCCGGCGTGATGAAGGAGGACGGAACCATCGACCGCTCCGCAGGCGCCATTACGGATAAGGGCGACGTAATCATGAAGCAGAGCGATAAGCCCGAGGAAAGCTGGGAGTTCTTAAAGTGGTGGAGCAGCACCGAGACCCAGGAAGCCTTTGCAAAGGAAGTGGAAGCCCTGATGGGCGCGGAGGCCAGATGGAACACCGCGAATAAGGAAGCTTTCATGAGCCTTTCCTGGAATGACGAGGATATCGAGACCCTGAACACGATGTGGCAGTGGGCCCGCGAGACGCCTACTGTGCTGGGCAGCTACATGACCACCCGTCATATGACCAACGCATGGACTACCGTGGTAATCAGCGGCGGCGACGTGAGGGAGGCCCTGGAACAGGCTGTCAAGGACATCAACCGAGAAATGCGTTCCAAGCAGGAAGAATACGGGGTGATTGCTGATGAGTAGAAAATCCAAAAAACCGCAGTCCGCATTGATTGCGCAGAAGAAGCTGACTCCCAAGGAAGCGATTGTCCGCTTCTGGCGTAAGAATTGGCTGGGATATGCTTTCCTTGCTCCCTTCTTGATTTTATTTACCATATTTATCGTGGCGCCTGTGATCACCGCTATCGGTCTGAGCTTTACGGATTATAACATGATGCAGACACCGCACTTTGTAGGACTGAACAACTATAGGCTGCTGTTTTTGGATGACGAGGTGTTCTTAACCGGTCTGAGCAATACGCTGACCTTCGCCATCATCACGGGTCCTGTGGGATACCTGTTATCCTTCTTCGCAGCCTGGGTCATCAATCAGCTGAAGTTCAAGAGAATTTTCGCGCTGGCGTTCTATGCGCCCTCTATCTGTAGCGGTATCGCAATGTCGACAGTGTGGATGGTGATCTTCTCCAGCGACCGTATGGGTTATCTGAATAACTTCCTGTTGAATCTGGGACTGATCGATGAACCCATCCTTTGGAATACCGACCCGACCTATATCATGGGCGTGGTAATGTTCATCTCCCTGTGGATGAGCATGGGTACAGGTTTCCTGGTATTCCTTGCAGGTCTGCAGAACGTGCCGCGGGATTATTATGAGGCGGCCGCCATCGACGGCATTAAGAATAAGTTCCAGGAGCTGTTTTATGTAACGCTTCCCATGATGAAGCCCCAGCTTCTGTTTGGCGCTATTAACGCTATTACCGGCGCCTTTGGCGTATTTGATATCGCAGTTTCCGTGGCCGGTATGCCCAGCCCGAATTATGCTGCGCATACGATTGTTGCACACTTGTACGATTATGCATTTATCCGTTTCCAGATGGGTTATGCATCCGCAGTGGCTGTGGTGCTGTTCGTCATCACCTTCGTGCTGGGCAGAATCGTTATGAGGGTGCTTTCCAGCAAGGATGAATAAGAGGCTGCAAATATCAAAGAAAGAGAGGTGCTACAATGTTAAAGATCAAATGGTTTAGAGGTCAGTGGCTGCACATCACCTTTGCCCGGGTCGCTTTGTACGTGGTCATGATCGTGATGGTCTGCTTCACCGCCCTGCCTCTGGTTTATTTAATAAGCACGGCGTTTAAACCGCTGGATGAACTATTCCTGTACCCGCCGCGTTTCTTCGTACAGAACCCGACGACTAAGAATTTCAGCGACCTGGTGGTTTCCCTGGGAAGCTCTACAGTACCGTTTACGAGGTATGCCTTCAACAGTCTGGTCAATACCATCACCATCGTGATCTGTACCGTTATCGTATCCAGTATGGGTGCTTATTCCCTGGTAAAGCTTAAGCCTCCCGGCGGCGTGTTCCTGTTCAACCTGATCCTGGTAGCGCTGATGTTCTCCCCCCATGTTACCAAGATCCCCAGTTATATGGTAGTGAATGGACTGGGCCTTATCAATACATACGGTGCGTTGATCTTACCGAATATTGCCGTAGCATATAATATCTTCCTGATTAAGCAGTTCATGGAGCAGTACCCTACGGAGCTTCTGGAGGCGGCGAGGATCGACGGCGCGGGAGAATTCCGCATCTTCATCCAGATGGTCATGCCGGCCCTAAAGCCCGCGACAGCGACCCTGACGGTGTTTTCCTTCGTAAACAACTGGAATGATTATTTCTCTCCGTTGATTTACGTAACGAGCCAGGCGATGAAGACGCTGCCCCTGGCGCTGCAGACCATCGGCGGAGGCGCTGCGGGTATGAGCGTAGGACGTGCAGGCGCAGTGGCGGCTGCCACCTTCTTAATGACGGCCCCCACGGTCATCATCTTCGTGATTAAGCAGGGGCAGGTAATGGAAACTATGACATATTCAGGAATTAAAGGTTAATCGGAAACGGAGGAGAGATATGAAGTCGCTTAAGAAAATAGGCATAGGCCTGTTAGCCGCGTTCACATGCATGATATCTGTTTCCCAGACGGCTCTGGCTTCTGGAACGGACAGCTATGTGACCGGAGATGACAGTTATCGTCAGCCGGTTCCCGAGTCCTATGTTGTGGTGAGGACGATTAACAATATCGGCGGTTATGAGGACGATACCCAGACCTTTAGAGAGCCACAGGATCTTTTTGTGGATAAGCAGGACAATATTTATATCGTGGATACGCTGAACAAGCGTGTTGTAAAGATGAACAGCAATTTTGAGACCGTGGGCGTGTTCTACGGTCCGGATAAGCCGTTTAACAGCCCCCAGGGCATCTTCGTGGATGACGACGGGGATATGTATGTGGCGGACACCAACAACAACCGTGTCGTCCACATGGACCCGGAGGGCAACTTCGTGGAGGAGTTCACCAACCCGGAAAGTGATCTGAATACAGGTACCTCTTTTACACCCAGCAAGCTGATCGTCAGCCCTACCGGTTATATCTACGTGGTACGTGGTGAGAACATCATGGCCATCGACGGCAACGGCGGGTTCCGTGGATATTACGGTCAGACCAACATCGGCTACGATCTGGTGGAAGCCCTCATGAGAATCTTCGCTTCCGAGCAGCAGCAGAAGTTCATGGTCAAGAGGACGGCTTCCTCCTACGTGAACCTGACTTTGGGCGACGACGGCATGATCTACGCCACCAGCCAGGAACGTGAAGAGGGCGAGATCAAGGAGTTAAACTCCATCGGTACCAATATTTACAGAAAGTATAAGACCATCGGTAATTCCGTCAGGAACCCGATCACGGATTTCATCAATAATAAGGTATTAAAATCCGTAGTTGCCAGCAATTCCTTTAAGTTCGGCGAATACTTCAACGATGAGGGCGAGTATATGGAGCCCATCTTTGAGGATATCTGCGTGGACCAGGACGGCATTGTTACCGTCGTCGAGCGGTTAAACGGAAAAGTATATCAGTACGACCAGGCAGGCAACATGCTGGTAGCCTTCGGCGGACTGAATGAAAAGAAGGGTACCTTCACCAGACCTGTCGCCATCGATGTGGACAGCAAAGGCAACCTGTACGTCCTGGACAGAATCAACGCCAATATCCAGGTCTTCGAGCCCACGGAATTCATCAAGCTGGTGCATGAAGCGACAGCGGCATACAACGCCGGCAATTACACGGATTCCTTTGTGCTGTGGAATCAGGTGCTGGACATCGACGAGAACTATGACCTTGCCCATACCGGTATCGCCAGGACCTACTATAAGCAGGAGCAGTATGAGCTTTCCATGGAGGAGAGCAAGCTGGTGGGCAACCGTGACGTATATACCCAGGCCTTTGATGAGTATAAGTACGTGGTGCTGCGGAAGTATTTCGTGCCGATCATCCTGTTAATCGTAGTCATCATTGCGGCGGTGATCGTGCTGGTATCCCTCTTCATCAAATATGCGAAAAAGGGCTACTGGAAATTCCTGGAGCAGAAGGATAAGAAGATGGGCTTCGGGGCAGGGATCATGTATGCTTTCTACACGCTGCTGCATCCCATCGATACCCTGGAGGGCATCCGTTACAACCGTACCAGGATCAATATGGTAGTGCCTTATGTACTCTTTATCGCGGCATATGTGGTACGGATCATGTACCTGTATATCGTACACTTCCCGCTGGCTTCCATTGAGCTGGAGGATGTAAACCTTGTATTTGAGGCGGCGAAGCTGTGGATCGTTCCCATCACCTGGATACCGGCGTCCTTTATGGCGACCAGTATTTCAGGAGGCGAGAGTAAATTCTCCGAAATTACCTTCGCCTCGGCGCTTTCCCTGGTTCCCTATATAGCAATTAATCTGCCCTTAATGTTCTTGTCCAATATTATGTCCAAGTCACAGCAGTCCTGGTACGGAGCCTTTTCTGCTGCGGCCTTTGTCTGGATGTTCATCATCATGTTCCTGACGATGATGATCCTGAACAATTATACCTTGAAGAAAACCATCGGAATGATGCTGGTATCAGCCTTTATGATGCTGATCATCTGGCTGGTTGTGCTGCTGTGCTATATCCTGACAGGACGTGCGATCCAGTTCGTGATCTCGGTGATCAATGAGTTCCAGTTGAATTTCCTGTAAGGAGCCGGGCGATATTATTGCGGAAAGGAGTAAAGAGCTTTTATGGCTAAAAAGTTTTCATTTCAAAAACTGGGCAGCAGCGTGAAAACGTTCCTGAAAGAGAGATGGGGCACAGTCGTATTTTTCGTGATTGTGGCTGCGTTTGGCCTGTGGGGATATTTCAGCGTGACCCATGCGACGGCATCTGCCGTTACATATAATACGGAATATACGGCTCCGGAGGGCAACACGGATTATTCCCAGGAGGGTACATACGTCTCCATTGCCAAGACCGATAAGCTGGAGCTTCTGTATAACGAAGCCAAAGGGGCGATCCAGGTGAAGAACCTGAAGACCGGCTATGTATGGAAGGGCATTGCGGACAACGAGGTCTATGACCTGTCCAGCGTATCCGGACAGTGGAACGCATACCTGCAGTCCCCCATCGTGATCACCTACAACGATCTTTCCAAGCGTGATTCCAGCATGGTAAAGCAGTATGCCGGAAGGGATGCGCTGAAGCTGGATTATAAACTGATCGATAACGGTGTGGCGGTGACCTACGGCTTCACCCAGCCGGGCATCTTCATCACTGTGGAATATACCTTGGAGGATGACAGCCTGGTGGTGCGTCTGCCGGTTGAGAATATCGACGAGCAGTATACCTTTGCGGTGCAGACCGTGGAGATGCTTCCCATGTTCGGGGCGGCGATGAACGATGTGGGCGGATATCTGTTTTATCCTGACGGCAGCGGCGCCATTACCACCTATGAACGTGCGCCCCTTCGGAATTCCAATGTCCGTACCGCTACCTTTTTCACCTATTCCAACCGTTATCTGACCTTTAACAATCTGTTTAATTCTGACAGCTACGACCGTTATACCGCTTCCATGCCGGTCTACGGCATTAAGAACGGGGATAACGCGATGTTCGCCCTCTTCACCAAGGGAGCGGAGAATTCGGGCGTCGTGGTGACTCCGTCAGGCTATGTGGTAAATCTGAACCATATCGGGTTTGAGATCTATACCAGAAACGCCTACACGGTCAATTTAACATCCATGTCCACCAGTGAAGGCGCAACGGTGGGCAACTCCACCCAGAGGGTGGATAAGACCCTCATCCCGGAGGACAGGGAGATCCGTTACTTCTTCCTGGACGGCGAGGAGGCGGATTATGGCGGAATGGCCAATACCTACCGCAATTATCTCTTAGAGAACGGCCTTCTCAATGATGCGCTCCAGGGAGAGAGCGACAAGATGTCCCTTGCCCTGAACCTTCTCATGGGCACCACAAAGGAAGGGATGGTATTTGACGAGTACATTACCATGACCAGCTTTGAACAGGTCCAGGAGATCATGGATACCCTTGCCAGGTCCGGCGTGACCTCCATGGAGGTGGTTTTAACCGCCTGGCAGAAGGGGTACGATCAGTATGAATACTGGGGACCTGCCAGACAGCTGGGGGGTACAGGCGGTCTGAATGCGCTGAATCAGTACGCGGAGGCGCTGGAGGACAGCAATATCTACCTGGAGAACGGCTTCTCCTTCGGAAGCTCCGAGACTAAGGGCATCAATGAGGAGGAAGACGTGGTGTACGACGGCCTGAATCTGCAGGTGAGTGTGGAAAATATGGACGGTACCGTGTTTTACCTGATGAATCCCCAGGCTTCCTATAAGAGGAACGAGGCGTTTTTGGATAAGCTTGACGGTTATCGTTCCTTCGGCGTCGCTTATGATGATGTAGGACGGTATGCATATGCCGATTTCAATGAGACTGCGCCTTTTACTAAGACCCAGATGGTGAACAAGTTAATGGAGCTTCTGGCGTCCACAAAGAACACCGGCAGGAAGGTGGCTTCCTCCGGCTCCAATCAGTATGTGCTGCAGAGCGCTGATTATCTGTACGGGCTGCGGGAAGACGCTTACGGTCTTTCCATCACGGATTACAGCGTGCCTTTCCTGGAGATGGTGCTGTCGGGGCTGATTCCCTATTCCACCGAAGGGGCGGGCAACCTCTCCTACGACCTGCAGGTGCAGAAGCTCAAATGGGCGGAATTCGGCGCTTTGCCCCATTTCTATCTGACACACGAGTCGGCACTGAATCTGAGGGATACGGGTTATGATTCCCTGTTCAGCTCCACCTTCGAGGACTGGCTGGGTACAGTGGCTGAGACCTATGCGGAGTTCCAGGACAGATTATCCGTGACCTACGGTCAACGTATGATAGACCACACGATCCTGAGCGAGGATCTAATCCGCGTGGAGTATGAAAACGGCGCGGTTGTTTATGTGAACTATGGCAGCGAGCCTGTCCAGGTTGAGGGCGTGACCGTTCCCGCCGTGGATTATCTGGTAGTTGGGGGAGGTGAGAAATAATGGCTGAAAAGAAACTGACGGCTGAAAAAAAACAGGTTGCTGAGAAGAAGCCCGTGCAGGCGAAAAAGAAAAAAATGTCCCTGCACACGAAGAATTCCCTGAAGGGACTGGTGTTCGTATCTCCTTTTATCCTCGGTATGCTGCTGTTTTTCATTTATCCGATCATATTATCCATACGTCTGGCTTTCGGCTCCAAGGTGTTGCTGGTAGGCTTCCAGATCAGTGGATTTACCCTGGATAACTTCACCAGGGCCATCTCGATCGATGTGGAGTTTTTGCCGATCTTTGCGGAATCCGTAAGGAATACGCTGGTCCAGTTCCCGTTGATCATCGTGCTTTCCCTGATCATAGCGGTGCTGTTAAACAGGGATATCAAGTGCAGGGGACTGTTCCGTGTGATCTTCTTCATCCCGTTCCTGTTGGGAACCGGTAACGTGATGCAGCAGCTCTTAAACCAGGGCGTTGACAGGGCGGTGCTTAACATCATGGACGGCAAGCTGATTCCCTATAATGTTTTAAGCTATTTCGGTACTACCATCGTGGACGTGGTGCAGACGGTCTTAAGCGTCCTGGTGACTGTTCTGTGGGGCTGCGGCGTGCAGATTTTGCTGTTCCTTTCCGGCCTGCAGAGTATCTCAGGTTCCCTGTACGAGGCGGCGAGGATCGACGGCGCTACGGAGTGGGAGATTTTCTGGAAGGTCACGGTGCCTATGATCGCCCCCATGATCCTGTTGAACATGGTTTATACCGTGGTGGATTCCCTGGCAAGCATCACAAATCCCCTTTTGGAGTACATGAAGCAGAAGGGTTACACGGAAGCGCAGTATGCGTACGGCTCCGCAATGGGCTGGATGTATTTCGCCTTTATCGGTTTGCTGGTTGCGATTATCTTTGTGGTGATGAAGGGATTCATCCATACAAGTGAAGTAGAGGAGGTAAAGAAACGTGAGCACAAGCACAAAGTCTTCACCATTGAACGCGCGCCACGACGCACTTTTGACTAATCTGAAGCTGCGCTGGCGTCTGGCAAAGAGAAAGTACGCCAATTTAAGCGGCCTCAAGCATATCTGCGTCCGGATTGTCATGTACCTGTTGATCATCGGGCTTGCGTTTGTATTTTTGTATCCTTTCCTCTACATGATATCGACGTCCCTGATGTCTAATTCGGATTTAAACAGCAGCAGCGTACACTGGCTTCCTACAGAGCTTAAGTTCGCCAATTTCGCCCTGGCATTAGATCTTATGAAGATCTGGAAGTTCGCCAAGAACTCCCTGATCGTGACGGTGATCGCCACCTTCGGTCATGTGCTGGCCTGCTCTTTTATTGGTTACGGCTTTGCCAGGTACAATTTTCCGCTTAAGAATTTCCTGTTCGGATGCGTGATGCTGGCTTTCATCGTTCCGACCCAGACCATTATCATGCCCCTGTACCTGACCTATTACCGCTATGGGTGGCTGGATTCCTTCCTGCCCCTGACGGTTCCCACCTTTTTCGGCTTTGGTTTAAGGGGAGCCTTGTATGTGTTCCTCTTCCGCCAGTTCTTCCTGACGGTACCCAAGAGTCTGGAGGAGGCGGCGAGAATCGATGGCTGCGGTTTCCTGATGACCTTCTTCCGCATCGTGCTGCCCCTGGCGAAGGCTTCCATTGTGGTTGCCATTGTGCTGTCGGTGGTATGGCACTGGAATGATTTCTACGAGCCGGGTATGTATATCAGCTCAGTGAACTTAAGCTTCCTGCCCCCCAGACTGAACCAGATCATCAACGCGGCGTCCGCCCTCCCGGAGGAGCAGGCGGATCTGATGGCGCAGCTGGGACTGCCGGAAGGCGAGGATGTCCTGAACAACGCCGTGGTCATGGCTGGCGCCCTGATCATCAGCGCGCCGGTGCTGGTATTCTTCGGCTTTGCACAGAGGCAGTTCATGGAAGGTATTGAACGGTCCGGTATCACAGGCGAATAAAACATTCCGCCGCGAGTAAAAGTCAACCCGTCGCGAGTAAATTCATCCCGCCGGGAATTGGGATTTCCTTTGATAATCCGCGGGGAGGGAGGTTTCCCAGAGGCCTTTCTCCATTCCGCTGATTTAGATAAACAAAAAATTATTTTTAAACGGAGGTAAAAAATGAAAAAGAAAGTAGTAAGCAAGATTCTTGCATGTGCCCTTGCAGCTGCAATGGTCGTTTCCCTGGCAGCCTGCGGTGGAAACGGCGATGAGAGCTCTACTCCCAGCAGCAGCACTCCTCAGAGCAGCACACCGGCAGAGTCTACTCCCAGCTCAGATGAGACACCGGGCAGCGAGGAGACCCCCAGCACAGAAGCACAGGCTCCTGAGGTTGATATCAAGGGAAGCGGCATGAGCAAGATCACCTTTGCCTTGACTAATGACAGTGACGACCACACTGAGCCCAACGCCCAGACCACCAAGCTGATCGAGGACATTTCCGCATATGTGGGAACCCCTCTTGAGTTCTCCTTTGCAATGCAGACAACTTATTATGATCAGCTTGCCAACAAGCTGATGACCAAGCAGGTCGCGGATGTCAACACCTTTGCAGGTCAGAGCCTGACCCCTGAATTTATCAATGCTGCAGAGCAGGGGCTGTTCTGGGATCTGACGGATTATATCGACGATTATCCCAACCTGGCTACCATTCCTCAGGATACCATTGCCGCCTGCTCCTACAACGGCAAGGTATACGGTATTCCCAAGCACAGGGATTATGCCCGTAACGGCTGGGCTTATCGTACGGACTGGGCTGAGAACCTGGGTTTGAGCGAGCCCAAGACCTGGGATGAGTTCAAGAACATGCTGTATCAGTTCACTTACAGCGATCCCGACGGCAATGGTCAGAACGATACCGTTGGTCTGGGAATTGACGCTTGGCAGGGTGTATGGGATATCATGGAGCCCTGGTTCGGCGTTCCCAACACCTGGGGCATCGACGAGAACGGCGACCTGGTTTATAAGATCGTAACTCCTGAGTGGAAGACCGCCCTTGCTGAGTTCCGCGACCTGTATTCCCAGGGCGTGATCAATGACGGAAGCAACGGCGTACCTGCATTTGAAGATGTGGAAATTGGTAAGGCAAGGCAAGAATTATGGTATCAGAACAAGAACGGCGTCGCCGTTCAGGTTATCGATGATCTGAGAAAGGTAAACGACAATGCCGTAACCGAAGGCAAGATCACTGAGGATCAGATGATCTTCAAGATGTTAGGCGGCGTTACCTACGGCGATCTGCCTTTGAGCCTCCTTCCTAACGGCGCAGGCATGAACGGCTGGCTGGGCATCTCCACTGTAAATGTGAAGACCGAAGAGCAGCTGAGACAGGTTCTGTATGTGCTTGACAAGCTGAACGACGGCGACGCCATCAACCTTCTGACCTATGGTTGGGAAGGCGTTACCTACGAGCTGGATGAGGAAGGCTATATTGTTCCTTGGACCGGCGACGATTATGCTGCTCAGCGTGAGGCTGCCGGCGTGACCACCATGAACTATGACGACGGTTTCCTTCAGTGCCTGGCTTACTTCACCGCTCCTGAGAATGCGGCTGAGCTTAGCCTGAGGCCCTATACCTCTGCTGCCCGGCTGCTGCAGGACCAGTTGTATGCAGATGACGTACAGTACTGCGTTCCTAACTATGGTTTAGGCTATGTTTCTCAGACCTATGTGGATAATGGTTCCGCCCTGGATGCGATTTGGCAGGATGCCCGTCTTGCTTATATCAAGGGCGAGATCGACGAGGCCGGTCTGGACGCTGCTATCGAGAGCTGGAAGAATTCCGGCGGCGACCAGGTAACCAAGGAAATGAACGAGCTGTATCATGCAGCAGGCCACTAAGACTTGGTGAAGGTCTTGTTATCGGATCCTGCCGGTATCGGGCTGCGGCCAGATATTGGGCTGCGGCTAGATATTGGGCTGCGGCTAGATATTGGGTTGTAGTCAGATATTGGGCTGCAGTCAGATATTGGGTTGACAGGATCGGATGCCTGTATTCATAATTTCATATAGTTATTTCATGGCAGTGGGAGGAGTAAATCTGGGTTTTTATTCTGACCGAATATAGTGCCAGTAACCAGGAGGCGGCGCCATGCTTTCCTCCTGGTTTTTTCTCTTTTCTTGTTGCTTGGTTATGTGGCTTGATCAGCCTATATAAGGAGATTCGAGATGAATTCAAACACCTATAATTTTAATTACCAGTGGAGCTTTAAGCTCGCGGATGCATTCCCCCTGAAAAACGCCCTGGAAGCCACCAGGGACGGGGCGGGAAGATATTTTTACGAATGCGATTACCGGGAAGAAAATTGGGAAGAGGTGAGTCTGCCTCATACCTATAACGATAAAGATTTATTTGTGAACCGTATCCAGGATGCGGGGAGCGACCAGAAGAGGACCTTTTCCTGTTACAGGAAGTGGTTTTGCCTGCCGGTGGCAGCCATGCCCCAGAAAGTGTTCCTGGAGCTGGAGGGGATCCGGCAGACCTGCTACCTTTACGTAAACGGGAAAATGGCAGGATACTATGAGGCGGGAGTTGCGCCCTTTGGCTTCGATCTGACGCCTTATGTGACCCCCGGGGAAAGAAACCTAGTGGCCATCGCCACGGACAGCACCTCCACCAGAAATCTGGATTATTACAGCGCCGAGACCCCCAATCATCCGGATGCCGTGCCGGGAACCTTCATAAGCTCCCTGACTTCTTCCGAACTTTTGCCCGGAACCAAGAAAGGGGTGGGGTATTTTTGGAACTGCAATGATTTCAATCCCTGCGTGGGAGGCTTGTCCCGGAATATCAGACTGCATGTAAAGCCCAGGCTGTATCTGACCCTTCCCCTTTATACCAATCTGCAGACCAAGGGAACCTATGTCTATGCTTCCGATTTTGATATCCAGGGAAGAAAAGCCCTGATCCATGTGGAGGCGGAGGTGCGCAACGAAACCGGAAAGGAGCAGAATGTACAGTTGGAGGTTCTGGTAAAGGATCCTGCGGGGAAGGTGGCGGCTTCTTTTCGTTCGGAGCCTGGCTGTGTGAAGGAAGCGGCTGCCTTCCGCTCGGAGCCTGTCTGCGGGAAAACAGCGGCTGCCTTCCGTTCGGATCCTGTCTGTGTGCAGGCAGCCTGTGAAGAGGCGGTCCGGCCGGTGCTTTCCATTATTCCCAAGGACGCCTATCGTAAGGTGGGAGAGGAGTTTGAACCCGTTTCGGAGGAAGAGGCGGCTCCGACCGCCTGGGAATCTGTGGAGACGGAGACCATCTGCGCGGTAAGTGAAGTATCCGGTCTGCGCTTCTGGTCCCTGGAGGATCCTTATCTGTACCGGGTTCAGGTGAACCTGCTGGCGGAGAATGGGGCAGATGGTTCCATGGAGGTGATGGACTCTATGGAGGTGGTGGATTCCGTGGAGATTGAAACAGGCTTCCGCAAGGTGGAATATGATAAGGACCGGGGACTTCTCTTAAACGATAAAAGAATCTGGCTTACCGGCTACGCCCAGCGGGCAACCAATGAATGGGCCGCTATCGGCGTCGCCCCGGACTGGCTGAAGGACGTGGATGCAAAGCTGATCCGGGAAAGCAACGCCAACCATATCCGTTTTATGCATGTGGCGGCATGTCCTGCGGATATCCGTTCCTGCGACCGGTATGGCGTGGTCTGTACCCAGCCTGCAGGGGATAAGGAACGGGAGAATTTCGGCAGACAGTGGGATCAGAGGGTGGAGCTGATGCGGGATGTGATCATTTATTTCCGCAACCATCCTTCCATTTTCTTCTGGGAGGCCGGCAATAACTCCATCAACAAGGAGCATATGCGGGAAATGCGGATCCTGAAGGAGCATCTGGATCCCAATGGCGGAAGATACATGGGCTGCCGCACCATCAATACGGAGGATGTGGTGGCGGAGGCCGAATATGTGGGAACCATGCTGAACCGCCATGCCGCGCCATATATCGCTTCCCTGATGCCCATTACGGAGACAGAGTATCTGCGCGAAGAGGCGCCCAGGCGTGTCTGGGATGATTTTACGCCCCCCGATTATGATTATGATAACAGATGGCTGGGAAGGATGGGCAGAAAGCAGAACGGCGGAGACTGCCACGACCTTACCAGCGAGGATCTGGCCCTTTGTGCCGCCCAGGGCTATGCGGAATTTTTCCATGACCGGGTGGGAGGCGCCTCCGGCAAGAATCTTTACAGCGCCACCGCAGCCCTGTGCTGGACGGATTCCGCCCAGCATGGCAGACAGGCTTTCAGCGAAAACGCCCGCATGAGCGGCAGGGTGGATCCGGTGAGGATCAAAAAGCAGAGCTTCCGGGTGTTCCAGACCATGCAGTCTCCCACGCCCATGGTGTATATCCTGGGTCACTGGAATTATCCTAAAGAGGGCGGGGAGAATTATCGGTATGCTTTGAAGGAATTTAAGAACGGCGCCTATGAGAAAACGGGGGAATACGCTTACCGCAATCCCCGTGATAAGACGATCTACGTGATCGGAAGCTATACCGTCGCAAAGGTGGAGCTGTACATCAACGGAACGCTGGCTGGCGTCTGCGATAAGCCCCGGGATACCTTTGTTTTCTTCTTCCCCCATATGGACATTACCCAGTCCGGGGAAATCAGGGCGGTGGCTTATGGCTATGACGGCCAGAAGATCGCTGAGGACCGGATTGAAACCGTGGGAGAGCCTGCAGCCCTGCGGCTGACGCTTCATACCGGCGAGGAAGGGCTTCAGGCGGACGGCGCGGATGTGGCTTATATCGATGTGGAGGTGACGGACGATCAGGGAAGGGTCTGCCCTCTGGCGGACAACAAGATTACCTTCCATACGGAGGGTGAGGCGGTTTTCCTAGGGGGATATAACAGCGGAAAATTTAAGGGCCCGGACAGGGATGACAGCGTGATCCACAAGGATTATGTCTTTGCAGAGTGCGGCGTGAACAGGGTGTTCCTTCGCTCCACGAGAAAGGCCGGGGATATCCGGGTTACGGCGGTGATGGAGACCGGTGACGGGAAGCGGGCAGGGTCTTCTGAGGAGAGAACGGCAGAGTTGCAGGCTAGGTCGGTCGCGGAGAGCATGGCAGGATTGCAGGCTGGATTGACTGAGGAGAGAGCGGCAGGATTGCAGGCTGGGTCGGCTGAGGAGAGAGCGGCAGGATTGCAGGCTGGGGCGGTCGCGGAGAATGGAAGCGGACGACAGGTCGGGTCGGCTGTGGAGAGCGGAAGCGGACGGCAGATCATGGCTCAGATTGACTTCGCATCTGTGCCCCGGTCTACGGATGCCCTGGAGCGGGAAATGCCCCAGTACCTGCATCCCCGGTATGCGGAGCAGCCGGTGGTACAGGAATATCCTTTTAATGCCGTGAAGGAAGCGGATGCCGCGAAATACGTTGCATCCGATAAACTTTACTGCAAAGTCCTAGTGAACGGTCAGGAGCCCAATACCCACAGCGTCTTAAGCATCGTGGATCATGGCAGCGTGTACAGCCCGATCCTGTTTATCCTGGAGGTCATGCACAATTCCCGCCCCGAGGCTTTCGATTATCGCTTCGAAAACAACATCCTGACCCTGACCTCCGGCGGGGATACCGTGGCGGCAGAAGTAGGACGTACCCATCTTCTGGTGAACGGGGAGGAAAATCTGCTGAACGGGCAGCCTTATCTGACGCCGCAGGGCGTGCTGATGGTGGAGATCAATGCGGTGATCACCTACATTCAAGGCGTGAAGGCCTCCTATGACGATAAAGTGAATGTGTTCAGGATCAACTGGTAAACTGGCAGGGATCCCTGGCAGGAATCCCTGGAAGGAATCACCTTACGCAACGATAAAGCGCAAACCAGTCACAGGGGCGCTCATTTGTGCCCCTGTGACAGCTGCGATTTGAGCAGTGCGTTTTCCTTGATCAGATCCTGTATCCTGATGTCCTTTTCTTGTATTTTGATATCCTTTTCCTGTATCTTGATATCCTTTTCCAGCAGTTCCTCATTTCTCTTCTCCAATTCCCTCTCTGCCCTGTCCAAACGCTTCTGCATATAACGCTGGTCACGGTAATACTCCTCCCTTGCCTGACACTGCAGACGG
>CANPYG010000052.1 GCA_947588205.1 uncultured Acetatifactor sp. | reverse complement strand
CAAAACCGCCTCCGGCATTGCAAACGGCAAATTTCTCGCCGGGATTGCCCTTGAAAAAGAACAGTCCCGTATCGGCCTTGTCGGGGTCAGCCGCTTTTTCCTCATCGGTATAAATATCGTAAAAGATCGTCTCGCCCGCCTCGGCGTGGGATTTCATGTAGTTGCATATCTCGACGGTCTTGTTGGAGTCGATACCCGAATACCACGTCAGTCGAAGGTTGCCCAGCGTTCTGCCGCTCCAATATCCAGTATCCACGGGAAAGATCAGCCGCCCGTATTCTCCGAAAGCGGGGTCATTTATCACGTCTGAAATGGCGGTATCAGTGGTAAAAGACGGATATTGCGTTTGTGCATTTTCGGAAGAACTATCCGAAAAGAACAGCGGGAGCGCATTGTAGAGATATTCCTGCACGGCGTTGAAATCGTGGTAGCCGCCGTCCTTCTGATAGAAAACATAATGCTCCGGCGTGAAGATCTCCCGCGACAGCATTTCTTCCGCCATATTAATGGACTGGCTCTTGACCGCGTCCTCGGTGCCGACGGCGTGATAGATGAAGTACCCGCGCTCGTCGAGGTTTTCATCCTTTACAAGCTGCTCGATGAAGTCCACGTTGTCCTCAAAGCGGAAGTCGCCGTAGGTGCCAAAGTACCAGCAGGAACCGCTCATAGGAAGAAAATAGCGGATATAATCGTAATCATAGCAGAACTGGAGCCAGGTTGTGACCGAACCGAGGGAGAAGCCGCCGAACGCCCGGTGGTCGCGGGAGGCTTTCAAATCCTCCGCAGACGTGGATGCGGCGTAGGTATGGAACTGACCTTCTACTGCGGGCATCAGGTGATTTTCAAAATCCTGATGGAAGACCCGAAATTCTTCAATGGAGCTGCCGAAATCCGTGCTGCTGTTTTCGTTGTAGAACGTCGCTGACACGATGATGATGGGCGGGATGTCTCCGTTTGCTACAAGATTGTCAAACATATTTTTCGTCGCCGTAAAATCAAAATATTCTCCGGCATGGCCGCCCCAGCCGTGCATGAGATAGAGAATGTTGTACCGCGTTTCGGCATCGTCCTCATCGTAACCGAAGGGCGTATACACATAGGCGGTTTTCGTGATGTCGCTGCCGTCCCGCACATAATCTTCGGATTCATAGTCGAGGCGAACGACGGCGCCCTGTTCGGCAGAGACTTGTGTGTACTGCGCTTGAACAGCTTCTGTCCAGCCTGTCTGTGGTGTTTCCATGTCACTCACTCCTGATTCTTCGCCCTTGGCGGGGGAACTGTTTTCTATGTCACTCGCTCCCGCTTCCTCGCCACCGACAGGTGTACTGTTTTTTTCCGGATCATCGGCAGCTCCCGTTTCAAAAGAGGATTTCTCCGCCAGTGTTCCAAAATTTGCCTGATTTTCGTTACAGGCACAGAGAAGCGTCAGCAGCAGGGCTAAAATCAAACATATCGCAGCTTTTTGTTTCATTTTCATCATCCTTCTTTTGAAATGCGTTTTTTCGGTCTTCAAAATACTCAGATTAAAAAGTCTTCACGCATATCATTATAAAAAAATCGAGGCTTCCGAAGAAGTCTCGATTCGTTAATCAGTTCTAACTACAGGTTAGAACTGATGACCCGCAGATAGCACTTCTGACTGCAGGCTATGACCTGGCATTTTCTTTTGGAGAGGCCAGCACCGTTTCCAGTGCGGAAAGGAAGCGGCGGACAACTTCCGTCGGCTGGGGTGAGTATAGAATCCCCACCGGCATGAAATGATCCCATTCTACCGGAATCACGCGCATCAGCGGATGCACCATGCTCCAACTTTTAATGACGACCAGAATATCCTTGTTTTCCTCACAGCGATTGAAAATTCCCACATCGTACAGGTCGAAATCCACGAGGTTAATCTGCGGATGGTTTCCCGTCAGATCGTCCCGCAGGTCGTCCATATGACGGCACCACCCGCGATGGATCATCATCAGGTCTTTCCCGTACAGATCCTGTACCGTCAGTTTCTCCTTGGACGCCAGCGGGTGGTAGATGGACACCGCGCAGCAAAGGGGCTCGTTTTCTATCAAAAGTCCCTGACAGTTTCGCTGGCTCATGAGAAGCTCGTCCACAAAGCCGGTGACGACATCAATATTCTGCCCCAGGTTTTTCAGGATTTCTCTGGCGTTGTCCGAGGTGTTTTCAAAGGGAACCAGCTTGAAGCTCACGTCGGCGCAATGCTCGTGGATCTTCGGCCACAGATCCATCAGCATTTGGGCGGGCATAATAGGGGAAGTACCGATACGGATCACCTGGTCCTGCGCACGCTCCGCGCTTCTTGCGCGCTCCACCGCTTCCCGGCAGTATTCCGTGATGTACTTGGCGTCTTTGTAAAGGGACTCACCGGCTTTCGTCAGGGTCAGCCCCCGGTGCGTCCGTTCAAAGAGGCGCACGCCCAGATCGTTTTCCAGCAGATTGATCTGCTTGATCAGCGCGGTGGAAGTGATATATAATTCCTCGGCAGCCTTGTTGAAGCTGCCTGCCTCCGCCACACGGATAAAGGACGTAAAATTGATATTATTGATGTTCATGAGCAGCTTTCACCTCGCTTCCATCATTTTCCCACTGCTTTTTTTACGGAAATCGCGTCGAGCATAAGATGTCTTCCTTTTTATTTATTAATGATATTATATACGGGTAAATGAACCTTTTCAAGATTATTCTGCTATGATGAACGCAGCGGTTATATCGCAGTTGCTGAGCGCCTTTTCCAGTCTGTAAGATCGTCAATTTTCCTGATTCGGGTATAGCTCCATGAATTGGAACCGTAAAAGATGACGATCTGGTTTCCGCTGTAAAGTACAATGCCCCCTTAGTCGTCAGATGGTTGTTTCATGCTGTCAAGTGTATGATTCGAGTTCCTTTTGACCATTCATCCTGTGATTATCTTAAAAACTCCTCTTGTCAAGAAGGCTTTTTTCGGTTATGATATTATAAATGCTGTTACAGCATTATTATTTCCATTTATGAAAGGTCAGGTGGTTCCTTCATGGACGGGGACAGTTGGATATCCCTCATCCTTATTGCTGTATTGCTTTTTATGGGCGCGTATTTTGCGTCCAGTGAGATTGCCTTAAGCTCTGTCAACAGAATCCGCATCCGTCTGCTTGCGGACAAAGGAGACCGGGGGGCGAAGAATGTCCAGTATATTCTGGATCATTTTGACAATGCTTTATCTACGATCCTTATCGGCAATAATCTTTCTCATATCCTTGCTTCTTCTATTGCTACCGTTATGGCGACCCGGCTGTGGGGTACCGATTCTGTAGCGGCGATGACGCTGGTGTTGACAGTGATTGTTTTCTTTTTTGCTGAGCTGCTGCCGAAGAACATTGCGAAGAAGTATTCTGAACATTTCTCTCAGACGATTGCCGGTTCCCTTATCCTTTTTATGCATATTTGTAAGCCTTTTTCTTTCCTGCTTACGGCCCTGGGCAATTTTGCCGCCAGGCTGTTCGGAGGGGATGGCAGCGCCGTGACGGAGGATGAATTTTACGATATGGTGGAAAATATCGCGGAGGAAGGGAATCTGGAGGCTGAAAAGGGAGAGCTGGTGCATTCTGCCCTGAGCTTCGGCGATCATACGGTGAAGGATATTCTCACCGTCCGGGTGGATGTGGAAGCGATTGACGACACGGATTCGGTGGAAGAGATTCTGGAGCGTGTCCGCAGCGTCCGTCATTCCCGTCTGCCGGTTTACCATGAGTCCATCGATAATGTAGTAGGTGTGCTGTCCTGCCGGAAGTACATAAGGGAATATCTGAAGGATAAAAATAAAGTTGATATCAGACAGATCATGGAGCCGCCGTTCTTTGTACACGCCAGCACTGAGATCGCGGATCTTCTGCCGGACATGAACAAACGGAGGGCCAACATGGCCATTGTTACTGACGACTACGGCGGTATAGAGGGCGTGGTCACCGTGGAAGACATCCTGGAGGAGCTGGTGGGCGATATCTGGGACGAGGACGACGAGGTGGTAGAGAGCTTCGTTCAGGTGGACGACCATACCTGGGATGTGGATGCCTCCCTGAGAATGGATGATTGCTTCGAGCGTATGGGTTATGAAGATTACGATGAAGATGAAATCGCCCATAAGAGCATGGCAAGCCTGGCGTATGCGGCTTTTGACGATATGCCGAAGGAAGGGGAAACCTTCCGTTATCAGGATTTAAAGATTACGATATTGAAGATGGATAAGCGGCGTATCCGTACCCTCCGGATCTGCAGGGAGGAGGTGGATGCGGAATGACGATTTTGATACACAGCTTAGCGATTGTGGTATTATTAGGTTTCTCCGCGTTTTTCTCCGGTTCTGAGATCGCCTATTCTTCATTGAACCGGACCCGGCTGGAGGCAAGCCACAGCTCGTCTGCCAAAACGGCTTTGTATATCAGCGAGCGGTTTAACCAGGCTTTATCGGCAATTCTGATCGGCAACAATCTTGTGAATATTTCGTCCTCCAGTGTGGCTACGCTGTTGGCGTTAATGTTGGCCGGAACGGATGCTTCCGTGGCGAAGCAGGACTTATTTACTACATTAGCCTCCATTATTTTAACGATACTGGTGCTGATTTTTGGGGAGACGATGCCTAAAATAGTTGCCAAGCGGAATCCCCAGTCCTTTGCCCTGCTTGTAGCGAGACCCCTGCAGATTCTGATGACGGTGCTCAGACCGGTGACGTGGGTGATTTGCGGTCTAGTGGATCTCATTACTTTACCTATGAAGGGCGAGAGCCTGAATGAAGACGAAAAGGCTGAAGCCGCCGAGGAAGAGCTGATCGACCTGATCGAAAGCAGTGAGGACGAAGGTATCATTGACGAGGACCAGTCGGAGCTGCTTCAGAACGCCCTGGATTTCACGGATATTTCCGCCCAGGAGGTAATGACGCCGAGAGTCGATATGGATGCCCTGGAAATCGACGATTCTCCGGAGGAGATTAAGCACATGATCGAAACGACGCAGTTTACCCGTCTCCCGGTATATGATGACCAGAGGGAGCGTATTATCGGCGTGCTGCACCTGAACCAATATTACAGGGCTCTTTTGGAGCAGCCGGAGGTGGATCTGAAGAGTCTTCTGATTGAACCCTGCTTTGTGTATAAAACCATGAAACTGCCCGCCATTCTGTCTATTTTGCGGCAGCGGAAGACCCATATCGCCATTGTCACTGACGATTATGGAAGCACCATCGGTATAGTGACTATGGAGGATGTGCTGGAGCAGATCGTGGGCGGCGTCTGGGACGATGAGGCGGACACGGAGGAAAGCGAGGTCGTGACGCGTAGTGAGCACGAATATGAATTGGATGGAAATATGACCATCGGGGATTTCTGCGAGCTGATGGAATGGGATGAGGACGAATTCGAGACGGATTCTGTTACCGTAGGCGGCTGGACGCTGGAGATATTTGGTAATTTCCCTGAGGTTGGGGACAGCTTCGAGTATGAGAATATAACGGTTACAGTCCTGGAGATGGACGCTTTGCGGGTGAGCAAGGTGCTCATCACCATACATCCCGCTGAGGAAGAGGAGTCTTAGGGTTTGTGCTGAGGAGGAATCTTAGGACTTGTGTTGAGGAGGAATCTTAGGACTTGTGTTGAGGAAGAGGAATCTTAGGACTTGTGCTGCGGCAGAAGCCGGGCATGAGGATCATTAGGGAAAATGAGGAGGAAAAAGATGAAAAAGCCTGTTGAAAAAAATAAGATGTTCCGTAAATTATGGATGTTAATACCTGCCGTCTTACTTTTGGTCTGGTGCCTGGCAGGGTGCGCGGGTTCCGGGGAGAAGACCCAGGAGGGAGAAGAAACCCGGACGGAGGAACATTCCGACGCCGTAGACGCCTCTGGAGAAACCGGAGGGAAAGCCACTGAAGAAACGGATGAGACCGGGGAAAAGGAAACAGCCGGGGAAAAGGAAACCGCCGGGGAAAAGGAAGAAAGCAAGCCCCTGGTTACGGGAATGCACAAGGCGCTGGAAGCCCGGTACGATGAAGCGCAGCCATATTCAGAAGTTTATGCGGTAGTTGGACAGGATAATAACGGAATCATGAAGTACAATTATATTGACCTGGAAGGCAATTATCTCCTGGATGAATGGGTGGACGCCGCTTATCCTTTCAGCGACGGCATGGCCTGCGTGGGGTATGAGACCCAGCCGGATGAAGATGCTTATATGGGCGACCGCTGTTATTTGTATGGTTATATAGATACTACGGGTCAGCTGGTGATTCCAGCTGAGTATCTTGGAACGGAAACGGATCATCCTTTGTGTTTTTATAACGGATATGCAGAGGTGCAATATTATGTATTGCAGGAGCAGGAATATTACTCCTATTATTCTTTATATTATAATGTGATCGATAAGCAGAATCACCCTCTGTATGATTTCGATGTGAGTCCTTCTGATAACTGGGGATATGGCGGCGGACCGGATTACCGGATCCTGACCCTGAATTGGGAGCTCTCGCCCTGGCGAAATATTTATTTTTACAGCCCCTGGATGGTCAACCTGGTTGAAGGGAAGGCTCCCGAGGAGATGATCCTGACCGACGGCGTCCGGTCTTATCTGATAGGAGCCGATAATTCTGTGATAAGCAGCACAGACGGGAACGCCGAAAAGATTAATGACAGATATTACTGCGTGAGAATGACGGATCAGGAAACCGGGCAGTATCAGGATTATATTACGGATGAAAAGTTTAATATCATTCAGGAAGGTTATTATTATGTGTATCCCGGGTGGGAGGAGCTGCCTTATTTGATCAAAGAAACCCCTGTGTCAGGGGAATTTTACCACTATGCGGATTACCAGGTCTGTGATATGGAATTACAGCCTTTGACAGGCGTTTTCAGCCGGTTTGCCCCCATTAGCAAGGATCATAAGATCATTGTGAAGAGCGAAACGGACGGATGGCAGCTTCTGGACGCGGATTTACAGGTGATCAGCAATCTGGAGGGTGATTTCGACTGGATGACATCCCTGGAAAAATATGACGGCCAGCAGTATTGGCTGGAAGGAGTCCGTAATACGGAAAACGGGGATGGCGTGGTAACCAGTACAACCGTGACATTGCTTGACAAAAACGGGAAATTTCTTCGGGAAGCAACTGGAACCACCGGCGCCTTCACGGTGCTCTCGGATGAGCTTCTGCTGATGGTTTCAGAGGGGAAGCAGCCTACGCTCATCGATGCAGAGGGAAAAGATGTTAAGGAGCTTCCGTATTCCGCGATATATTATGCCGGGGAAGGCTCGGAGGATAATACCTATATCCTGTATACTTATGGGGAGAACAACGTTTCCCTTTATTTTGAACTTGTAAAGACTTCTTCCGGCTGGGAACTGCAGGAACTGGGGGATTCCTTCTCTATTGATGGATATTATTCCGGTTACGAGGACGGGGTATTGGCAGAGAATGAGGAGAGCCGTATCCTGGGTACGTATGCCTGGAGTACCTCTGACAGCACGGATCCTGTCAGCTTAGAGGATGCGGAGGGAAATGTCCTGGATGAACAGACCGCATTATCCCTGGTGGAAGACGGGCTTTATCTGGTGGGTACGCGGTTTGAATATAATGAAAATAACTGGACGGATGAAGCCCATGATATGTACCTTCAGAATGTGGAGAAATCCATGGAGGGTACGGTTTATGATAAGCTGGGACAGCTGTCGGAGGGCAGAATGGCCTTCCTGGAAAATGGAAAGTGGGGATACCTGGAACTGGAATATGACGCAGGGAGGTCATGATGGATTACTATAGTTCAATGCATATCAACAATATCGTGACGGCCATACTCAGCAGGACCGGCGAGATCCTTTACCTGATAGAAGGAAGCAGGGAAGCTGTCCTGGTGGACACCGGGCTGGGTGTGGGGCATTTAAAGGATTTTGTACGGGGTTTGACCTTCAAGCCGCTGACGGTCCTGCTCACCCATGGTCATGTGGATCATGCGCTGGGAGCCCCGGAGTTTGAAAACGTATACATGAGTCCGGCGGACAGGGCGCTTTATCAGAGTCACTGTCCCATGGAGGTGCGCATGGGTTACATACGCAGTCAGTTAGGGCATGCGGCGGAACAGCTTACGGAAGAGGATTTTGTTCCGCCCTGTCCGGATTATGCATTTCATGCCCTGGAGGACGGAATGGTCTTTGACCTGGGAGATGTGCATGTGGAAGCCTGGAGCCTTCCGGGACATACTGCGGGCAGCTTTGTTTTTCTGATCCGGGAATACCGGATCCTGATTTCCGGGGATGCCTGCAACAATGCGACGTTTTTATTCGATAAGGAAGCATTGACCGTGGAAGAATATCAGGAGAATTTAAAAGCGTTCCAGGCAAAGCTTGAGGACCGGTATCATCGTGTATTCCTTTGCCACAGGATGATAGAAGGCAGCGAAAACTGCCTGAAGGAGGCGATTGAGCTCTGCGGCGATATCATGAAGGGCAATACGGACGACGTGCCCTTTCAATTCATGGGTATCTGTGCTTATATGGCAAAGCGGCAAAATGTGTATTCCGAAAGAGAAGATGGGAAATTTGCCAATATCATATATAGCAAGGAAAAGGTATTTAAGCAATAAAGGTGGCGAAAGTCATGACGGTTGGCAGCACAAATGATTTTTCAAAGGGGAGCGTGGTGAAAAATATCCTTTCCATCGCGCTTCCCATGACGTTAGCCCAGCTGATCAATATTTTATACAATATTGTGGACCGGATGTATATCGGCCATATTCCCGGATCCGACACGCTTCCGCTGACGGGTCTGGGACTTTGTATGCCCATTATTTCCGCGGTGATCGCCTTCGCGAACCTCTTCGGCATGGGCGGCGCGCCGCTGTGCTCCATCGCCCGGGGGAAGGGAGATGTGGAGGAGGCGGAAAAAATCATGGGAAATTCTTTTTCAATGCTTCTCTTCACCGGACTCCTGCTCACCGTGACCGGGCTGGTATTCAAAAGACCCCTGCTCTATGCCTTCGGCGCCAGCGATGCCACTTATCCCTTTGCCGATAGCTATCTGACCATATACCTTCTGGGAAATGTTTTTGTAATGATGAGCCTGGGAATGAACAGCTTTATCAACGCCCAGGGCTTCGGCCGTATCGGGATGATAACTACCATGATCGGCGCGGTGCTCAATATCATTCTGGATCCGGTCCTCATTTTTGCCCTGGACCTGGGGATCCGGGGCGCGGCCATAGCAACCGTGGTGTCTCAGGCTGCCTCCGCCCTTTGGACCTTTTCTTTCCTCACCGGGAAGAAGACCATCCTGCGGATTCGTCTTTCTTCCATGAAACTCCAGGCCAGACGTGTATGCGGTATTATCGCTTTGGGCACCTCCGGTTTTATGATGTCTATCACAAACAGTATCGTCCAGGTGGTGTGCAATGCGACGCTGTCCAGATTTGGCGGCGACCTCTATGTGGGCGTCATGACCGTGCTCAATTCCATCAGGGAAATCGTAGTCATGCCTGTTTCCGGGATCAATAACGGTTCCCAGCCGGTCGTCAGCTTCAATTATGGGGCAAGGCAGTACGGCCGCATTAAGACGGCGATCCGGTTTACCTCAGCAAGCTGTATCGCTTATACCATTATCATATGGGGAACATTGCATCTGTTCCCGGCGTTTTTTATCCGTATCTTCAATGATGACGCCCAGCTGGTGGAGGCCGCGGTTCCCTCCCTTCAGCTGTTTTTCTTCGGCTTCTTTATGATGGCCCTGCAGTTCTCGGGGCAGACTGTGTTCCAGGCGCTGGGCAAGGCGAAATATGCCATTTTCTTTTCCGTCCTCAGAAAGGTCGTTATCGTGACGCCCCTGACGATCCTTCTGCCTTATTTTGTGTCTCCAGCGGTGAACGGAGTGTTCCTGGCGGAGGTCATTTCCAATTTCATCGGCGGAACGGCATGCTTCTGTACGATGCTCCACGTTATGCGCAAGGAGCTGGGAATCCGGATCATAGCGATTCCCTTTGTAGGGAAAAACGGGGAACGGAGCCCCGAAAATTAATAATTTTTCTTGAAACAAATCCCATAAAAATAAGCACTATATTAGTGAACACCATAAACGCGCGAAGCCGCTGCCGTTCCTGTTAAGGTCCGATGGACCGCGGGTACGGTTGTCCGGCCAGGTGTGGTTTTTAATACTGCAGTGTATCTATGTATATCCTGCGATATGCGGGAGGAAAGCAATGGACCAGAAGCTTGATTTGGTAAAATCTGCCCAAAATGGGGACGCACATGCTTTTGCACAGCTATACGAGAACATTTATAAGGATTTATACAGATTTGCGCTGTATACGCTGCGCAATCCTGCCGATGCGGAGGACGCTGTCAGCGAGACAGTGGTGGACGCCTTCGTCTCCATAGGGAAACTGCGCAATCCCGAGGCGTTTCGGGGCTGGATGTTTCGAATCCTTTCCAACAAGTGCAAAAACAGGATGAAGGAGTATGCCCGCAAAACGGTGGATATCGATGAGGTTGGAGAAGAAATGTCCTATGAAGAGGAGATCCCGGAGAGCCTTTTTGTGCGCAGGGCCTTTATGGAGCTGGACGGTCTGGAACGAATGATCGTGAGCATGCGCGTTTTCGGGGGCTATACCAGCAAGGAGGTATCCAGGATTCTTTCCATGAACGCAAATACAGTGAGGACGAAGGAAAGCAGGGCGCTTAAAAAGCTTGCCGCCAGGTTAGGCGACGCCTGATGAAAAAGGCGGGAAGCGGCGGACAGAGCGGGCACGGCGTAAGACCGGATTGGCGGAGAAAAGAGGTTAATATGGAAGATGAACTTAAAATGCGGATTCAAAAATCCGCAGAAAGCATAGAGGTTCCGGAGGGTATTTGTCCTGAAAATGTAGAAAAGAAGCTGATAGAAGCATCCTTTGCAAAAAAAAGGAGCGCTGCGGAAAGGGAGAGCTCCCGTCTGCACGTTTCCCGCATGGCGCTCCCGGGTATTTACGGCGCCATCGCGGCCGCCCTGCTTTTAGGGTGTGTATATGCAGTATATCAAAACGGTCTTGTACCCAAAACAACGGAAAATGAAGACGTTATGGAGGCGACTTTGCAGCCGGAAGCTCCGGATAGGGAAGAAGCCCCGGATAAGGAAGAAGCCCAGTTTTTCCACAGCGCAAAGCTCGAAAGCGGTGACAAAAAGCAGGACGCGGGTGAACTGTATCAGGTGGCATCCAGTTATGGGGAGGTCTATGATGTAATATGGCAATCGCTGTCTTATTGGCAGCAGGATACGCTTTCAGATGGCGGCTTATATGTTATGGAGG
This sequence comes from uncultured Acetatifactor sp., assembly GCA_947588205.1. Taxonomy (GTDB): domain Bacteria; phylum Bacillota; class Clostridia; order Lachnospirales; family Lachnospiraceae; genus Acetatifactor. The sequence continues at coordinate 10,301 of CANPYG010000052.1, read as the reverse complement.
AAGCAGCGGAGCCGGAGGAGGCCACGCTGGATGCGGTGAATGGGTCAGTGCCGGACCATTCCACTACGAATGTTCAGGTAGAAGGCGTGGATGAAAGCGATATTGTGAAAACAGACGGTTCCTATATTTATTCTGTAAGTAATAATATCGTCCATATTACGGATATCGAGGGGGGAAAGCTCTCTGCTGCGGGGGACATAAATCTTTCCCAGAGCGGGAGCGTGGATAAGATATTGGAGATGTATGTGGATGATGCCAGGCTCGTTATTATTTCTTCTGAACAGGAGAGTCAGTTGAAAAGCAGTGAACCGCATCACTATTATATGAATACCTCTTACTTTACCGTTGTCTACACGTATGATATAGAAGACAGGACGAAACCGCAGCTTCTGGGGAAGATATCCCAGGAAGGCAATTATTATACATCCCGGAAGATAGGGGATACCGTATATCTGTTCACAAACCTTTACATGGGGGAGTATTGTTATGACGGCGCAGAAGAGGATGCGGAATGGGTGCCACAAATAAACGGGGAGCCCATCGCTGCGGATCACATTTATATCCCCAGGCAGGGCGCCCAGTCGTTAATGGTTTCCTCAATGGACATAAATGTACCGGATAAAACGGTGGATGAGGTAATGATCCTGAACGACAGCGTGGAGGTTTATGTGAGTTCCAAATCCGTTTACCTGTATAACAGGGATTATTATAGTGGAATGACGACAACGCAGATAGCCCGTTTCAGCCTGGAAAACGGATATATCAACGCAGCTGCGGCAGGAAGCGTGGGCGGATATGTGACGGATACCTTTGCCGTCAATGAGAGCGGGGATACCTTCCGCATTTTGACAACCGATAATGGAGGGGATTTTGGAAACTGCCTTTATATTTATGACCTGAATCTTAACTTGAAGTCTTCCCTGACAGGGATCGCCTTGGGTGAACAGATTTATGCCGCCCGGTATTTCGGCGATTTCGCGTATTTTGTAACCTACCGCAATATGGATCCTTTGTTTGCGGTGGATCTGTCGGATGAAGATCATCCGAAGCTCCTGGGGGAGCTGAAGATCACGGGCTATTCCGATTACCTCCATATCTGGGAGGATGGTAAGCTTTTTGGGATCGGATATGAGACAGATCCGGATACCGGCTGGACAGAAGGGATCAAAATTGCCATGTTTGATGTTTCCAATCCTGTTGAAATGAAGACTATAGATAGCCTTGTGATTGAAAATGCCAGCTACAGCCCGGCCCTGAACGCTTATAAAACAGTTCTTGTAGACAGGACGGCCAATCTGATCGGATTTATAACAGAAACCTATAAAGCCGGAAAGTATGGGGGAGATCAAATCGATTATCTGCTGTTTGACTGGGAGAACGGTTCCTTCCACAGCCTGTTAAGCTTTCCGTTAGAGGAGGGGTATCAGGCGGGGAATTGCCGCGGAATTTATGTCGGAAATTATTTCTATATCGTATCCCCCGGCGGAACGATCATCAGCTTTGACCGTAAGGATAATTATCAGGAGGTTGACAGGATAAGCCTTTAAGCGCAGCTTTGCCAGCCGGACTTGTCCGGCTGGCAAAGCTGCTGGACTGTTACGATTTTTCCATTAAGATTAAAAGACCTCATTGCATATTTGAGCACATTAGAGTATACTAGAGTCAGGCGTGAAGGAGGAACGGATTCTATCATCCTGAATGCCGCAGACAGAATACGATGATGATTAAATTGCGTGCGAGGCTGTATGCGAGGGAGGTCTTACAATGAAGCTGGTAATTACGATGAGCAGGCGTTATGGTACGGGAGCAAGCATGATTGCCGGAGAGTTATCTGAGAGGCTTGGGATTCCGGTTTATGATAAGGCTTATATTGAGCATGAAATGGAAGGGGACAGCTATGCTTCTGAGGCGGCGCTGATACGCAGGCTTGCGGATAAGCCCTGTATTATCCTGGGCAGATGCGCTTCTGAGATCCTGAAAGGCAGACCGGATGTGTTTAATATCTATGTCAGCGCGGCTAAGGAGGATCGGATTCACCGTATTATGCAGAAGGAAAGCATCCCTTATGACGCGGCGAAGAAGATGCTGGAGAAAAATGACAGGGAGCGCGCGAATTATTATAACCAACATACGGGTAAGGTATGGGGGGATGTGAACAATTATCATATGATCCTGGATACTTCGGCGTTAGGGATTGAGAACTGCGCGGGTATCCTGATGAAGTATTTTGAACGGATGGAACTGATCTGAGCCGGTTTTATGAACCGGGCAGAGGGTCTGGCAGAAGGTTTTGCCGGAAAATAAAAACGGGATAAATGATTCCTTTCCCAGGAGCATTTATCCCGTTTAAAATACACATTTTCCGGGGCTGTCAGAAGCCCTTAAAACAATCCTTATTTCGATTTCTTTGAGTTCACAGGAACGATGAAGAAGCTGGACAGGGCGGCGATGATGTAGAGCACCAGCGTCACATACAGAACCATCTGGTAACCTGTGGGGTTCAGTTGTTCTGTGATCCCGTCGTGTTCAAAAGGCACCCATTCCCCAAAGTGGTTCACAATGAAGGAGGAAAGCTGGTTGCCGGTAAGTCCTGCGATGGCCCAGGCGGAAAGGGTAATGCCGTGGATGGCGCTGATATTCTTCATGCCATAGTGGTCGGAAAGCAGAGTCGGCACATTGCTGAAGCCGCCGCCGTAGCCTGCGTTTACCACAAACAGAAGGATCAGTACCAGGATCATGAAGAAGGTGTTTTCGCCCCTGTTGCTGATGCCCTGGGTAACGATGACAAGTCCTGTGGCAGCGATGGAAAGGATCAGCATGATCTTGTAAATGGAGTTCCTGTCCTTAAAGGTATCCGCCCATGCGGAGAAGCCCAGACGGCCGCCGGCATTGAAGATGGCGGTGATGGAAGACAGGATGCCCACCATTCCCACCAGACCGATGCACTTGATAATCATCTTCTCCTGGGAGATCAGGGCAAGGCCACAGGTGATGTTCAGATAGAACATTAACCAGATGCCCACGAAGGTCACGGGCTTTTCCTTGATCACGTCGATGGCGCGGGCACCCTTTTCCGTAGTGGCGGGTTCGTGCCAGCCTTCGGGCTTGGCAAGGAGAATGTGTCCTACAAACATCATGATAAAGTATACGACTGCCAGGATCAGGAACATCTTATAGATGCCGCCATCTCCCAGAGAATCCAGCATAGCCTGCATGATGGGGCTTGCGATGGCTTTAGCGGCGCCGAAACCCGCCACTGCAAGACCGGTGGCAAGACCCTTGCGGTCTTCAAACCACAGCATCAGGGTCTTAACCGGGGAAAGATAACCGGTGCCGAGGCCGATGCCCATGATGAAGCCGTAGCAGATATAAATTCCGATGAGGGACAACACATTGCCGCGGTGGGCGCCGCCGAACCAGATGAAGAAGCCGGTGCCCGCCATGCCTGCGGCGAAGCAGATGGAAGCGATCAGGGAAGACTTATGAATGTCCTTTTCCACAATATTGCCCAGAAAGGCGGCGGACATCCCCAGGAAGAAGATGGCGAAGCTGAACGCCCATTCCGTAGCTCCCTTGGAAAAACCGATGTAATCCGCAATCTCCTGGCTGAAGATGGACCAGCAGTATACGGTTCCAATACTGCAGTGGAGCAATAACGCCGGAATAGCAGCGCGGATCCATTTGTTTTGGATTTTGATCATATTGGATTTCCTTCTTTCTTTTGTTTTGGATTTATTTTATAATAAAACACAGCAGAATCATTGTACCCCATAATGTTCCTTTTTGCAAGATAAGAAAGTTTATTTTTTGCTGCGGGCTGGATGAAGGAAAAAGACGTGACTGCGGGTCGTTTTTAAGAAATTTGTAAGAGTCTTAACCACTTTTTTGTAAAAATAATGTCGTAAAATGGGGATTGCTACAGGAGGAAAGATTATGAATGAATGCGTGCTGGTCGTGGATGATGACCGTGAGATCGTGAAGGCGATCCGGATTTTGCTACAGAAAGAAGGGTATGAGGTGCTGGAAGCCTACGATGGGCTACAGGCGCTGGACATTCTTTCCACGAGAAGGGTCCATCTGGTGCTCATAGACGTGATGATGCCGAAGCTGGACGGGCTTTCGGCAATCCTGAAAATCAGGGAGCGGCAGAATATTCCCATTATCGTGCTCAGCGCGAAGAGCGAGGATACGGACAAGGTGATCGGATTGTCCATGGGTGCGGATGATTATGTGTCCAAGCCCTATAATCCCCAGGAGCTGGCGGCGAGGGTGAGAAGCCAGCTGCGCAGATATACCAGTCTCGGGGATATCAACGCGGAGCGGCAGGCGAGCGAGATCCGGAATGGGAGGCTTACCCTGCGGACAGACGAGCATATCCTTTATGCGGACGGAGAGCCTGTGAAGCTGACGGCTACCGAGACGAAGATCGTGGAGCTGCTCATGCGCAATCTCGGCAGGATATTCCCTGCGGAAGAGATTTACAGGCGCGTCTGGGAGGAGGAAGCGTTCGCTTCAGAAAATACGGTCATGGTGCATATCCGGCGCATCCGGGAGAAGTTGGAGATCAATCCGAAGGAGCCAGAATATATAAAGGTGGTGTGGGGCATTGGATACAAAATGGAAAAAAAGGAAGGTTAAGCTCAGCTTTATTATTTATTTTTTGGGGATCAGTCTTTTGATCGGGAGTGTTTTAAATATTGTGTGGCTATGGAGGGGGGAGGACTTTTCCTGGCAGAAGCTGAGAGACACGGTTACGAATCATCTGTTCGCAGCCGGGGAGGAGGATTACCAGAATAAAGAGGTTTTCCGTGAAGAGATCAGCCGTGAGCTGGAAATCTTTCTGACAATGGCGACGGGGGGCAGCATTTCCGGGCATTTTGTGGGAAATGCTTATATTCTTGACGGTATCAATGCGATGGTGACGGACTCAGGGATCATATGGGGAAACGTGCCGGGGAACGATGGGTCCGAATATAAAATACGTATCATTACGCAGGAGGCTACCACATCGCAGGAGGAGACTGTTCTGGAGGGTCCACAGGATGGCAGTAGCGATCCGATTCAGTATTATAAATTTTATACCTGGCCAAATGATGATTCCTGGCTGTACCAGGATAACTGGGAGGAGTACCTGGAAAGAGGAAATTATTCGCAGGAACAGGAAGAGGAATACAGAAAGAAACGCGGGCAGCTGGAAGCGGACTGGAAGGAAGCCGCCCGGCAGTACCATGAGTCTATTCGGGGGGATAAAAATCTCCTTTACGGAATCTATAATGATGGGGAGCTTTTGTATTCCAATTTGAACGACGGGCAGGCGGAGGAACTGTTGAACTGGCAGCAGCTTGACAGCGCCGTTGAGGAAGGAAGGAATATCCCGGTTCCTTACGGATATAATTTTGTCCTGTATTTTGACGGACAGAAGGTATCTATTTATAAGGACGGGAAAGCGGTCGACGTTTATGGAAATGGATTTTATCGTGATGAAAACGATTGGTATGTGCCGGGATATACCAATTTCCCGGTAGATGAGGATTACAGGTCGGTTAAGATTTACATGGCTGCGGCAAAAGAGCCGGTGCAGTATACGGAAGGGAGATATGGCAGCAGCTATTATCGGCTGTCCTGTCCTCTTTACTGGATGAGCCAGGAGAGCAGCACATCCTCCATGTTGAAAATGCAGTTCCTGTTGGTCCTTCTGGCAGTCAGCCTGCTGCTCCTGATTGTCGCTTTCATGATGAAAAAAAGCAGAAAAGCCGCCGCGCAGATAATCTCGGAGGTTACGGTAAGGTTCTGGATAGAGATAAAAATATTAATTTGGATCAGCGTCCTATGGATCCTGTTCGGGTGTTGGAATCTGACGGACGGGATATACCGGGGAGACTGGTATGGATGGCCGGAAAGAACCGTTGCATCATCCTCGTTGCTCTTGTTATTTTGGATGCTGTATCTGTCCGTGAATGAGCTGCGTTACCAGAAGGGGGAGATTTTAAAGCACGGGATCACTGCGAAGCTGATCGCCCTGTTCTCTATCCGTGAACTGAAGCTTCCTTTGGCCCAGAGGGTGATGCGTAGGAATTTCATTCTGTATTTTAGCGTAGTGCTGCCTGGAGTTTCCCTGCTTGCCCTGCTGATTGTGATCCTGTTTCAGATCAACGGGTGGAACTATCTTTCTTATGATTTCCAGCGGAGATTTATATGGATAGGGATATCGGTATTCCTGATCCTTTTCCTGCTGCTTCTTGTGCTTTGTTACTTTATCGGGAAGAAGAACCGACAGACGGTCAGCGACCTGGAGAGATTGACTGACCGGATTGGTGAGATCAGGAATGGAAAGTATGAACCGGGCGAAGGGGAAATACCGCCCTCCGACCATGATCTTTACCAGGCGATGGCTGATCTGGAGGATATCCGCAGCGGGATCGAGACGGCAATAGAAGAGCAGATGAAGAGCGAACGCATGAAGGTGGAGCTGATCGCCAATGTGTCCCACGATCTTAAGACGCCGCTCACCTCTATTATCAGCTATGTGCAGATTTTGAAACAGGAGGAAAACCTGCCCGAGCATGTAAAGGATTATATAAAAATACTGGATGAAAAGTCCCAGCGGCTGAAGAATATGGTGCAGGATGTATTCACCATCAGCAAGGCGGCATCCAAGGAGCTGCCGGTTAATATAGAAGTGCTGGATTTCGGCAAGCTGATCCGTCAGACCCTTGCGGATATGGATGAAGAGATTCAGTCCAGCGTTGTGAATTTCAGAACGAACCTCCCTGTGGAGCCGGTGATGATCCGTGCGGACGGACAAAGGATGTACAGGGTGTTCCAGAATCTTTTCCAGAACGCCATCAAATATTCCCTGGAGGGGTCCCGCGTCCATGTGACCTTGAAGCAGGATGGCCAGGTGGCGGTGGCAAGCGTAAAGAACACTTCCCGTATGGAGCTTCTGTCAAGCGTCAATTACGCGGAGCGGTTTACCAGGGGGGATGAGAGCAGGACGGACGGCGGAAGCGGTCTGGGGCTGTCCATAGCCCAGAGCTTTACCGAGGCGTGCGGCGGACAGTTTTTGCTGGAAACCATTGCGGACTTGTTCGTTGTGACCGTGAGCTTCCCGGTTGTGGAAGAAGAAAATCCCGGCTTTGCCCAGCCTGAACTCAGTAACAACTAAGCCGTGCCACTCACAAAGCCGCGCTGAACTGTTACGGAACTTTCTTAAGATTTTCCGAAGAATATTGACTTTTAAAAGGTAAAACTATACTCTAAGATTACCTGGTCCGCGGATAGGGGAGGCCCGTATGGGAGGGATGAATATCGTATCTGCAGACCGATATCTGGAGGAAATGAATGAAACGACAAAGATTCCTTTCCCTGATTGTTGCGGTTATGGCAGGGGTACTGCTGGTTGTCTGCAGCGGATGTGTCAGGAAAGAAAAGAAACCGGATTCTGAGGAACTGGTGATCAATGTATATGATTCCGCTTCGGATTATGTGGGGGAGCAGGGAGGCTGGTATGGTCGAATCCTTGCGGAGAAGTTCCATATCAGACTGAATTTCCTGGATCCCGCGGACGAGGAGGCGCTTCGGGAAGCGGATCTGATCGTTTACCGGCAGGAAGAGGCAACCAGCCCCGCTGAGGCGGAGGACCTGATAAAAAGCCTGATGGAGGAGAATCTTTTCCTGGATATGGAGCCTTATCTTGAAGAAAGGGAGATTTGGGAATATGAGGATCAACTGCGGTATTGGAATGAGGCACTGTCGGAGAACGGAATCTATGTGATCCCGACAAATATCAGCCGGATGGCGGTGGAGACACCCGGAGAAGAAGAAATTCCCCTGTACGGCATTTATCTCCAATGGGAGGCTTATGCCCAGGCAGGATACCCCCGGATAAAAGACCGGGAGGAGCTTCTTAAGGTGCTGGCGGACATGAAGTCTGGTTTAGAACCTGACCGCACAGGGGAAGCTGTGGCAGAAGAAGCGGCGACACCAGAAGCTGCGGCGGGGGAAGCTGTGGAAGGGGAAGCAGCGGCAGAGGAAACTGCTGCAGAGGAAACTGTGGAATCGGCTACAAGGGAAGCGGCGGCGGAAGAGTCGGAAGGGCGCGGGAACGGCGCAGATAAAACCGGGTCGGATGATACGCCGAAGGAGAAAGTCGGAATTGCGCTGTACCGGGAACCCGGGGATGATATCCTGGAACAGCTTGCGCGCATGATCGGCGCATATGGATATGAGACCTGCGGTTTTGCCATGTACCGGCAGAATCCTTTGATGGACGTGGGAATACTGGATGAAGACCTTCTTCTGATAAAAGGAAACCCTCTGATGAGGGCCATGCATTGGCTCTGGGAAGCAAATCAGGCGGGGCTTCTGGATGAAGAGAGCAGGGTACAGGACAGAGAGGCAGTGCTCCGCAAATATGAAAGCGGCCTTGTGCTGGCACATGCGGAGCCTTCCCTCAATATCAATGGCTATGAACTGGCTCCGGTGGAGGATGTGGAGGCGGTTTCCCACGGATGCAATCCCAAGGGTACGCTGAGTACCTTTGTAGCCGTGAACAGCGGTACCCGGAACCCGGATCGAATCCTGGATTTTATCAGCTGGCTGTATTCGGCGGAGGGCATTATGGACAGCGGAACGCATACGGCTGGGAAGACGGCCGGCCCCATGGGACTTACCTGGGAGGTATCCGGCGGCATGCCTGTGCTCACGGAGTTTGGCGCTGCCGTGACGGGAGGTACAGATCGAGAGCTCCCGGAAGGCTGGGGAGAGGGTACTTGGGAGGAAGGCAGATGCCGCTTGGGCCTGCAGCCTGTGACGACGGTTGAAACCAGTCCGTCCGGCTTCCTGTATAATTATACTTTGTGGGAATCATTCCGGCACAGGGAGGATCCCGTCTATGAGGACTGGTGTGTACAGATGGAGGCCGGAGATGCCATGGAGTATCTCATTAAGAATGGAAATCTGTCTGTTATTTCTGCTTATGTAGCGCCGGAGGGCGCGGAATATGAGGATACCAGGGAGATCCGGGAACTCAGGCAACCGCTGAAGGCGATGATAGAAGAATCCCTCTGGAACATACTTGACGCGCCGGATGAAGAAGGCTATGGGCGCATGTGGGAAGAAATGGTGCAGAAAGCGGAACAGATGGGATATGAAAAGGTCCTGGAATTCGATCTGGAAAAAGTGGATAAGCTGCGTAAGGCAAGGGAAGAGGCTGCCCGGTAAGGCGTGTGAGCCATAAGGAAACATTCTCAAAAATATGACTTGTGCCAAGTAGACGGAAAATTGAAAAACGCTATGTATAAGTTTGCATTGCTTGTCAGTTTTGTAAGATAACTGAAAAACAATCGTAGAGCCAGACGTAGAGCCGATGATATTGTGAGAACCCTCACGGATTGTCGGCTCTAACTTATTGCAGCCGGAAAAAAATTTGGTGAACCTTTTCCTGCAAAAAAATTTGGAGAACCTTTTCCTGCCCTCTTGACGTTTTCAAAAAAATGTGTATAATAAGCAACATAGGTTGCGCAACGATAGATGCGCTATGATGGGAGGAACATGAGTATGCCGCCGAAATTCAAATTCACACGGGATGAGATCACAAGCGCCGCACTGGATCTGACGCGCAAGGCCGGTCCAGACGGACTCACCGTACGGGCGTTGGCGGAGGAGCTTGGCTGTTCGGTCAAGCCGATTTTCGGGCTGTTCAAAAACATGGAGGAAGTGCAGGGAGCGGTTTGGTCCGCCGCGCAGGACTTGTACTTAAGCTTCCTTGCCGAGGATATGGCTGCGGGGAAGTATCCAACCTACAAGGCCAGCGGCATGGGCTATATCCGATTTGCCAAAGAGGAAAAAGAGCTGTTTAAGCTGCTTTTCATGTGTGACCGTAAGGGAAAGCCGCCCGAGCCGGGGAAGGAAATGGATGTGATTATCCCTCTTATCATGAAGAGCACAGGACTTACCAGAGAAAAAGCGGAGTTGTTGCATCTGGAAATGTGGATCTTCGTGCATGGCGTCGCATCCATGATCGCCACCTCTTATCTCGATTGGGAGTTGGAAACCGTCAGCGAGGTACTGACCGATGCCTACATGGGTCTGAAAACACGTTTTTGCGGAGAGGCAGGGAACTGATATGGACGCCATCAAAACGATTCATCTCACAAAAAAATACAAAGACCTGACCGCCGTGGACGCTCTGAATCTCACCGTCCTGCAGGGCGAGCTGCTGAGCCTGCTGGGCGTCAACGGCGCGGGCAAGACCACGACGATTAAAATGCTGACGGGACTCACACGACCCACCTCCGGCG
>CANPYG010000051.1 GCA_947588205.1 uncultured Acetatifactor sp. | reverse complement strand
ACCACGTATATACAGGGAAATGGAGCCGAAAGAAGGCTCCATTTCGCGTTAACAAGTGGCAAACTCGGGGTATAACAGATTTTGGATGAACCTACAAATATATTTTTGAAAATTTGGCTTTACCAATTTCCCTGACATTTTCCGCCAGAGTATAAAATCCTTTTTTGTCAAAAATAAAACTGTAGTCTTTTGAAGCAGCTGATCATCAGCCAGTACGGATATCGGAACGGAGGAAATCAATCATATGGAGATCATTTGTGCCATGGTATTTCAGTTGCCCCGGGATCTTTCGCCGGAGGAGGCGAAGACGGCGGGCTTTGACGTGTATTATATTGACCATACCGCAGGCCTATGGCTCCAGACGAAGGCAGGCGTTCCTTTCACGGAGCTGGAGTTCCAGTCAAAAAAAGATGCCTTTGCCGACCTGTATGAAGACCTGGCTGCGGGGCAGAAGGCAAGAACCGTGTATGAAAACCTTCTGCGCGTAATAGAGGATCCGGATGTCAGGGCGCCCTTAAAGTATCTTCAGGAAAGGGAAATCGTCCATTTTCAAGGGATGTATTCGGAAGAACAGGGAAATCCATAAAGAAAAAGCCCTGCCTGCAGAAGAAACGGGCGGGGCTTTTCCGGGTGGAGGAGCCTTTTCTATGGGAGGATGCCCCTTACACTCCGCCAGGGGGCGATTCGGTAAAACTTGAGGAAAGGGATTTGTATTTTATCGTGGTGTATGTTAGAATGATATTAAGCGTCGGACTTATCCGCACACGATATCATGCTGCCCAAGAGGCATGGAGGTTCTATGGCTGGTCAGAGCAAAAAGGAAGATACCGAACAAATCCGCCCTGAAAATGCGCAAAAGCTGCTCGCCTATGTGGATGGAAGCTACAACCACGATCTGGGGAAATATGCCTTTGGCTGTGTGTTCATCCTGGCGGACGGCAGAGTATATACCGAGGGCGGCAATGGGAGCAACCCCGGCTCCGCAGCGCTCCGGAATGTGACAGGGGAGATGCTGGGAGCGATGTTTGCGGTGCGTTTCGCCATGGTGAACGGATTCCGGGGGATTGAGATCCGCTACGATTATGAAGGAATTGAGAAATGGGTCACGGGCGCCTGGAAGAGCAGGACTGATCTGACGAAAAAATATGCCCAGGCCATGCGCAGGTGGGGAGAAAGTATAGAAATTTCCTTCCAAAAGGTTGTCGCCCACTCAAAAATCTATTATAATGAGATGGCGGATAAGCTGGCAAGGGAGGCTTTGAACGGATCGGACGGAATACCGGCCGTGCGCAGGATAGAGCAGATGACCTGCGTCGGGGCAGAACAGGAAGCAGCGCCGACATCATGACACAGCCGGCCAAATTGTTTCAGGATCACGGCGGAATGAGGGAAAAATGGAATCCATAAAAATAAAATCTGTAAGACTGAATAAATATCTTGCGCAGTGCGGCGTCTGCTCCCGGAGGGATGCGGACCGCCTGATCGAACAGGGAAGGGTGTTCGTAAACGGAAGAAGAGGCACATTGGGGGATCAGGTTACGGGCGGGGATGAGGTTACTGTGAATGGCAGGACGATCGGGGAACGTAAGGAACCGGTCGTATTGGCCTTTTACAAGCCGGTAGGCGTGGTCTGCACCCAGAAGGACCGGCACGCCGAGAAGATTCTGGCGGACCTGGTGAGATATCCTGTGCGCGTGACCTATGCAGGGCGGCTGGATAAGGACTCTGAGGGTCTTTTGCTTCTCACCAATGACGGAGACCTGATCGAGGCGATGATGCGCGGCGCCAACCGGCATGAAAAGGAGTACATTGTGAAGGTGGACAGGGAGCTTACCCCGGAGTTCCTGCAAGGTCTGGAAAGGGGGATATATCTTCCGGAGTTATCTCAGACCACGAGACCCTGTAAGACAGAGCAGACAGGTAAGTTTACCTTCCGCATCGTCCTGACGCAGGGGCTGAACAGGCAGATCCGCAGAATGTGTGAGGCGCTTGGATATAGAGTGAGGAAAATACAGAGAATACGGGTAATGAATATCCGGCTGCAGGGTATTCCCTATGGAGGATACCGGGAAGTAAAGGGCGAAGAGCTTAAGGAGCTGTACCGGGAGGTCGGTCTTGATGCGCCGGATGGAGGTAGGACATTAGATGGATTCAAAGAGTAGAATGAAATACCTTGTGGAAACGCTGAACGAGGCGTCCCGGGCCTATTATGCCCAGGACCGGGAGATCATGAGCAATCTTGAGTACGACAGACTTTATGATGAACTGGTTTCCCTTGAGAAGGAGACCGGAATCGTCCTGTCGAACAGTCCTACAGTCAACGTAGGATTTGAGGCGGTGGAAGAGCTGCCGAAGGAGAGACACGATAGTCCCATGCTTTCCCTGGGAAAGACAAAGAGCAGGGAGGAGCTTAAGGACTGGCTGGAAGGACATGAGGGGTTGCTTAGCTGGAAGCTGGACGGACTGACCGTGGTGCTGACTTACCGGGATGGGAAGCTCGCCAAGGCGGTCACAAGAGGCAATGGGGAAATCGGCGAGGTGATCACGAACAACGCCAGAACCTTCCGCAACCTGCCGCTTGGCATCTCCTTTAAAGGGGAGCTGGTGCTTCGGGGCGAGGCGGTGATCAGCTATTCTGATTTTGAAAAGATCAATGCCAGGATTGCGGATGTGGAGGCAAAATATAAAAATCCCCGGAATCTGTGCAGCGGTTCTGTCAGGCAGCTGAACAATGAGATCACTGCAGAACGAAACGTGAAGCTGTTCGCGTTCACCCTCGTGAGCGCGCAGGACATGGATTTCCATAATTCCAGGGAAGCACAGTTTCAGTTTTTGAAGGAGCAGGGCTTTGAGGTTGTGGATTATCTTCGGGTGAATGAAGGAAATATCCTGGATGCCGTTGCCTCCTTTGAACGGCGCATCGCTGATTACGATATTCCCTCGGATGGCCTGGTGCTCACCTATGATGATATCGCTTACGGGCAGTCCCTGGGCCGCACCGCTAAGTTCCCAAGGGATTCCATCGCCTTTAAATGGGCGGATGAGCTCAGGGAGACCCATCTTAAGGAGATCGAGTGGAGCCCCAGCCGAACTGGCCTGATCAACCCGGTGGCTATCTTTGAGCCTGTGGAGCTGGAAGGAACGACGGTGAGCAGGGCATCCGTACACAATGTCAGCATTCTGCGCGGATTAAAGCTTGGGATCGGGGACCGCATCACTGTTTATAAGGCGAATATGATCATTCCCCAGATCGCGGAGAATCTTACCGGGAGCGATACCGTGGAAATCCCCGCGTTTTGTCCCGTCTGCGGAGGCGCCACCCAGATCCGTCAGGTGAATGAGGTGCAGTCTCTTTATTGTACCAATGAAAACTGCCCCGCAAAGAAGATCAAATCCTTCACCCTGTTTACCAGCAGGGATGCCATGAATATAGAGGGCCTGAGCGAGGCCACCCTGGAGAAGTTCATTGACCGGGGATTTATCAGGGAGTATGCGGATCTGTTCCATCTGGACAGATACCGGGATGAGATCACGCAGATGGAGGGTTTTGGGGAAAAATCTTACCAGAACCTGGTTTCAAGCGTGGATCAGGCGAGAAACACAACCCTGCCCCGGGTGATATACGCCCTTGGGATCGCCAATATCGGAGTGGCAAACGCCAAGATGCTCTGCCGCCATTTTGACTATGATCTTGAAAAAATGAAGAAGGCGGATGTGGAGGAGTTAAGCATGATCGAGGGCGTAGGCGGGGTGATCGCCACCGCGTTTGTGGATTACATGAGAGACGAAGAGAATCTCAGGAAGATAGATAGCCTTATGAAGGAGCTTACCATAGAGACTCCCCGGGTGGACGCTGAAGGCCAGACGCTTGTGGGCAAGATCTTTGTGATCACGGGAAGCCTGAACCACTATGGAAGCCGAGGTGAGCTGAAGGATATCATCGAGCAGAGGGGAGGTAAGGTGACGGGAAGCGTCACCTCGAAAACAGACTGCCTGATCAACAACGATATCACCTCTTCCTCCTCCAAGAATAAAAAAGCGAAAGAGCTCAATATCCCCATTGTGTCAGAGGAGCAGTTTATGTCTGAGTACCTTGGGGTAGCAGATCCTGGAGCTGCAGATTCTGGGAGCGCAGATCCTGGGAGCGCAGATCCTGCGGCTGCAGAAGCATTGTCTTAAGGCGGCGGGAACAACAGGAATACGGGCGGAAATCATCGAACCTGACACCGCCTGCAGGGGCTCGTGCTCCGGTATGGCAGCAGTTGAAAATGATAGAAAGAGGGTTCTTAACAATGCCGATCAAAACGCAGAGCGATCTCCCCGCAAGGGAAATCCTGGAAAATGAAAATATATTTGTGATGGATGAATACAGGGCGATGCATCAGGATATCCGTCCGCTGCAGGTGCTGATCCTGAATATCATGCCGATAAAACAGGATACGGAGCTGCAGCTTTTGCGCGCATTGTCCAATACTCCGCTACAGATAGATGTCACCTTCATGAACGTGAAGCATCATGTTTCACTGAATACCTCGGCAAGCCATCTGAATAAATTTTATATCACACTGGACGATATCAGGGGGCAGAAATTTGACGGTCTGATCATCACGGGCGCGCCGGTGGAGGACATCCGCTTTGAGGAAGTGGACTACTGGGAGGAAATCTGTGAGATCATGGACTGGGCGCAGACCCATGTAACTTCTACATTACATATTTGCTGGGGCGCACAGGCAGGCTTTTATCATTATTACGGGATCAATAAAAGAGCCCTTCCGGAAAAGCTGTTCGGTGTTTATGAGCATAAGGTGGCGAACCGCAAGATTCCGCTGGTCAGGGGCTTTGACGATATTTTTCTGGCGCCCCACAGCCGGCATACTGAGACCCCGGCAGAGGCGATCCACGCCTGTAAGGGGATCACTGTGCTGGCAGAGTCCCCGGTGGCGGGAGTGTTCCTTGCCCTGGCGGAAAACGGGAAAAAGATATTTGTCAACGGGCATCCGGAGTATGACAGGTACACTCTGCACAATGAGTATTACAGGGATCTCAACAAGGGGCTTCCCATCCATGTGCCTTATAATTATTATCCGAATGACGATCCTGGGGAGAAGCCCCTGTTGCAATGGCGTTCCCACAGCAATAACCTATACAGCAACTGGCTGAATTATTATGTCTACCAGATCACGCCATATGATATCAGGGAGATCTAGAGGGATCAAGATTTTGTGAAAAATGTATATAGTGTCCTGTTTTAAAGTATGTTCATGTGGGCGGAAAACAGGATTGAACGACCGTTTACGCTTTCCGGATCGCTTTCAGGATAGCCCCAATCTTCGGAGGCGTTCCATAAAGAAGTACCCCTACGCGGTAAATCTTTGCTGACAGAACCCCTACTCCGAACACGGAACCGATCAGCAGGGCGATGGAGATCAGGATTTCGTACCAGGGAACGGTGCTCATCGCAATGCGGGTGAACATCGCCATAGGGGAGGTGAAGGGTATGAAGGAGCATGCCTTCATAAGGACGGTATCGGTATTCCCGCTGGTCATGGAGAAAACAACGACGAAAAATCCTGCGATAAATAGTATCGTAATGGGCATCACCGAAGTATTGATGTCCTCAAGCTTGGAAGCGGTGGAACCCACGGCGCCGAACATAAAGGCGTAGATGAAGAAGCCCAGGATGAAGAATATCAGCATATAGCCAAACAGATCCAAAGGCATGTCAAAGATGGATTTTATGATCTCGTTGCTTCCCCAGTAAGTGTCATTCAGGTTGAAGAATAAAAGGGCAGAGCCAAAAATCGCGATGATCTGCAGAAGTCCGGCGATGCAGGATGCGATGACCTTTCCGAACATCATGGAAGCCGGTCTGGCGCTGGTGACCAAAAGCTCCATGGCGCGGGAGCTTTTTTCGGTGGCAACATTGGTGGCGACCATCTGGCCGTAAAGCAGGATGACCATATACAGGGCGAAGATCATGATATAGGTGTAGAAAAAGTTCTGCATCTGGTCCTTGCCCAGGCTTTCCGTGGTTCCCTGGATCTGTGCGGAAAGAATCTCGCCCGCCGTTTCCGGGGCAATGCCGCCCTCTATCATGGCGCTCATACGGTAAATATTTTGCAGCACCTCGTTGATGACCATAGTATTGCTGTCATACATGGAAAGGTTGTTGACATAGTAGGTGTAGGATGTCAGGCCCTCCAGCACAATGGCACACTCCGCATAACCGGAAATGATCTGTTCCTTTATCTCCTTAAGATCGGAGGCAAGCCTTACCTGATGATCCGGAAAGGCGGCTGAGAATGCTTCCTTCAGCAGTTCCGCATTTTCTTCCTTATCATAGACGATCAGCATAAGGGGAAGTTCTCCTGCGTTATCACCTTCCTCTCCGGTTCCCTGTGTCATTCCTTCAGCGGAACTTTGCTTTTCATCGAATAATTCCATCACGCGTGGGAAAAACATGACAATGGCGATCACCGCAACGATAAAGACGGTCACGCCTACAAAAATTTTGTTTTTCAGATAGCCAATGAGCTCAAATTTTAATATTTTTCCAAACTGTTTCATAACGCCTGCCCCCTATTCCTGATTTCCTGCGTATTCTACGAAGATATCGTTCAGTGACGGTTCATAAACCCTGATTTCGTCGATATCGTAGCGTTCCGTAAGCCGCTTCATGGCGTTGCCTTTGTCCCCAGGGTCTCCCAGGGTGATGATCAGATCCCCGTTTTCGCTGCGTTCGCAGGAGCCGCCGTATTCCGCCTCAATTTTTTCAATCTGCAGGGAGCGGACCACCAGGCGGTTGCGGGGATAGTTGCGCTTGATCTCATGCAGGTCTCCGGAGAGGACGATCCTCCCGCTATTCAGGATTGCGATGCTGTCGCAGAATTCCTCAATGTAGTTCATCTGGTGGCTGGAGAACAGGACGATCTTACCCTTTGCGATGGTCTCCCTGACCACATCCTTGAGAAGCATGGCGTTGACCGGATCCAGACCGGAGAAGGGCTCGTCCAAAATGACGATCTGCGGGTCATGGGCAAGGGCAGTGATGAGCTGGATTTTCTGCTGGTTGCCTTTGGAAAGGGTATCCAACCGCTTATTGCGGTGTTCGGTCATGCCGAGCCGGTCCAGCCAATAGTCCACTGATGAGACGGCCTCCTTGTGCCCCATCCCTTTCAGCTCCGCAAAATAGACAAGCTGGTCGATGATCTTTTTTTTCGGATACAGCCCACGCTCTTCCGGAAGATATCCGAACTGCACTTGAGCGTAATCGATGGGCTTCCCGTCAAACAGCACCTCTCCGCTGTCGGAAGGGAAAACATTCATCATAATACGGATAGAGGTGGTCTTACCGGCGCCGTTTCTGCCCAGCAGGCCAAAAGCCTTACCGCCCTCTGCGGCAAATGACACTTTTTTGAGAACCTTTTTCTCCCCAAAGCTTTTCTCAATGTCCTTTAGTTCAAGAACCATACCCTTTTCCTCCATAAAAATCTTTGTGACCTTTGACAGATGTACTTGCTGTCACGGATAAATTATATCATATAGTCTGAAAAAGACAACTTAAATTGTCAGGGGCTTTTGCATATTTCCAGAAGCTTGTTCATATACTTATAGTAAGGATGTTGCATGTAGGAGAGTATACTGCAACACATTACTTGGAAAATGGACAATCAGGAGGCAGATTATGGCAAGAGGTCAAAAAAAACCCGTAGAAGAGAAAATTGCTGCAAAGGAAGAATTGATTTCCGCACTGCTCACCAGGGTGGAAGCCGAGAAAAAGGAATTAGAGGCTCTATATGATGAGAAGAGGACAAAGGATCTTGGAGTGGTCAGTGAAATGATTGACGATGCCGGGCTCAGCCCGGATGAGGCGAGGGAAGCTTTACAGCTCTATATTGAAGGAAGGATTGCAAACGCATCCTGAAAAGGGATTGGGCAGCCGTGGTAGTGAAAACAACCATGGCTGTTTTTGCTTTCGCTTTAGGGAGGTTTCATTTGCCTGATCCGTCTGGCTTGGAAACCTTGGAAACTTTTTTTCATATTTTTAAAAATAAGCTTGCAATATACCCCATAGGGGTATATAATTCCATTGAAACGAAAAAAGAGCATTATTACAAAGACTCCTGAATCACCTGAAGGTGCGGTCAAACGGGTCGGGGGATATCGGGGTAGAGGGTATCAGGACGACGGATGTCAGGATAAGGAATGTCGGATAAGGGATATCAGGATAAGAGGTATCAGGATGAAAAATATTGAAATGAAGAATAAAGATATGAAAATGGAAGAGGCTGAAAACACAGCCCCTTGTTGCTGTTCTCCTAGGACGAAGGAGCGCACCGATCGGGAATATAAGGATTTACTCCATCGGCTGAACCGGATAGAAGGACAGGTCCGTGGGATTAAGGGGATGGTGGAGAAGGATGCCTATTGCACGGATATCCTGGTGCAGGTGGCAGCCGTGACGGCAGCCCTGAACAGCTTTAATAAAGTGTTGCTTGCCAACCACATTAAGACCTGCGTGACCAGGGATATTCTGGAGGGAAAAGAAGATACTGTGAATGAGCTGGTCGCCACTTTGCAGAAGCTGATGCGGTAGAAGCGGACGCTGTGACGATCAATGCGGCGGATGCTGGTGCTGCAGGGAAGGTCCAATGTGACGGAGATGATCGGTGCGATGGAGACGATCGATGCGGCGGAGAAGAAATTAGCGTGCGCAAATGCGCGCAGGGAGGTAGAAAATGGAACAATATACAGTGACCGGAATGAGCTGCGCGGCGTGCAGCGCCAGGGTGGAGAAGGCGGTAAGCAAGGTGCCGGGGGTTACATCTTGTTCCGTGAGCCTGCTCACCAACTCCATGGGAGTGGAAGGAACCGCTTCGGAAGCGGAAATCATCAGGGCTGTTGAGCAGGCGGGCTACGGCGCTTCCAGGAGGCGCTCCCGTTTAGAAGCGCGGGCGGATGATGGCGGCGCGGTGCAGGCAGGAACGTCCGGCAGTGCGGAGGAGTCCGCCCTTCAGGACAGGGAGACGCCTCTTTTAAAGAAGCGCCTTATCGCCTCGGTGGTATTTTTAATCATTTTAATGTATTTTTCCATGGGGCATATGATGTGGGGCTGGCCCGTACCCGGCTTCCTGGCGGATAATCATGTGGCAATGGGTCTTCTGCAGCTGCTTTTGACCGTGGCGATCATGGTGATCAACCAAAAGTTCTTTATCAGTGGATTTAAAGGCCTGTACCACCGGGCGCCGAATATGGATACGCTTGTGGCGCTGGGAGCGGGCGCTGCCTTCGTTTACAGCACCTATGCCCTGTTTGCCATGACGGATGCCGAAATGCGTATGGATATGGATGGCGTTATGAGCTACATGCACGAGCTGTATTTTGAATCGGCAGGAACCATTCTGACGCTGATCACTGTGGGCAAGATGCTGGAAGCGAGATCAAAGGGCAAAACCACGGATGCGCTAAAAAGTCTGATGAAGCTGGCCCCGAAAACCGCTACGGTTCTGCGGGAGGATCAGGAGGTCACGGTGTCCATAGAACAGGTGCGCAAGGGCGATCGGTTTGTGGTCCGCCCCGGGGAAAATATTCCGGTAGACGGCATTGTGCTGGAAGGAACCAGTGCGGTGAATGAAGCCGCCCTGACAGGTGAAAGCATTCCTGTGGATAAGGCTGCAGGCGACCTGGTTTCGGCTGCAACGGTGAACCAGTCCGGTTTCCTTGTCTGTGAGGCTGCCAGGGTGGGAGAGGATACGACGCTCTCCCGGATCATTCAGATGGTGAGCGATGCTGCCGCCACCAAGGCCCCCATTGCCAAGGTCGCAGATAAGGTATCAGGCGTGTTCGTACCGGCCGTCATTTCCATCGCCGCCGCAGCCACGATCGTCTGGCTGCTTGCAGGTCAAAGCGTAGGCTTCGCCCTTGCCAGGGGAATTTCCGTGTTGGTGATCAGCTGTCCCTGCGCGCTGGGGCTCGCAACGCCTGTCGCGATCATGGTGGGGAACGGAATGGGTGCAAAAAGCGGTATTCTATTTAAAACTGCCGCATCCCTGGAGGCGGCAGGAAGGACGCAGATCGTGGCGTTGGATAAAACGGGAACCATTACAAACGGAGAGCCCAAGGTCACGGATGTGGTTCCTGCAGAAGGCATATCCCGGGAAGAGCTTTTGTCCTGCGCTTACGTGCTGGAGAGAAAGAGCGAACATCCCCTGGCAAAGGCGGTGATCCGCTATGTGGAAGAAGGGGGGCAGGACGGGATATCTCCTGAAAAGCTGAATGCCTGGAGAACCGAAGAGGTTTCGGATTTTCAGGCTCTTCCGGGCAACGGGCTGTCAGGAACCTGTCGGGGAAAAGCACTGATCGGCGGCAATGAGCGCTTTGTGGGTGAAAGATGTGTTCTCTC
Source organism: uncultured Acetatifactor sp. (assembly GCA_947588205.1). Lineage (GTDB taxonomy): Bacteria > Bacillota > Clostridia > Lachnospirales > Lachnospiraceae > Acetatifactor. The sequence continues at coordinate 11,412 of CANPYG010000051.1, read as the reverse complement.
TGAGAACCTGCGCAGGCAGGCGGTGAAGATGTCTGAAGAGGGAAAGACACCTCTGTTTTTTGCAAGGAACGCAGAGGCGGCAGGCCTGATTGCAGTGGCGGATGTGATAAAGCCTGAAAGCCCCCAGGCTGTAAAAGAGCTGCAGAATATGGGGATCCATGTGGTGATGCTGACGGGGGATAACGAACGCACCGCGAGGGCGATCGGCGCACAGGCGGGAGTGGATGAGGTGATTGCAGGCGTGCTCCCGGATGGAAAGGAGAACGTGATCCGTTCTCTGCAGGAGAAGGGCAAGGTCGCGATGGTAGGGGACGGCATCAATGACGCTCCCGCCCTTACCAGGGCGGATATCGGCATTGCGATCGGCGCAGGCACGGATATCGCCATCGACGCTGCGGACGTGGTGCTGATGAAGAGTCTTTTAAGCGATGTACCCGCCGCGATCCGATTAAGCCGTGCAACCCTGCGCAATATCCACGAGAATCTGTTCTGGGCGTTCTTCTACAATGTGATCGGGATTCCCCTTGCAGCCGGCGTGTGGATCCCCCTGTTCCATTTACAGTTGAATCCCATGTTCGGGGCGGCTGCCATGAGTCTTTCCAGCTTTTGCGTGGTCACCAATGCCCTGCGCCTGAACCTGCTTAGGATTCATGATGCGGGAAGAGATAAGAAACTGAAGAATCCGGTCTTATCTGCCAGGAATACAATGATTTCTGACAGCCAAGATAAATCTTTGGAGGGAAAATCCGTTTCAGGGGAGGATCCCGTTTCAAAGGAAACCAAAATCATAAAGAAAGAAGAGGTATGCAATATGACAAAGACATTGAAAATCGAAGGAATGATGTGCGGACACTGTGAAGCAAGGGTGAAGAAGAGCCTCGAATCAGTTGCAGGCGTGACCGAAGCTGTGGTCAGCCATACAGATGGATCTGCCGTGGTGACACTGGACGCAGAGGTTGCGGACGATGTGCTGAAGAAGGCAGTTGAGGACCAGGATTATAAGGTGGTTTCCATCCGGTAATCCCTGTATCCGGTATCTGTGTCAGACACACACCGGACGACGCCCAGACCTGGTCATATCCCTTTATCGAGACTCGAAGTTACAGGGCCATTGTGGGGATATGACCAGGGCTGGGCTGTTTTTTTGGAGTATGCCAGGGTTGCTGCTTTGTTCCGTACGAAGTCCTTGAAACGTTGTCGTCCGATGTTTCCGCGGAATGACTTTGTGGGCATACAGACTCGGACTCGACTTGGACTACGGGCTAGACTCGGGTTAGACTCGGGCTAGACTCGGACGAGTCCCGGACGCCTCCATGCCCGCGCCCTTCGGGGCTTGCATGTGCCGGAAAGCTATGATAAACTTTGAAAAGAAGGAAATGAACACGGACGGGAGGAATATCGGATGTACCGTATTTTGCTGGTGGAAGATGACAGGGGAATCTCTGAGGCGATCAGGCAGCAGGCCACAGCCTGGGATATGGAGGTCAGAAACGCGCAGGATCTGCGCAATGTGATGGCGGATTTCGCAGCCTTTGAGCCCCATCTTGTGCTTTTGGATATCGGTCTGCCGTTTTATAATGGATATTACTGGTGCGGAGAGATCCGCAAGGTATCCAAGGTGCCGATCATTTTTATTTCCTCCGCCGCAGATAATATGAATATCGTGATGGCGGTGCAGATGGGCGCGGATGACTTCATTGCAAAGCCTTTTGATTTTGGTGTGCTGATCGCCAAGATCCAGGCAATGCTGCGCAGGACCTATGATTTCGCATCCTCCATGCCGGTGATCGAGCACCGGGGGGCGCTTTTAAATACCGGGGACAATACCTTAACCTATGGCGGGGAACGGATCGCCCTCACGAAGAATGAATACCGTATACTTCATACTTTGCTGGAAAATAAGGGAAAAGTGGTGAGTAGGGAGCGCCTGATGGAGAAGCTGTGGGAGACGGACAGCTTTGTGGACGACAACACCCTGACTGTGAATGTGAACAGGCTGCGTAAAAAGCTGGATGCCGCCGGACTTGAGGATTTTATAGAGACGAAGTTTGGAGTGGGATATCTGGTGGAGACCCAGTGAGCGGATAAGGGGATGCCTGGGTGACCGCCCGGGTGAAAATGTTTTTTGCCTCATAATTAAGGAGGGGGGAGCAGAAATGCAGGGCGAAGAAATGCAGGAAGCAAAAACGCAGGAAGCAGATATGCGGAATGTAAATATGCAGAAAGCTGAAAGACAGGAAAAAAGTGCACAGGAAGCAGAGCGGATGAGAACCCTGTGGACAGGGAGTAAGAAGGATTTCCTATTCCTTTATATGAGTTATCATAAGCAGGGCGCAGGACTCTGTATTTTCTTCTTCTCAATCTTTTTATGCACCTTTGCGCTGTACCATTTGCCGGTGGACGCGGTAATCTATCCGGCTTTTTTGTGTTTCCTTTTCGGGCTGCTGTTTTTTTGCCTGAATTTTTACCGCGCATGGCGCAAGCACTGTCGGATAGGGCAGTTAGCCCAACTTCCCCCCGCGATGATGGAGAATTTCCCGGAATGCTCTTCCTGGGAGGGTGATGATTATCGGAAGCTGGTGGAAAAGCTTAAGGAGGGGCAGCTGCAGACACAAGATCGTATGAACATGAAATTCTTTGAAATGGTGGATTACTATACTCTCTGGGCGCACCAGATCAAGACACCCATCGCCTCCATGAGGCTGAACCTGCAGAACGAGGATTCCCAGCTTTCCAGGATTGTGTCGGAGGATCTGCTCCGGATCGAGCAGTATGTGGAAATGGTCCTGGCATATCTTAGGCTCAACGCCCAGTCTACGGATTATGTGTTGAAGGAACAGGATCTGGACGATGTGATCAGGCAGTCCATTAAAAGGTTTGCCGGCTGGTTTATCGGCAGAAAAATCGGGTTGGAATTCACCCCTACGCAGATAAGGGCCGTTACGGATGAAAAGTGGCTTGGCTTCGTTATAGAACAGGTGCTTTCCAATGCTTTGAAATATACGGAGGCAGGAACGATCCGGATATACAGACGGGGAGAAGCGGCTGTATGTATACAGGATACCGGAATAGGGATCGCTTCCCAGGATCTGCCCCGTATTTTTGAAAAAGGATATACCGGCTATAACGGAAGAAGCGATAAAAGGGCAAGCGGCATCGGCCTGTATCTGTGCAGAAGAATCTGCGAAAATCTGGGACATACTATCACCGCAGCGTCCGTGCCCGGAGAAGGAACGACGATCACCATCGACTTAGGGCAGAGGAAAATGAATAAGGAGTAGGGAAGGCACAGGGAAAGGGAAAGGGATGGTCAAAGGGTGGACTGATTATAAGAGGGTGGAACGCAAAAGCTTTGATTTCTAACAAAAATGTAAGAATTTTCGGGAGAAATGTAAGGCGATTCCATGGCGTTCTATTTCTCCTTTTTGATAAAATAGCGCCATCAGGCGATGTGAAGACGTAGGGCGTGACTGAAGGCGTACCGGTCGGGAAGAGGCGCATCGGATCACGGTAAGACGCGCATACGGAACCGTCGCGGAAAGGATGGAGTATAAAATGAGTATATTGGAAGTATCCGGTCTTAAGAAGACCTACACCACCCGTTTCGGGGGCAACAGGGTGGAAGCGTTGAAAAACGTGAATTTTACAGTGGAAAAGGGGGAGTATGTCGCCATTATGGGCGAGTCCGGTTCCGGCAAGACAACGCTTTTAAACATACTTGCGGCGCTGGACCGCCCTACGGGAGGGAGCGTCAGGCTGGATACCTGGGATCTGTTTAAGATCAAGGAATCCGCCGTGTCCGCGTTCCGCAGGGATAACCTTGGCTTTGTGTTCCAGGATTTTAACCTGCTGGATACCTTTACCCTGGAGGATAACATTTATCTGCCGTTGGTGCTTGCCGGAAAGCGTTATGAAGAGATGCGTGAACGTCTGGTTCCCATCGCCGCAAAGCTGAATATCTCGGATATTTTGAAAAAATATCCTTATGAGGTCTCCGGCGGGCAGAAGCAGAGGGCTGCAGTGGCGCGCGCGCTGATCACGCATCCGAAGCTGATCCTTGCAGACGAGCCCACGGGCGCCCTGGATTCGAAGGCTACGGACGAGCTTTTGCGGCTTTTTGGGGAGATTAACAAGGACGGTCAGACAATCCTCATGGTGACACATTCGGTAAAGGCGGCAAGCCATGCGGGCAGGGTGCTGTTCATCCGTGACGGGGAGGTTTTCCATCAGATTTACCGGGGGAACAGCAGCAATGAGGAGCTGTATACCAAAATCACGGATACCCTGACCATTCTCACAACGGGATCGGGAACCGGCAAAGGGACAGGCGGTGAGCTGATATGAGGCATCTCTTTTATCCAAGGCTCGCGTGCAGCGGCATCCGCAAGAACCGCAGGCTCTATCTGCCCTATCTTCTGACCTGCAGCGGCATGATTATGATGTTTTATATCATGGTATTTCTGGCGGAGGGAGATGCCATGGCCTCGGTAAAGGGCGGGGACATCATGCAGGAGATTCTGGGATTCGGGGTATATGTGCTGGGGATTTTTTCCGCGATTTTTCTTTTCTATACGAATTCCTTCCTGATCCGTAGAAGGCAGAAGGAATTCGGCCTGTACAATATTCTGGGGATGGGGAAATGGAACCTGACGCACCTTCTGCTCTGGGAAAGCCTGATCACCGCGGTCCTTTCTTTGGTCTGCGGGCTTGCTGCAGGCATTGTCTTTTCTAAGACCGCGGAGCTTTTCATGGTCAATATTCTTCAGGGAGAGATCACCTTCACACTTAAGGTAAGCCCGACGTCGATATTTTTGACTGTTAAGGTATTTGCCCTGATATTTCTGCTGATTGCCCTGCGCTCCCTGTGGAAAATGCGGATTTCAAATCCAATTGAGCTTATCCGCAGTGAAAATGTGGGGGAGAAGCCGCCCCGGGCGAATTACCTGTATGCCTTAACGGGCATTGTCCTGTTAGGATGCGCCTATTATCTCGCCGCTGTGAATGAGAATCCCCTTGAGGCGATCCCGGTCTTTTTTGCGGCGGTGGTGATGGTGATCCTGGCGACCTACCTGCTGTTTATCGCAGGTTCCGTCACGTTTTGCAGGCTTCTTCAGAAAAAGAAAAAGTATTATTACAGAACCAATCATTTCGTCTCGATCTCCTCCATGGTTTACAGGATGAAGCGCAACGGCGCCGGTCTTGCGTCCATCTGTATCCTGTGTACCATGGTGCTGGTGATGCTGTCCTCGACCATGAGCCTTTATATCGGCGGGGAGGATACCCTGCGCAACAGGTATCCCCGCAATATCGTTTTTCAGGCCGGCAGCACGGAGCCCCTTGGGGAAGCGAAGCTCGACAGCCTTTACAAGGCTGTGGATGAGGTGCTCGAGGATTATCATGTAGAAAAAAGGGATATTCAGGACTATACCCTGGGCGATATGAACGGTTGTTTCCTGATGGACGGAGAGCTCGTATTAGATGATGGACAGTACGGCTCAGTTTCCTTCGCGGAAACCTGGCAGGTATTTCTGGTGTCCCTGGAAGATTACAACGCTCTGTGCAATGCGTCGGAAACCCTTGCGGGCGGAGAGGCGCTGGTCTATACCACCAAAAGGGGATATGGCTGGGATTTTATCACGGTGCCCGAGCTGGGAACCTTCCAGATTAAGAAAAATCTGAAACAGTTTGTGGGGAATGGGGTGGATGCCATGCAGATCATTCCCACCATTTACATTGTCCTGCCGGATTTTGAAAGCAGCATGAAGGTCCTTCAGGGCAGGATCCTGGAAGGAGGGGCTTCGGCGGCGACTTATTTCTGGAATTACGGATTTGACCTGGATGCCGATAATGATACCCAGACGGAGATCTACCAGCAGCTCAGGGAGCGTGTCGGTAAGCTGGCATCGGAGCTTCAGTTCAAAATCCTGTGTGAAAGCTCGGCGTGGGAAAGAGAAGGTTTTTATTCCCTGTACGGCGGTTTGTTTTTCCTGGGGGTGCTCTTGGGGATCGTGTTCCTTTTCGCCGCGGTTCTGATCATTTATTATAAACAGATTTCGGAAGGCTATGAGGACCAGGCGCGGTTTGAGATCATGCAGAATGTCGGGATGACGAAAAGGGAGATCCGCAAAAGCATCAATTCCCAGATCCTGACCGTTTTTTTCCTGCCCTTAGTCACGGCGGGAGTACATCTGTCGTTTGCCTTCCTGCTCATCAGGAGACTGCTGAAACTTTTTGCCCTGGATCATCCGGAACTGGAGATACTGGTCACAATCGGGTGCTTTCTGGTGTTCGGACTATTTTATGTAGTGGTCTACCGGCTGACCTCCGGGGCGTATTATCATATCGTCAGCGGGGCGAAGGAGGAGGGGTAGGAAAAATATACATGCTGTGCGGAAATGACCAGGAGGAAGCCTGAAAATGTAAAAAAAGAGCAGAAAAAGGAGAAAAATCTGTCATTTTTTGTAGAAATGGAGTCTTTACAAATATCCGGAATCGTGTATAATTCTAACTAACCTGAATTCCTGGTTTAAATAGCTGATTTCAGGTGATACTTTAGAAAAATGCATTTGAAAGGAAGGATTTTTATGCAAAGGACGATCAGGCTTACACCGGATGAAGTCCAGAATTTTGTAAATGTAACTTCCCATTGTGATTTTGACATTGATATCTTTTACAACAGATATATTGTAGATGCCAAGTCGTTTCTTGGAGTGTACGGGCTGGATTTTTCCAGACCTCTGACGGTATCCTATCAGGGATATAACGCAGAGCTGGAAGAGTTGTTGAAGAAATATACAATTGCCAGTTGATTCGCCGTCTTTAGACGGCCGCCCCATTGATTTGGCAGTTCAGGCTCCCTGTATAAGATAGGGTTCTATCTTATGTAGGGAGTTTTTTGGTTTTCAGAGCCGTAGATTTGCGGTATTTTAAGGAAAGGCAGTAAGGGTATGGAGGAGATTCGGATATCGGTTCGGGGTCTGGTGGAATTTTTGCTACGTCAGGGCGATATAGATAATCGTCATGCCGGGGTAGCAGAGGATGCCATGCAGGAAGGAAGTCGGATTCACCGCATGATCCAGAAGCGTATGGGCGGAGATTACCAGGCGGAGGTGACACTAAAATATGTTGCCCACACCGAAAAGTATGACCTGGTGGTGGAAGGCCGGGCGGACGGGATATTTACGGATTCCGGAGTGAGTGTGATTGATGAGATCAAGGGAACTTATCGCGATGTGTCCAGGATGAAGGAGCCTTCGCTGGTGCATCTTGCACAGGCAAGGTGCTATGCTTATATGTATGGCGTCAGGGAAAATCTGGGGCAGATGAAGGTGCGCATGACCTATTGCAACATAGAATCGGAGGATATCCGTTACTTTTATGAAGAACACAGTATGTCGGCTTTGGAGGGGTGGTTCGGCTGGCTGATCGAGGAGTACCGCAGATGGGCGGATTATGACTGGGAATGGCGGCAGGTGAGGGCGGAGTCCATCCGCCGTCTGGAATTTCCCTTCCCCTACAGAGAAGGGCAGAGGGAACTGGTCAAGTATGTTTATCAGACCATTTATCACAGGAGGAAGCTGTTCCTGGAGGCGCCTACCGGTGTGGGAAAGACGATCTCCACAGTTTTCCCGGCTGTAAAAGCCATGGAAAAGGGCATGGGGGATAAGATTTTTTATCTGACTGCAAAGACGATCACCCGGACTGTGGCAGAGGATACCTTTCGGATCCTGAGGGATAGGGGACTGCATTTTAAAAGTGTGGTGCTGACCGCAAAGGAGAAGATTTGTTTTATGGAGCAGGCGGAATGCAATCCGGAATATTGTCCTTATGCAAAGGGGCATTATGACCGGATCAATGACGCCATGTATGATTTCCTGGTCCATGAGGACAGCTTTTCACGGGATAAGGTGGAGTTGTATGCGAGAAAGTATACTGTCTGTCCCTTTGAAATGTGTCTGGATATGAGTTTGTTTGCGGACGGCGTTATCTGCGATTATAATTACCTGTTCGATCCCCATGTGTATCTGCGCCGCTTCTTTGGCGATAGTTCGGACGGTAATTATATCTTTCTTATCGACGAGGCCCATAATCTTCTTGAGCGGGGAAGGGAGATGTACAGCGCGTCCTTGGTAAAGGAGGAATTCCTGGAACTGAAGCGGGAACTGGGCAGGATCCTGGGGAAGGACAGCGCGCAGGAGAAGGAGGATTCGGGAGGAACGCTTCAGGAGGAAAGCCCCGGGGAAGGAGGCCCGGCGCCTGAGGACCGGGAGGAAAGCCCCGGGGAAGGAGACCTGGCGCACGAACGCCGGAAGGAGGGCAGGGGATACAGAAGTATCCTGGTCCGGAAGGGACATGCCGCGCGCATGCAGAAGCAGTTGGAGCGCTGCAACAGAGAGATGCTTGCCCTGAAGCGGGATTGTGAGGAATGCCAGATAGTAACGGAGATTGATTCCCTTGTACAGTCTTTGCTTTGGCTGCATTCCGCAATGGACGATTATCTGGACGAGCAGGAGGAGGAAAGCCTGGAAATTCGGGAGCAGATACTGGATTTTTATTTCAAGGTCAGCCATTTCCTGGATATCTATGAGCGTGTAGATGAAAATTATGTGAAATATACTCAGCTGAACCAGGACGGCAGCTTTCTGGTCAAGCTTTTCTGTGTAAATCCATCCGTCAATCTGAAGGAGTGTATGCGGAGGGGAAGGAGTTCTGTCCTGTTTTCCGCCACATTTCTTCCCATACAGTATTATAAAGGGCTTCTGGGCGGGGAAAGCGAGGATTATGAGGTTTATGCGAAATCCGTGTTTTCGCCAAAGAAGCGTGCGATCCTGATCGCCAGCGATGTGACCAGCAAATACACCAGGCGTTCAGAAGGGGAGTTTTTCAAAATCGCCCGATATATCGATGAGATCGTAAAAAACCGCCATGGAAATTACATGGTGTTTTTCCCGTCTTACTCTTTTATGCAGAATGTTTATGATATCTATCAGGAGTATTATGCCGGAGAAGAAAAGGAATGTCTTCTGCAGATGGATTTTATGGACGAACAGGAGAGGGAGGATTTTTTGGGACGTTTTCAGGTGGATGAGGAAGAACATATTCTGATCGGCTTTTGTGTGCTGGGAGGTATTTTCAGCGAAGGAATCGACCTGAAAAATGACAGACTGATCGGGGTGATCGTAGTGGGAACGGGAATTCCCCAGGTGTGCAATGAGAGGGAGCTGTTGAAAACGCACTTTAACGAGTGCGGGGAAAACGGCTTTGATTATTCCTATCGCTATCCCGGGATGAATAAGGTGCTGCAGGCGGCGGGGCGTGTGATCAGAACGACGGAGGATGTGGGTATTATAGCCCTCTTAGACGAACGCTTTCTGCAGTTTGCCTATCAGAAGATGTTTCCCAGGGAGTGGGAATCCTTTGAGGTGGTGACGGTGGACAGCGTGGCAAAGCGTGTGGAACGTTTCTGGGATTCCTGGCTATAAGTGTTTTAGGGAGATAAAGGATAAAATTATGTATTCCGAACAAATGTTGCCGCGCAGCTTTAAAATGATGGATTTTATGCAGATTTTGCCTTGAGATTCTTTTTGAGGAAGAGAATCTTTAGGGGATTAAATTGTGGATAACTCTGTGGAAACGGTGTATTTATCGGATTTTCCGGAGCGTGCGGATGAGGGGGCTTTTACACCTGTTTTAAGAGGCTCAAGTTTTTTTAAAGAGGCTTGTGCAGGAAAACCTGTAAGGTATGAGGATTTATGTGAAGAGATTATGTGAAGGATTTATGTGAAGGGATTATGTGAATTGGGATGGCAGGATAATCCATTTACAGGGGAAGCCAGAGGCTGTATGATAGTAATCGTTTGGCCAGAGTGAAAAAAAGAAATAAGCAAGGGAGAGAAACGATGTGGGCTTATGAAAGCGTTTTTTATCAGATTTATCCGTTAGGATTCTGCGGCGCTCCTTACGCCAATGACGGCAGGCTGGAGCACAGGATCCTGAAGGTGAAGGATTGGATTCCCCATATGAGGCGGCTGGGGATCAATGCAATTTACTTTTCCCCTGTATTTGAATCGGATACGCATGGCTACAACACCAGGGATTACCGGAGGATCGATGTGCGGCTGGGTACCAATGAAGATTTCAAACAGGTTTGCGATTGTCTTCATGAGAATGGCATCCGGGTTGTGCTGGACGGAGTCTTCAATCATGTCGGGAGAGGCTTCGGTCCTTTCCTGGATGTGCTGCATAACAGAGAGCGGTCCGGGTACCTGGACTGGTTCTACCGCATCGACCTGGGAGGAAATTCTCCTTACAATGACGGTTTGTGGTATGAAGGCTGGGAAGGCAATTATGACCTGGTGAAGCTAAACCTGAGGAATGAGCAGGTGGTACAATATCTTCTTGAAAGCGTCCGCTTCTGGGTAGAGCAGTTCGGGATTGACGGTCTTCGCCTGGATGTGGCGTACAGTCTGGACGAGAGCTTTGTCAGAAGGCTGAGGAGCTTCTGTGACGGGCTGAAAAAGGATTTTTATCTGCTGGGCGAAATGCTGCACGGGGATTATCGTCGTCTGATGAACGATGAGATGCTTCATTCGGTGACGAATTACGAGTGCTACAAGGGGCTCTACAGCAGCCTGAACAGCATGAATCTGTTTGAGATCGTGCATTCCCTGATGCGCCAGTTTGGCCCGGAGAACTGGACGCTCTATAAGGGAAAACACCTTCTCACCTTTGTGGACAACCATGATGTGACCAGGGCGGCGAGTATTTTGAACGAGCATAAGCATCTGCCCTTGATCTATGCCCTTGCCTTTGGAATGCCGGGGATTCCCTGTATTTATTATGGCAGCGAATGGGGCGCCCAGGGGGAGAAGTCCCAGGGAGACCCGGCGCTGCGCCCCTGCTTTGATGCGCCGCAGTGGAACGGACTGTGCGACTGGCTGGAAAAGCTGGTCAGGGCAAAAAAAGCTTCTTCTGCCCTAAATTATGGCGCATTCCGTTCCGTGCTCCTGACCAACAGACAATGCATCTTTGAACGGCGGTCGGACGATGCGCGGGTGCTTGTTGCCATCAATGCGGATAGCGCGCCCTATACCGCCCATTTCGATGCGGGCTGCACAACGGCGGTGGACCTTATCAGCGGCATGACACACGACTTCGGCGGAGGAAGCGAGCTGCCCGGGTACAGCGCTTTTTTCTGGAGGAGTGTCTAGCCGGGTTCCGAAGGGAAATCGGGGGATAATAGCCTTTTTTAGGGGGCGGCGTGGGTTCATCCATATATTGTGCCGAGGTGGAGGAAAGGAATGGGAAGGATTTTAAAGAGTCTTCTGTACGTCATATTGGTCGTAGTCAGCCTGTGCGCGCTTTTGGCGGGAATTGTTTCCATGGTAAAGGGACCGGAGTACCTGGAGGATC